>JBBSJW010000001.1:0-121444 GCA_038256885.1 Propionibacteriales bacterium
AGCGAGCCGAGCGAAGAAGCGGTTCGCGACGCACGCGGATCCTGCTGCGGTGCGCGCCCCGGACCTCGTGAAGCGCGACTTCACCGCCACGCGCCCCGATGAGCTGTGGGTGGCCGACTTTACGTACTGCTCGACGTGGTCGGGGATCGTGTACGTCGCGTTCATCGTCGACGTGTTCTCCCGGCGCATCGTCGGCTGGAAAGCAGCGCGCACCATGCACGCCCCCCTGGTCGTCGACGCCTTGAACATGGCGGCGTGGACCCGACGTGGCACCACGCTGGAAGGACTCATCTGCCTTGGGATCCGTGGTCGCTGTGGGCGATCGTCTGGTCCTTCGGTGGTCGGCGGCGCCAGACGGCCATCTGCACGGCATCCGCGACGAGCTCGGCGCGGAAGTGATCAGCGATCGACCAGCCCACGACGCGTCGCGACCACGCGTCGAGCACGACTGCGAGGTACACCTTGCCGGTCCCAGTGCGGTGCTCGGTGATGTCCATGACCCACAGCCGGTCCGGGCCCTCGGGATCGAAGGCCCGCTTGACGAGATCGTCGCTGGTGTCGCCGTCGCCGGGGCGGGTGCAGCCACCCCGGCGCTTGTAGTGGATGCCCACGGCGCCGCAGGTGTCCATCAGCCGCGCCACGGTGGTGCGCGAGCACCCCTCGCCGAGACCCAAGCGGAGCTCGTTACGGATCCGTGGCATGCCGTAGGAGTGCCGCGACATCTTCCAGATGTCGAACACCTGGTTGGCTCGGTACGCCTCGGTCAACTCGCGGTCGGTGACCGGCTGCGCTTGGCGCTGGTAGAACCCCGACGTCGACACCCCCATCACCCGGCAGCACGCCGAGACAGGCAGATCCGAGCAACGCTCGGCGATGAAGGTGCACGTCATTTTGGGAGAACGTTCTCCCGAGCGAAGTACGCGGCAGCCCGCTTGAGGATCTCGTTCTCGAGCCGAGCAACCTTCAACTCACGACGCAGCTCGACGAGCTCAGCGCGCTCAGCGGTCGTCAGCCCATCGGAGCGGCGGCCTCCATCGAGATCATCCTGGCGCATCCAGTTCCGCAGGCAGCTGTCGGAGATCCCGAGATCCGCAGCGATCTGCGCGACGGGCTTCTCATGAGACCGGGCCCGCTCGACCGCACGCTGGCGGAACTCGGGCGGATGTGGTCTGGGCATCTGAACTTCCTTTCCGAAGCGACAACGGTCGCCTCAGGTCGGTTGTCCGTCAACCCGGGGTACTTCCACCTCGCAGTCGATCGACAGGTGCACGGCTGCGGCATAGCGGCTGGCCTGCTCCGTCACGCGATGGAGCTGACGGTCGCTGCGAGCGACACGATTGCCGTACGGATGCTGGTGGTGTCGGCACTGCACCCGGCAGCTGCTGGGTTCTACGAGCGGTTCGGATTGTCCCGCTCGCCGACCAATCCGCTCGACCTGATGATCACCGTTGCTGACATCGAGCCTTCAATGTCCACATAACCGGCGCTTCGCGTTTCAGCTGGGGTGTGAGGTCGGCGAGCAACCTGACGGCGGACGCACGTCGCCTTCCAGGGCGATCGACAGTAGAGCGGGTCACTGCTCCCATCGGCAATTCTGGGCGCTCACATCAAAGTGCGCTCAGGCATCGAACCGGGACCTGTACGCTCAAACCATGAGTGACAACTCGCAGGAACGAGTCTTCACGGTCCCTCCGTCAATCGTTTGGGCTGAGACCTCAGCGGACGGAGCGCCGTACGACATCCAAGCTATCGGCGTGTACAACGAGGACCTGGCGAAGGTGCTCTCGCGCTACAACACCACCACTCTCGCCGCGACCCAGCGATTCAAGGCTGAGCCCGGGACGGCGCTCTTCACTGCCACAACGGCAGATTCCGGCGGCGGGACGATCGCCCTCGTCGGCCTCGGTGATCGAACCGAAGCAGCAGACAATCTGTTGCGCGACGCTTGCGCTGCTCTATCGAGCTCTCTGGGGCCCGCACGCCTTGTCCAGATCGATGTCGAATCGTTCGTCTACTCATTGCCAGACATCGAAGGACAGGTCGTGGAGATCTGCGAGGGATTGTTGCTGGGCGCGTACAGATTTGAACGCTACAAGGCGGAGGACAAACGCCAACCAGGCCCGGATGGATTCCAGCTCTTTCATACAGACTCGTTCCCTCATGCACCAGAATGGCTGCGGAGAGCTGCTTCCACTGTCGAGATGGTGTATGTCGCACGAGACCTCGGAAACCGCGTCGGATCAGACCTTACAGCCCCCGAATTTGCAGCAGAAGCCGAGCGCCTTGCAGCGGAATCCGGATTTCATGCCGAGGTCTGGGACAAAGCACGGATTGAAGAGGAGGGCCTCTCTGGACTCTTAGCAGTGAACCGCGGATCTGCCGTCGAGCCGCGGTTTGTCACTTTGAAGTATGAGGGCCGCCCAACTGGGCCTTGGGACCTCGCACTTGTAGGAAAGGGCGTCACGTTCGACTCGGGTGGCCTGTCGCTCAAACCCTCGGACGCAATGATGGGCATGAAAGTTGATATGGCCGGGGCAGCGGTTGTTCTCGCGACGATTGCGGCCCTTGCGCGAAACTCGAGCCGCGCGAGAGTACTCGGATTCATGCCGATGACAGACAACATGCCGGCCGGTGATGCCCTTCGAGTCGGCGACGTTGTCACCTACTCAGACGGAACCAGCGTCGAGGTAGCTAATACGGACGCAGAGGGGCGATTGATACTGGCTGACGGTCTGCTGCAAGCGGGGCACTACCATCCCAAGCTGATAATTGACCTTGCCACACTTACCGGATCCTGCATGGTTGCCCTTGGACTGAAGACGGCAGGTTTGTGGGCGACCGATGATGAGATCGCGGGCCAGGTCGTGGCAACAGGTAAGCGACTCGGCGAACCAATCTGGCAGCTACCGCTCTTGGACGATGTCCGGAAGACTCTCGAAAGCCCTATTGCCTCGATGCGAAACATCCCGACGGGTCGCTGGGGCGACGCGATCGCTGCAGCGACATTTCTCCGTGAGTTCGTCGATAAGTCGACGCCGTGGATCCACTTGGACATGGCCGGGCCGGCCGATTCCGAGGACGGGGAAGGCTTGTGCCCTAAGGGAGCCACCGGATTTGGTGTGCGTACACTTGTTGAATTCGCGGAGCGCCTACGGTTGGAGGCGTGAAGGCACACCAGCTCTAGTCGTCATCGGAGCCTGCGTCGGGGGCTTGCTGTGAGGAACTAGCGGGATTCGTAGAATCAGCAGCGCGAGCGTCCGAGATTTCCTGCGAGTACTTCTGCCAATCGTCGTTCTTCCGCTCGCGCTCTTCGTCGCTGTCTCCGTCAAACCGAGGAGGGTGGTAGTAATCGCGTCGAGACATGTGTGCTCCTAGGACTCGGGTCCGTCGAGAAGCCTAGCGCCGAATCATCCGGGCCGTCGACGGTGACGGCGCAGCGATGTCATTCCCCTCAAGCCGTGCGTCCTGCGCTGCCTGAGCGACATCGTGCCCCAGCCGAGCGCGCCAGGTCACTGCCACGACTCGCTCCGACGGGCGAACCTGGCCGGGCGCCGCGTTGCAGAGCTCCAAACGCCAGACCTCAGAAGCCCAGACGATGGCGAGCCGCAACGAACGGTCAACGACTCGTTCCGCAGTGCACATCCATGGTGCTAGCCGCAAGGCACGGCAGCTGTCGAGGACCTGGCCGAACTCGTCGCGTCAAAACCTCAAGTGGTCGAGCCACCTACGTAAGACGCTCTTACGTCGCAGCCAGCGACAAATTTTGCTCGGGATGGACGGAGTGCCGCTCGGGTCTTCTTGATAACTCAACCACCGTCGTGCTGCCTGAATGGATGCAACATCGATCCGTACCTTCCTCCCCAGCGCTTGGATGGGACAAGAGGGCGTCCGACTCCCGACGGCTGAGCCATTCAGGCAGCGTCCATTCGGCTTCTGTCATGTGGGAGCACTGACGAGCAAGTCCATCCGGACCCAACGTGACCCGGGTTTGGCTCGCCGATACGTGGCAATTCGTCCAGACAATTGATCGAAGCTCCTCGAAGCTCGTAGGTCGTTCGACCGGAACCCCCAACTCGATCACAATGGAATGGAGAACTGCTACGGGATCTGCCGCTTCTAGAGCGTCCAGGATTCTGGAATCAGACACCGACAGGTGCGCCCAGTTCTTCGAGGCAAGACCGCCTGGAACGACTCGATTGAATATCGTACGCGAAACACCCAGCTCACCGAGAAGTTCCACAAAGGCCGGAAACTCCGAGACGTTCTGCGCGGTAGCGACAAAGACCGGCGTCACCGGAACCCCGGCGTCAACGCACCGCCGAACGGCGGCGACTGCTGCGAACCAGCTCTGACCACCTGCGAGGGAATCGTGCGTGTCCGGAGTGGCGCCGTGGATAGCAATCTGTACTGCGGTCAGCCCGGCAGATGTAAGTTCAGTCAGCCGCATCGACGAGAGCAGCACACCGTTCGTTGTTAGAACACTCCTTGCCCCGAGTCGAGCGACGTGGCTAACTATCTCGGCCAGATCGGGTCGCAAAAGCGGTTCGCCACCCGATAGCGCAACTACGCCAAGAGTGCCAGGTGGGACCTCGTCAAGGCTTTGGACGATCTCCTCAGTCGTTCGGTTCCTAGGCGCGATTGACATGTCGCCCCGCCAGGGATTGTAGCAAAACTCGCAGGAGAGGTTGCACTTGACCTCTAGCTCCAGCCATAGAGTCAAGGCAGGCCCAGGCACCTCAGTCGACGGCTCGGCTTCCCCGCAGTTTTTCGCCGTGGCGGATCCGGTCCCGCAGTTGCTCACCGTCACTGGGGAGGCGGCTGGCCGATCCAGGGAGTTGAGCCCCGGACCCGATCCGGTCTTGTCGCTCGCTGGCGCCATCTCGGCAGTCCTCTCGTGGCCTTGGGTGCTTCAAGGGGCATTCTTGCGCTAGTAACTGCTCCAGGTCAATCCTCCGACCACCAGCGCCAAGACTGTACGATCGCGACCGCACGACCGGCAGGGCGGAGCCATGGCGAGAGACAAACCCGACAACGGCACGATTAGCGATAACGATCCGATCAAGCGTCTACTGGACACCTACGGGTTGAAGTGGACGCATATTGTGTTGCTAAGCGGAGTTCTATTCAGTGCGTTCAGCCTCGATGCTTACTTGAACCCCGGGCTTTGGATTCTGGGTACATTGGCGGGCCTCTGGCTTGTATATCTCTTTCGAGATGACGTGCCAATCGGTAAATGGACGTTCATGCTCCCCGTTATCGGATTGACCATCGCTGCGCTGGCAATCCCCGTCCTAGTCACTGCTTGGCGGGTAGATGACTTTACTTCAACGGCGCGAGAGTACCGCCAGCTTACGACACTCTATGCGTCTCTTGTAGTGGGCACTGCGGTCGGCTTCCTGACGATCGCACAGAAGCGTCGTTACTACCGAGTGGTCGATGAACTTCCGGACACCATCGATGACGCCTTGACATGGATCTATGAGGAATGCCCTGCCTTCAACGAATCGATCTCGTACAAGCTTCGCTTCTCGAGGGTCGGAGAAGATCGACTCGCCGTCGAAATGCGGGTGCGAGTCGTGACCCGCAACCGAACTCGTGAGCCGTTGCCACGGACTGCGTACTTCTGCCCGATCGGTGAGAACGTTAGATTCGAAGAGGCTGCGATCGATGGAATACCGGTACCAATCGGTGAGCGGAAGTTCTCCTACGGACGAGGCAAGCAGATTCCGTACTCAATCGGTACTTCGTCTGCCACGGAAGTGACCGTGAGGACGATTGCACACTGCGGAACCCGTGACGCAGACTTGTTCTGCACGTATCTCCCTGCCGAGCGGATCGAGATCGAGATCGGTCCACTCCCCGAGGGAATCGAAGTCGACATTCAGTCGCTACTACCCCAGGACGTCGACCCAACAATTGAAGGAGACGGGACGAGGACTCTGAGCTATTCAGGAGGAGTCCTGCCATTCCAGGGCGCTCGCGTTCTTTGGTGGCCGACTGGTGGCTACGGCACGCCGTCCGAGTTCGGCATCGGTGGCACCGCGAGCGCGTTGCCACCGGGACGAGAGTCGGAGGATGTCGGCCCGCCGCCCGCATAGTGTCAGGATTGCCCGAGTGAGCTCCCCCAGACCGATTGACCGCCCATCACAGACGTCTGGAGCTCGCCGACCACTGATCCTCGTTCCGGCCGGGTCGGCAGACGGCAGCCGTTGATTCGGGTCTGTCAGGAACTTTGTACCAGCGGCGTTAGCTGAGCGTCCATGGCCGAGGGCTGCGGGCTGGGAAGGATTGATTCGGCCTGGGCCTTGGGTGTGCTCGGTGGGTTGGATTTCTCAGGCCGCGTGAGCCTGACCTTGGGCACGGTAGTAGGCGGTTTCGAACTCGGCTGGGGTGGGCGACGTTTGCATGTTCGAGCAGCCGCGTCTCAGTACCGCGTACGAGCCCAGAGAGCCCCTTGTCTCTCTGCCGCTTCTTCTCTCGGCGGATGAGCCTTGCCAGGACGAGCGGGGCTTCAGCCCGAGCCTTGTGGGACTACGCGGCTTGACTACACACCTCGTCGACGTCCGCGACGCGAGCCCCCGTTCCACGGAGCGATGGCTATGTGGCGGAGTGGTAATGGTTGGGGTGAGCGGTACGGCGATCGCCGAGGTCGGCGGTCGAGCCGCACTGCAGGACGCTGAAGTCCTCGTCCCGGTAGGACTCGACCAGATCGATCCTCGATTTGAGGTCGCGAACGGTCCCGCTGCCGCTCTGGTTGGCGTGCCGCACGACGATGACCGCGGATTGCGAACACATGATCGTGGCGAGCTGGTCGAGGTCGACCAGGTACCGCGGGCTACTCCGGCCGGTGAGCGGATAGTGCTCCAACGGCAGAGCGAGCGCCGGCCGTCCAGTCCAGCCGTATATCGCCGAAGGCCAGTTGGTGAACACCGGTGCATCGGCATCGAGCGTGGCAAGGGCATCGACGACGGCCGGCTCCTCCTGCTCGGACCAGATGCCGGCGAGCGGTTCTACATACACAGCATCGTAGCTGTACATCCCGTTGACGATGATAAGGGCAGCCCCGACGAGGACTGCAGCGAAGGAGGTGCTCGCTCGGTGCAGCCCTGGGCGCGTCAACCTGACACCTGCCGCGATGCCACCGACGAGCACGGCGATCATCGATGGAGCGATCGGAGCCAGGAGCCTCGAGGCCGCTTCTGGGAGCTGGTGATCGATGAACGTGGCTGCCAGGAGGACGATCAATAGGTACGGGCCGGCGTGGCCCAGCAGGATGCCGAGGAGCGGCCCTGCGGTGGGGGGTCGGTCTCGATCGCGATCGTCCATCGGTGCGGCATCAGCGTCATTGTCCAGTGGCCCTGCGGATACGTGAAGGCTGAACCAGTAGCCAGCGCCAGCGATCGCGCAACCGACGGCGATGAGCGCGAGCACCGCTGGCAATCTCGCGTCAGTCAGATCGCGATGAGGGACGAACCAGGCTCCGATCGATCGAGCGACCTCGGTGCCGTGGCTCCACTGCCCTTCGGGGGCGAGCCCGCCCCGCCACCCGGGGACGCGAGCGGTGGACGCGACCCAGAGTAGGAGAGGGAGGAGCGCGGCCATCGTCGACGAGCCGCTCACGGCGAGGCACCTGCGTTGCGGAAGTGGAGCAGCGATCGCAAGGGTGACGGCGCCGACGAGGATCACCGAGACGCCGACCATACGGGTGAGGGATGCGGCCGCAGCAAGGATGACGTACGCGATCAATCTGGGCCAGGTCACACCGCGCACCAACAGCGCCAGGACCAGGAGCCCTGCCGATTGCAGCGCGATGTACAGCGGATCCGAGCCCACGCTCGTGAAGGTGACGAGTTGAGGGGCGCTCGCCCCGATCATGCCTCCGGCCATCGCTGCAGCCAGCATCCCCCCCAATCGGCGGGCGAAGAGGGCTGTGGCAACGAGGCAGATGCCGAGTGCAGCAGCGTCGACCAGCCGCGATGCGGCCTCGGGTGACAGGCCCGCTGGTGAGCCCGCTGCGAGGGCCGCGGGATACCCGGGCGGCCAGACGGTCACCGGTTGCTTGCCGATCGCCGCCACCTGGTCGTTAGGTGGGATGTTGCTCAGCTCGTCGGTGAACGGGCTCGTGAGGCCATCGCCGGCAGCGAGGTTCCGCGCGACGCCGAGGTAGGTGATCGAGTCGTTGCCGAGCCAGGCGCCGGTCGGCATGAGGATCCATGCAAGCCCCGATCCGAGGAGGAACAGGGCTACCACGAGGCTGGAGGTTCCGGAGGCTCTGCTGATGTGGCGCTTCAACCGTTCCTCGGGCTCCACCGCGCAGCCCTAGGCGGTCGACCTAGATGCAGGTCTCTGCCGCATCCAGCCTTGGCGTCGCTGTGGCCTCAGGCCACGATCCCGGCCGCGGCCCTGGCCATCGGTCGGGATCTGACCATCGCAGACGAGGGCGGATGAGGTGCGAACAAGCAGCTCCGCTACTTGTCCGGACCGAGTTCAGGATAGATGTGCTCTACGGCCAGCCTGAGAGTCCACTCGAGTTCAGCCTCTAACTCCTCGGAAACATCGCGCTGTTCGTTGACGCGAGCGAGTCGGGCGTAGCCCCACCTGAAGAAGAGCAGCGCAGGTCATGTGGGCACTGTCCACCAAGACGGATCAATCACGAACCACCAGGCGCAGATCGTCGCCTGGTACGTGGATGGGGTAGTTGTCGACCTCCACGGAGACGCCCTCGCAGTGCTTGAACTTGCCCCGGGCGTTGGTTGCCCGGACAGCTTCATTGCCACGGTCCTCAATCGCGACGCCGAAGGGGTCGGCATCGGGTTCGGCTGTACGCCGCAGCCCAGGCCCTTGCCGGTCTCTCGCCCCGAACCCACTGGTCGGTGGGCAAGCGCCGGTCTTCGCGCGCTCCTCATGTCGTGGCTGCCTTGGTGGTGTGCTGCGACGGCCTCAAGGGCCTGCCCGACGCGACGGCGCAGACCTGCGTCGTATACCTCGTGCGAAACTCGCTGCGCCACACCAGCCGCAAGCACTGGCGGGCCCTTGAGGCCGACATACGCCGCATCTACGAGGCCCCGACCGTGGAGGCCGCCACGGCGGAGTTCGACGCGTTCGCTGAGCGGTGGGTTGAGATGCATCCGGCGATGATCCGGGCCTGGGAAAGCGCGTGGGACGAGCTCGTGCCGTTCCTCGACTTCCCCCGGAGCTCCGCAAGGTCGTGTACACCACGAACGCGATCGAGTCGCTCAACGCCCGGTTCCGCCGGTCGGTGCGCCACCGCGGGCACCTCCCGATCGAGCAGGCCGCGATGAAGGTCCTCTACCTCGTCGCCACCCGCCGACAGAAGAATCGTGAGAAGACGAGCTGGAGGATCATCTCCACCTGATTACCTATCCGCTCAGGTCCTAAGCGACTGCGGCTGCGATTCGAGCCATATTGTCGAGGACGGATCGGTGATGGTGGTAAACGACTGTGCGCGACTCACACCCCCACTCAACAATGACATCTGCGATCTGTCCCCCAATACGCACTTGATACAGATCGTCGGGTCTGCGAACTCCATCGTCGCCTAGGAGCTCCGATCGATAGGGGAAATAGACAATCACGTCAATCCGCTCCATCGCCTGACGCGCGCGGCGCACAAAGTCCTCAAAGTCGCAATACTCTCGTGCGCGCTCAAGAAATACAACCATATCAATCGAACAACGATCAAATATCAAGGAAGGGCTGGACTCGAAGCGGCTAAGGAGATGCTCCTGCATCTCCACTACAAGTGAGCCGTCCATCTTCCAGTACGCGTCCACGCCTCGCGAGAGAAGCCAGTCGCGAGCCCCCTCAGCGTGAATGGGCGCGCCTGCTGCGAAACTCAATACCTGAGCGAAGGTGGTCTTGCCAACGCCAGATGGGCCGGTAAGAGCTATGGTTGCTCCGCTCTCCGGAGCGAGTACCGACAGATCGAGGCTGCTCTCAGCCATCGACGCGGTCACCGGAGATGTAGCGCGGCGTGTAGACACCCTCGTGCTCGAGTAGTAGGAGGGTCCCGTCTGAGAGACTCTCCTCGTTTGCGAGACTCCGCACAGGACGGAAGGCCAATTTGGCGTGCTTTGCTGGCTCCAGATTGTTCACCTTACCGTCGTACTCCGTGACCTCGTAGAGGTTGAACAATGTTCGTATCGATCCACTGGGCCGCTGGTACTCGATCACCGTTGAGGACAGTTTAGTCATTGAGCGAACCTCAATGCCGAGCTCCTCGCGCATTTCCTCGATAACCCCATCCTCAGGTGCTTGGCCGACGTGCGCCTTACCTAACGGAATCGTCCAGAATCCCCACTTAATGTGCCACATCGAGAGCACGGAACCTGAGGCGTCCTTCAAGACGACGGCAAGCGCGACGTGGTCACAAAGATCCTCATCGGTAAAGGAGACTTCGTCACTCATACCGCCAGTTCCACCCAATGCTCCGCGTCCCCAATACAGCCATTTCGCCAATCGAGGACTCCGTTAGCGACTCCATCCAGTAGACCAGCCCTATCGCTGACTCCCGCTTTCACTAGTTGAATCAACTGATCCAGGACGTCTAGGTCAGCATCCCGAATCCGGGCAAGCATCTTCTTCATCTGCAGTCGCCACTTCTCCGACTCCACCTCGCCTCGTGCCGTTGCTAGAAGACGGTCGATCTGCGCCCGAGTGCACGACGTTGCAGCTTGGTACGAGTCCCAGATCAACTGGACGCCGTCGTTTCGGAATGTGTAGGGATACGTAAGGGACGAGAGATCCAGATCACCGCACCCAAAGGATTCCTTGATCGACTCGAAACCTGTAAGCGGCTGAATCCTCAAATGCTTCACGACTCTGGAGTCGCATTCAGAAAGGTCAAGACCGCGAAGGAAGGCTATGTTCGACTCCAGCTGCCGAATAGTCGTATTTGGTTCGAACATAATAAATCCGATGTCAAGCTGAAAGCCGAATTCCTGAGCTACCTCAACGGCGGAACAGTTCGTCTGGCCCCGTGCCTTCTTGCCGTAGAATCGCAACTGCAAATTGTCGCCAGCCTCAATACCCACAAACAATTCACGCAGGCCCGCCTCACGCCAAGCATCGAGTGCGGGGCGAGATCGCTGGTCGCGTAGGTCTGAGGCGAGAACTGAGCAGAAGAAGTTCATATCCGGGTCTATTCTACCACGCTTCTTCGCTCGCAGGATAGCGATGGCAAGCTCCTCAGAGCGCGCATACTCTCGCCCAAAGAAGTCTTCGTCGGAGAAGTACGGCGACAATATACCGGCGCCGGATAGAGCGATCAGTTCATCAACAATGTAGTTCACCGGGAATGGTCTCCAAACACCTTCTCCAAAGCGTTCCGATACCGAGCAGAACTGACACTTTCCCCAATGACATCCGCGGCTGCCTTCGATTCGCACAATCCCTCCCCGACGGTGGATTTCTGCCAAGAAAGGCCGGCTAGCGGGAGGCAAGTTCGACAACAAAGTCGGAACCCGATGTGTGCGGACGAGTCCCTCTACGCCAATGAACGCTAGCCCTGGTACCGCATCTGGGTTGCCGACCGAGCCATCGGCCAGATAGTCGATCAATCCGCCAAATGAAGTCTCGGCCTCACCAACGACACAGATTGCCCTCGGAAATCGTTCGAGGACGGCGCTGGTGGCGTAAGTTGGAAGGAGGTTGCCGACGACAAGAGTCGCTTGACACTTCGTTGCGATGTAATCGTTATAGAGCAGGTCCATCGCCGCGAGGGAGTCGATTTGGAGGGAGACCCCCACGATGTCTCCCGTTCCAAGGGTGGACCATGAAATGTCCTGTTGGAGCTTCCGCCAGGTACAGGTAACACTATCAACCGCAGACTTTGATTGAGCGACTGCTGCGAGCAATCCAAGTCCGAGGGGTTCGTTGAACTCTTCACGTTCACAGCCAACTTCGTGCAGCCATATATGCATGCTACGAGACCCCACCTGCAGATGTTTCGTGGTACCACAGGACTGCTTGGGTCACGGCATCTGCACAGTCATCATCGGAAACAAACTCGACAAATGGACGCTCCTCATAATCCGCAAATTGAAATCCAATAAGCATACGCCTTAACGTCTTGCCGTCGGGTCGCCGAAATCGATACGAGATATAGCTGATGTCGCTTGGCCGATTCACTACCCAAGCATGCACGCGTGACGAGTACCGGTCCGCGATGTCACTGAGCCTATCCGACAAGGGATTGCGCTGATCTGGATCGTCGAAGATGACCGCGTCAACAGTCAAGTGTGGCACGTCATCAAGCAGACGCTCTAGGCGAGTCTTTGAGCGCGATTCGAGCCAATAACGCATGTATGGAGAGCCGACGATGAGGTGCGGGTCAGGGGCCGAACCGACATACTCTGCGATTCGTACATAATTGTGCCGATCCTCCAAATCGCGCAAACTGCCGACGCCTACCGTCTGCTCATTCCCGATGCTCGTCAGTACCTCGCGCGGACCAGACAGTGGCGCTCCAGCTCTATGCGCCAGGTACGCAGAGAGAATCTTTGGTCCTTGCTCTGGGAACACCGTCTCAATCAGGGTGAACACGCCCGGGGACGCGCGGCCAGTCTCGGCGTTCCGGTAGGTCGCGTAATGGATTGCTAGCTTCGATGCGATCTGCTCGGCGCTCTCGCCAGAGTCGTTGGTCGCATGCCAGAGCAACTGTGCGAATAGGGGACGTGATTCAAGGTTGTCCGGAGCCTTCCGCCTTGCCATCGACACCCCCTCCTTGGCAACACGGAGAATACCCAAGAGCTGCGACACATGTTGCAGCATGTTTGACACACGTTGAGACTGTCTGAGTTTGGTGGAAACGTAGTGATAAGGGTTGAACCGCGGTTAGATGCCGTTGTTGGGCCGCACCGGGTGGCTCCCGCCGAGAGGAATTTCATGAACGAGTACTCGTGGGATTGGGGCGGTCTCCCCCTGACTGAGGCCGACTGCAAGCACTGGGTGATCCAAGAGGTCGTCAATGCAGCTGCGTGCACGGCGAGGCCGATCGTCAACAACTACGGCGAGGTTGTCGCCGGGTTCCGGCTGATTGTCGTAGATGACTACGGCAACCTCCTAAGCGAAGCGGTCTAGGGGCTGGGCATCTCCCCGTCAAGCGTCATAACCCCGTGACCGCCCGACGGGGAGATACCCAACCAGGAGGTAGGCAGGCTCGAGCAGCTCTGCGACCTCGACCCAGTCGACAGCTCCGACATCGTCCAACTTCACCGCGAGCCAGCCGCGGTCGCCGTGATGGGGTGACACACGGAACCGGCCGTCATGTCGGAGTGCATCGATCTCGTGCGGGTCGGCCAGGAGGTGGAGCGATCGTCCCGAGTCCGACCAGCGGGGACGCTTGTCGGAGGTCGCTCCATTGAAGATTGCGAAGCGGCGTCGGCCAATCCGAAACAACGGACGGTCCTGAAGGTCGCCTTCGTCACGATCTGGGGATCCGTCGACAGAGCGCGCGAACGCGATGAAGAATCTCAGCGTCGACGATGGCGTCATCGTTCACGCCGAAAGTATCCCGGCAACGGCAGCTCCATGCACACCGTCCCCGAACGCCGGCACCGTGCGGCACCTAGTGGTCCGTCGCAGATTTGGTGTGGGGGATCGCACAACGTCCATCAACGCGGGGTTGTGCGCCCGACCTCTCGAACCCACCCGATCATTTGTTCGACGCTCCACTCGGGGACCCATGTACGGCCCGTGTTTGACGCTTCCCACTGCTGTGATAGATGCAATGCTATGGAATGTAGAACGACATCACCTGGTCGGCGAACGGCGCTGTTCGAATCTTGTCGCGGGACAGGTCGCGGCCCGAAAGCGTGGCGATATCGGCGGCCGCTTGCGGGAAGAGCACCTCGGAACGGGTCTGATCCCAGTACGCGTCGATGCCCAGCGCTCAGTATCACGGCCGTTGAGCTGAACAGTCTTGTCGGGTGGCGACCAAAGGTGGCGTCATCGAGTTTCCCGATGCCAAGCAGCGAGGTCGAGAATGATGCAGCTAGCACCCTCCGGAGACGCTTGCGGCGATCAGGTCTGCGAGCGTCCGTTGCCCCACGGCGTTGGGATGGATGTCGTCAGTAGATGGGTCGTCGTAGTAGGTGGATTCGCCGGTTGTCTGCACCTCGTCGTTCCAGTCGACGACGCGCAGGACCGATGCGTAGCTACTGGTGGTGTCGAGCCAGTCGAGGTGTTCGTTGAAGTACTCCGCCTCCGATGAGCTGTCGGCTGCCATGGTCTCGTTGAGGTTGACGAGGTGGATGCACACACCCGTGATGCCGGTGTAGTTGCTGACGAGTTGGGTCATGTAGTCCTCAGCGTCGCCGACGTTTCCGGTGCCGGACAGGATCTCGTTCTCAGCCGCCGTGCCGAGTACGTCGTTGGTGCCGAGGTTGATCACGATGTGGTCGAGGCCGGTGATCGCGGCATAGGTGTCGGCTGCGTCGTCGAGGCGCTCGTCGGTGGTGAGAGCGTCGAGAGTGATCGCGCCAGGAGCGCCGACGCCGGACACCATGCCGAGGGGTTCGAGCTCGGAGTGCAGGGCACGGCAGGACCTGTGGGTGATCGAGTCGCCGAGGAACGCGATGTGGTCCTCGCCGGTGCTGTCCCCAATCCACGGTGGAGTCGCGAGCGGGTTCGCGCAGGTGATCCATGCCGGGGTCGACACCTGTGCTGCGATGGCGTTGTCATCACCGAGATCGAGTACTCCCCATCCGGATCCGTTCTTGTCGAAGAACAGGCGTCCGATGGCGGGTCGCCAGACGCCGTAATCGTGGTCGCCGTCGCCGTCGTGGTCGCCGGGCGCGGGGACGTCGAAGATGTAGTTCCCTCCGAGGTTGGAGGCGGACATGTCGAAGGTGTCCTCGGTAAACGACGAGTCGGACTGCAGCCACCGGTAGGTGCCAGCGGTGGAGGTTCCGGTTGGAGTGCGTTCGAACACGGCCGGGTCGGTGATCCCGTCGCCGTCGAAATCTGCGACCGCAGGAATGGAGAAGGCGTCACCAACGGTGTAGGTGGCAGTCGATCCAGTGCCTCCGACCGTGTTGTACTTCACGAGGAAGTTGTTGGTCGCCGCCGACGGGCGGAACACGGCGAAATCGACGCGGGCGTCGCCGGAGTCGTAGAAGCCCGGCGCGGGGATGTCACCCGGCTCGGCAGCCGACTGAATCACCGACACTGCGAGCCCGGAGAACGATGGCGACGCAGACGACTTCTTCCAGTACCAGGTCGAGTTGCTCGGCCGAAACACCGCAGGGTCAGTCAACCCATCCCCATCGAAGTCACCCGGAGCTGGGATGTCACCGGGGGATCCCAACGAGACCGTGTAGGTCGCAGTGGACGCGTCCATGTCGTTGATGACGATGTCCCACGTTGCGGTTCCACCTCCGGGCTCGGAAGGTGTGAACACCGCGAAGTCGAGGCGCTCATCCCCGCCGTAGTTCCCAGGAACCGAGACGTCGCCCGGATCGCCAAGCTCGAGGGCAGTGACGAATCGGTTGAGCTCAAGGTCGTACACTGCTGGGTCCGGATCGCTGTCACCGATGGTGTTCGCGTCGGAGTCGCTGGCGATCAACGCACCAGCCAACGGCCATGAAGCCACTCCTGCGACGAACACAGACAGGACACCGGCTACCTTCACGCCACGACGAGACATGACCCACCCCCATTGGAGACCCGCACGGCGAGCTGAGCGCCAGCCTGCGATAGAGCAGTGGTGAATCTACGCCAATTTCTTCTCGTGTCAATAGGGGTATCGAGGCGCTTCGCGTTTCAACTGGGTGTGACATTGGGAGTAGTTCTCAGGTGGTCTCCCACTTCACGCGCTGACCTGTCCGCCAAGGTGGTTGAGGCCTGCCCGCGTCATTGATGAGACGGGGCGAGTTCAACCAGTCATCGCTACAGCGGCAGCGTAGGCGGTGGCGAAGGTTGACCAGCCGAGGCTTCGTCGGGGCATGGTGTTGAGGCGGTGCTCGATGGCGCGGAGGTCCTGGGGGGTGTAGACGCTGAGGTCGGTGCCCTTGCCGACGTAGCGGCGCAGGAGGCCGTTGCCGTTCTCGTTGGTGGGTCGCTGCCATGGCGAGTGGGGGTCGACGAAGTAGATGTCGATGCCGGTGGCGTCCGCGAGCAGGGCGTGCTCGGCCATCTCGCGGCCTTGGTCCCAGGTGAGGGTGCGGCGCAGCCACTCGGGGATCCTTTCGAGGAGCTCGATGAGCGCGGCGAGCACCGGCTGGGCGCCGTGGCCTTCGCGGAGATCCGTGAGCCAGACGTGTCGGCTGGCGCGGTCGAACACCGTCGCGATCGCGGACCGGTTGAACGCTCCGACGATGAGGTCGCCCTCCAGGTGACCGACCTCGCTGCGCCCCAGAGCGACCTCCGGTCGGGCGGCGATGAGGTTGAAGTCCTTCAACGGCCCCGCCACTACCGGCTTCTCACCCGGTGGCAGCCTGCGCTTGCGGCACCGGCGGCGACGGTGCAGGTGCGCGTGAAGGCCCTTGCGCAACCCCCGCCGGCTGTGGCCGTACACGGCCTGGTAGATGCACCCGTGGCTGATCGACGCCAGCACGCCGTTGGTGCCCGCCGCGAGTTCGCGGGCGATCGTCATCGGCGAGTCCTTCGCCTCGAGGCGCGTGGTGACGTGCGCGGTCAGCACCAGGTCAGCGACGAGCTTGGGGGCCTTCGGACGAAGCCGCTGCCGCTCGGCGCAGTCCTGCGCAGCAGTCGCCCGGTAGTCGTCGCGGCCACTTTTGCGCCTGACCTCAGCGTTGATCGTGAGCCGGTGACGGCCGAGCCGACCAGCGATCACGCCATCGGGCTCGCCTCGCACGATCCCGGCACGGATCTCCTCACGTTCGAGCGCGGTCAACGGTTCGGCTGGCATGCTGGCGATCTCCACTGGTCAGGGTTGTGTGTCGACAGCGGGCAGCATGCCGCCATCACGCTCTGACCGGTGGAGACCTACCGCTTACCTGTAGCCGTCACCCCTGAACTCGCCTTCTCTGCTGGGTGTCCTGCGCCGCTGAGTTCTGCGGCGAACGTCCAGGTCACAGTTTCCGATCGAGATCTGAAGAGCCAGATTCCGGCACCTTCACCCACCGAGCCTCCTCCTCCTCCTCCTCCTCCTCCTCCTCCTGCGTGCTGTCGGGCTAGTGGTCCTCGGGGCCGACATCGCTCCAGAGGATGAGGTGGCTCAGGTCCACCGGGGCGTGGGCAACCGGGAGGCGAACGGAACCCTTGGGAATCCCCCCGAGGCTCCCGCTGGTGGCCACCCACCGAGCAGTGATGTCGAGCTGATCGTCCTGGTCGGCCGCAGTGAGGTAGATCGGTTCCATCTCGGCCGTTTCGCCCGCGTGGAGGTCGCCAACATCCCACTCGACAGCCAGCGGCTCGTTGGCAAGCGTGAAGTCAGTGGGGTGGTAGAGCGACTGCAGCTCACTCGGCAGGAACTGCCGCGGTCCGTAGAGCCCGAGATCGGGTGGCAGAAGCGGCTCCGGCGATCCGAACGCTCGGGGTCTTCTCGGCAAGGTCTCGATCTCGCCGACCTCAGTCTCGGCGGAAATGTCGGCATCGATCGTCAGCTTGACCCGCACATCCTTGACCGGCTCCTCGGTGGAGTTGGTCACCCGAATCACGAGAGGGTTGAGTTCCATGAGCTGCCGACCGATGTTGAGGGTGGCGGCAAGTTGTGCTTCGGCTCGCCACTTCTCGACCTCGTCGATGAACTGCTGGAACGTCCGGGGGTCCTTGCGTGGAGTTGAACCCATCGCAGCGAGCAGGTTCAAGGCCTTCACCGTCGCGGTGAGGTCATCGTCCTGGTTCCGCATGGCGCGTTCCTCGTGCCACTTGGCCTGATCGAGAAGCACCTGTGCCTGGATCGCTACTGCCCGCCGAGTCACGTCATCCACCGCCGCTCGACTCACCCATTGCAGCGGACCTGATGTGGAGCAGTCGACGATGAGCTCTAGACCCGGGGCGCGTTCCCCACTGGCTCGCTGAGTGAGGGCCCGCATGTCCTCTGGAGATGCTTGTTCCGTCTTCCCCTCGCGACGGACGAAGACGTGACCGGCCTGGACGCCCGCGCCCTGCTTCCTGAGAGTGTGGATCGGGTGCCCCGGTCGGGGTGGCGCGACCTCAACGATCAGGACGAGCCGCTCATCGATCTCCACCCACGTCGGCGACCACTGAGGGGCCTCATGCGTGCCAAGGAACGGCTCCAGCTTGTTCGGGAGGTCTGCTGGGTCGAGTCTTGCGATTCCCTGCAGCTCTCCTGGGCTTACGCCAACCACCAGGTAGGCGAAGCCGTCGCACGCCCTAGCTGCAGGGTCGGGGGCTCGATTGGAGAACCCGAGTACGGCACGAGCGATGTGGAACACCCCACTCGCCTCGTCGAGATCGAGGGTCGACTTCCACTCAAGCCAGTGGCTCTCCTCGGCGCTCGTCTCACCGAGGACGAAGCGAACGAGCTGCTGCTTCTTCGCGATGCTGAAGAGGGGGCCGGAGATGTCCAGGGGCTCGTTCATAGTCACCGCTGACCCTACCGAGCACCTGCGACACCGAATCGCTACGTCCGTCGACCGATCGCATACGAGACCGCCGGTGCTGTCAGACCCAGCAGAACTTTGGCGCCGCTAGCAGCAGCGCGAAGTTGACCTGAGATCCCGGACACGCTCAGGCGCCATACCTTTCACCGTGGGCCACGGCGCTGCGTCGGCCGAAGAGGTTCTGTACCCCCAACCCCCAGCCCCATCGATAGGACCGGCGAACCTCCAAGCCGTCGCCGAGGACGGGGAGTCTCCCTGCTTCGCGACCCAGCCCCCGAAAACCGGGACCGAGCGGCACTTCCGTCGCCGGGCTGATGACTGATCACGATCCCGAGAACCGGCGACCCTCGACCACCGAAACCGCTGCAGGTCAGGCACCGCTCGGTCCGCATGGTGGGGCGGCGTGGAACATAACGACGCTCCAGAGCATGAAGGATCGGTGGACGACCCCGAGATGGGAAGGCGGGCCTGGAGCAGATGATGGAACTGTGGGTCGAGCCTGAGATCGAGCGTCGAATGGAGGCGGAGGCATTCCCAGACGGGTTGGCCAGTTCCAGTGATCGACCTCGTAGAACACGCCGATTCTGTTGAGCCCTTGTACCGCTCAGGCGGACCCCTACCGGGCTACACGACCCCGCTCAGATCCGAGGAGCCACCAACGCTCCCGGTCATGGCACTAGCTCACACTCTTCAGAGGTCACCCAAACCCAAGACCGCGTCGAGGGCCGTGGCCACCTCGCGGAGCTCCTCGATGACCATGCCGAGCTCGGAGCTGGCGCAGCCTGCCTCCATCGAGCGCTCCTTGAGCGCTTGATGAAGGCAGGCAAGCACGTCTGTCCGAAGCGACACGAGCTGTTCATGTATCTCGGGTATGTAAGTTCGAGCGAACATGTCACCCTCCACTGTCCGGAGCGCCGCCGTTGATGCACCGCATATCCGACGATTGTCCTCCCGCAACTGTGGAAGTATCCACGCTGCTCGCCTAGAACCGGTGGGTCGGGTTTGCGAAGAATCCTGGAACTTTGGAGGAAGAATGCCCACAGTCGACGAAATCGAAGCCGAGTTGGTCCTGATACATCACGTGGGGATCCGCAAGGCTGCCCCGAAGGCAAACCACCTTCTAGGGCTGAAGTTGGTCTCAGCGGGCCTCGACGACTCCCCCCTGTCGGTGGAGAACTCGATCATCTCCTTCCTGACACGCGTCTACGACTACTGGGGTGCAACGGAGCCCAAAGATGCAAAGGCGACGTCTATCCTGCTTCCTCCAAGCGGAGAGCACATCAATAAGACCCGACGACGCCAAGCGGTCGGCAAGTATCTCGACTTGACGCCCCGTTGGATCGCAGGGAGCGTGGAGCCAAACCTCCTGAGACGCCTGGCGGAGAAGTGCCTAGACTTTGACTCGCGTTCGACAAGCCCAAGTCCCCAGGGGCCGCAACAACTTTCATTCGAGTTGGTCAGCACTCTCCTGACAAGGGTTCACCGGGACTTCGAAGAGTCCTTCGAACCGGACCTAATTCTGACAATGAGCGGGCCTGGAAGCATCGTGGCATGCCTCACAATGCAGATCAGCGATCGGCATGTTCCCGTGGTTCATTGCGTCACCTTCCCACGTCGCCCGAAGAGAAAGGCCACCGAGACCGCGTTTGCCGCTGCTGCCGAGAAATGCGCCTGGTACGTGCTACAGACGGCAACTTGGAACGTCTACTTGCCAAACGTCGTGACGTGCATGGAGCTAGGCAGCAAGATTCTCATTTTCGATGATCGCGTCAACTCGGGTACGACGCACAACCTTATGAGGACCTATTTGGAGAATGTGGGATATGTCGTCGAGACGGCGGCGATGGTTCGCCGATCGATCTCGGGCGAGGCGGTCAACTATTTTGGAACGACTCTTGATGGTCAGTTCTTCATGCCATGGGGATCTTCCGACGGGCGAGCATGACGAGTCGAGCGATCTCTTCGGTCAGATCCTCCTACGCGATGTTCACGAAGCCCGAGTCGGGTGCGAACCGTCTCGCGCTCTTGGCAAGCACAGTCCGATAGGCTTCGGACGCTGAATAGCCGCCTAGGTTCGCTATCTGAAAGGCATGCATTAGAAGGGCGCCTACGATCTGAGAGTTCTCCGAGATGACTGCTTGAAACTCGTCGTTGGACATCGTATTTCCGGATTCCTCACTGTGCTCCGCTGCTTCGACGATGACCGCCAGTTCCGTGATTGCACGCAGCGTGTGGTACATGAGGTGCCGGGCCTTCGCCATCGCGGGCTCAGAGATGCGCCATCCGATAGCGTCGTACGCAGCCTGCAAGCCGGCACCGGCGAGCAGACCAGCATCGAGTTCGCTGACGAGGGCGCCGATGTCGACTTGATCACGTTCCACGTTCGTCTCCTAGAGGGCCTTCCGCTCGACGGTAGTCGCTTGCGTCGCGGTGCTGGGGTCGGCATTCAGGTCGTTGTGCGCACCGCAGCATCACATCCCCAGCTCGGTCTGCCGGTTCGCCGCTCCGCCATCCGGCTCCCGCACCGGTTCGTGTTGGCGGGGGCCGACCACTATCTCGGCGGACCACGTTGCCGCGTTGCCATCGCCAACGGGTTCGGCGCAGCGAGGTGTCAGAACTGGCGTTCCCACAGCGGCGAAGCCAACAGCAGTGGGTGGAACAGTGGGAACCCGAAGCCGCCGCTCGTCGACCGATCGGCGTCCTCTGGCGGGATGCCGTCCCTTCGTGCGCGCCCGGCTCTCGGTCTCCGGCCAGGTCGAAAGAAGTTTCGCTCCCCGAAGGTCGCCACACTCCCGAAACTGTGTCAACCGAAGGATGGCATTCAACTTCCAGCCGACATAGAGAGATTATTCGCAGGCTCAGCAAGTTCAAGGTGGAGCTTTACAACGCAGGGAATTCGAACATCTGAAGTGAACGTTGATCAAACAGTTCAGCGTCCGACCTCCACAGTTCTCCAGGACGAGGATGCACAATGACTCCGGGGACGCCGATTGTGAGCGAGGAGTTGCGCTCGAGGGCCTCAGCGGAGTCAGTCGACTTGATGAATCGCAGGAGCTCGTCCAACATCTCGGATGTGACGTCAGGATCGAGCGCACGAATGACCCGGCCCGTAGCTAGGTCGTGCAACCACCATCTCCGCTTTCGATACGGTGGCGGCATCACCTCGAGTACCGCAACAGCGCCAAGCGGGGGTTCTTGAGGCCAGAGTGCGGCGTCGAGGTCGTCGACAGCGACCGAGAACTCGAGCCACGCATCATCGATGAGTCTCAGGGCATCGAGGAACTGCTCACACGAGCTGCCGTGCCCAATCCGACCCACCTCTGCTTCGCAAAGCGCTAGGAAATGCCTGGTTCCGTGCAGCAGGCTAACCGGCACCAAGGCTAGCGCAGGGCCAGTTCGGTGAACATCTCTTCCTCCTATCTCTCTATGGATGCCGAGCACTCCACCAGAACTCGAATGAGAGATCGCTGAGGCGACTCGATAGAAGTCGTACTCCTTCTTCAAGCCTGCGGCACACGCCGTGTCATATAAAGTACTTGAATTCCAGTTCCGAGCGAACGCGCTGCCATAGGCTGATAATGCGGTCCTCGCGGCAGTCTCTGATTGCCGAACCAACTTCTTCCGAAAATGCTCAGCACGTCTTCGATCTTTCGAACTGAGCCGATCCTGTCCCAGATCGAGTTCGGCAACCGCAAGCATCACTACATCCTCATGTTCAATATATCGCTGCTCTAGAGCTGCATCACCCGAAATTGCCCAGTAGTGCAGCCGGGACTCGAAGATGGCCCTCGAAGCACGGAGAGCGGGGCGGCCTCGCCCACCGGTTGCATCGGTCAGGAGATCAAGATAGTCATTGAGTGCCTGTGAAACGATCCGAGAATATGCCGAACTCGGTGTTTCACGAAGTGAGGCACCGATGAACCAGGTAAATGAGTTTTCGAACGCCGCAATAGCAGTGTCCATCCGAGGTGCTGCAGAGAGCAGCTGCTCTCGTATCCACGCTCCAGCGTCGAATATGCGGACCTGACTCATGGCCGTACCATAGGGGCGCTCACTGGACCAACGGTCGGATTCCTTTAGCCGCCAGCCCGGCCTGTGGCGCGGGTCCAGCGCTCGATGTCCTTCCAACGCCAGATGAGGCCCATGGTGAGGACGCGCACGGGCTGGGGGAAGTCGGGGTGGCGGCGGCGCCAGTCGTGGATGACGCTGGTGCTCGCGAGGCCGAGACGTTCGGCGATCTCGGCTGCGCCGACGAGGTTGTCGGGGTCGACCGGGGTTCCCACGGTTGGCGACGCTACCCGTGCGTCCCTGCGACAGGGGGTTGCGCACGACCGTGCGCACTCCTATCCTCTGCGCAAGGTCGTGCGCACCGTTGACTGCGTGCCGTAGAGCCAATGGCCCGCGCAGAGCGGGCATGACTACGGAGGTCTGTCCTGTGTTACGACCGCGCCGAGGTGAACGTTGCCACCTGTCGAAGCGAACCCGAGTCCCTGCTGAAGTCGTGCGAATGTGGGGCGCACTCGACGAGGACGAGCGTGATCTCGTCCTGCTGCTGATCGATGCTCTCGCTGAGGGGCTACTCGAAGGTGACGAGGTGTGGGACCGTTACCGAACGGCGGTCGACGCGCTACGGCCCGAGATCGGCTTCGGCACCTTGACCGCGGAGCAGGTGCACGAGAGCGCGCTCCACATCGCGCATCGCGATCTCTGATCGACGCATGGCGCACCCCATCACAGGCCAAGCGCCTGTGATGGGGCACGCAGCTCGGGTCTCATCTGGGCGAGCTCCCACGCGGTGAGCTCCCCGGCCGATCGGCGTAGCCGTTGCGCGACGGCCTCATCGGCTGGTCCGGCCGGCAGCTTCGGGAGTGCCTCGCCGTCGAGCGGATCTGCGGTTGTGGTGAGGTAGAGGTGATTGGCGAGCCGCCCGCGGGTGATGTCGACGTACGTCTCTGCTCTGGTCGCGGTGGCATCAACCCGGCTGGTCGACAGGTCACTGGTCGAACCTTGCACGGCGTAGCTCGTGAGCGCGTACGCGTGATCGATCCCGACTTCGCTGCGACCACCTCGGCTGCGGTGGTGATCGAAGAAGCTCCGCGGGAGGTCGATCACGCCGAGGCCCTCGAAGTCGACGCTGATGACGTCGCCGCCAGGCTCCGGTCCACGCTTGAGAGCGACCACCGTTCCGAGCGCCCCGTTGCGGACGTACGCGCGGCGGCTGGTCGGAGGGTGCAGGTCGCGGTTCGGGGCACGCGCGGTCACCCGGTCGCCGACGGAGAAGGCACGGTCACCGCTGGAGGTGATCTCCTCGAGACCGACTTCGCCGTGGACTTGGCGCAAGCGGTGGGCGAGCCGGTTGAGCTGGTGTCGTGTCGAGTTGCGACGATCCACCATCGGGTGGTCGTGGCCATCCTGGCGGGCATCCCACCAACGGCTGAGCACGCTGCGGTACATGGTCAGCTCGTTGTCGACGACGTGCAGGTGTCCGGCGCGCTGCAGCGCGTTGAGGGCGTCATCGATCCGACCCTCCCGCAGCGCTTGCGCGGCTGCTCGGTCGTCGGGGTCCTGCACCCGATGCGTCGTGGTCAGCTCGGGTGTCTGGTTTCGCAGGAGCTCGCAGACGACTCGGAACATGCCGCCTGCTGCGATCGAGCCGTGCTGTGCCGGATCGCCGATGAGACGCAGCGTCCCGCCGGCATCGGCAACCATGCTCATGAGCTGGTCGAGGTCACGGTCTGACAGCGTCGATGCCTCATCGACCACCAGCACCGTGCGCGCATCGAAGGGGTTCGCGCCTGCCTGGTCGTGTGCGAGGTACCAGGCCACGGTCTCACACTCGATCCCGGTCGCAGCGGCCAGCGTGCGAGCGGCCTCTCCCTTCACGGCTGCACCGACGACTCGGTAGCCCGCCTCGTGCCAGGCGTGCGCGGCGGCAGCGACGGTGGTGGTCTTGCCGGCGCCCGCACGTCCGATCGCGGCTTGGAAGACATGCCCACGCGAGCACCACGACGTGACGAGCTCGCGCTGCTCGGCGCTCAGCTGCGCGTGCACGGCGAACGCGTCATCGAGCACAGCATCAGAGGTGAGACTGGCGCCTCGGTACAGGCCGGCGTGGAACCGCGTCGCGATCCGGTCCTGCACCTGCAACATCTCGACCGTGGAGAACATCGGTACATCCCCGCCGCCGACGCGCACCACGTGACCCGAGGTGAGGAACGCGTCGGTGATCTCCTCGAGGCGCGCAGCGCCGCACAGCAACGGCTGAGGATCTCCGCGGCCTGGCACGGGATGGTTCGCCAGCGCGACGAGTGCATCAGCGCGCGTGAACACCGACCCGCCGTGGCAGATCCCTGCGGGCCGAGCCAGCGACCTGAACATGTCACCGAGATCTGGATCCTGCAGGGTCGAGTCGTGACCCGTGCATGCAGCAAGCGCCTCGGCGTGCACGCCGTGACGTGCAGCACGTTGTCGCCAGTCATCGATGAGTTCCGCGACAGGCGTGTGCCGCTTGGCGGGGCGAGTGCGCAGCACGATCGTCTCGATCTCACCGGGCAGCGCACCCCGGCCGATCGCTTCCTCCAGCTCGCGCAGCGCGTCGTCGATCTCGTTCCGTCGCGTGGAGAACTCGCGCAGCACCGCGTTGCTGAGCCCCTCGATCTCCCAGCCGCCGTTTCGTCCAGGTCGCCACCGCACACCGAGCTGCGTGGTGAGCTGGTGGCGCATCTCCGCGGTGGCGAGCGCGGATGCCGCATGGGTGTGGCGGTACAGGCCCCGGGCATCGAGCGCGCGCCGTGAGCCGTCGGCGAGGATGACGGTGTTGGCCACGACGTTGTGATGATGGGGGAACGGATCGAGCGCCCGCGACGTGAGGTGTCGAAACGATGCGACGGTCCACCCGGTGGCAGGGACCGACTTGCCGTTGACCCGGCCGGCTGCGGCGTGCTGCTCGAGCCAATCCATCGCGACGTCGTTGCCGATCTGGATCGACCCGAGGACGGCCGCGGTCACCTCCGGTCCACCGAGCATGGCGAGCACACCGAGGGACTTCTCGGTGGTCAAGGTCAGATCGAACGCGACCCGCACCGCTGGGGCGCGGCGACGCTCCAAGAACGCGACCAGCTCCTGGCGCGACACCAACCACCTGCCACCGTTGCCCCGCTCAGCGACGACGAACGCAGTGCTGGGGGTGCGCCCGGCCGACAGGGTTCCCTCGATCTCGTCCTGGTTGTCCTCGTAGTTCCGTGCGGCCCGCCGGAGGTACTGCGCAGTGACACCCGCCAGACGGGCAGCGTCAACGATCTTGAACTGGTCATCTGGACTGCCGACTCCGTTGATCGAGCGGGGATCGGTGCCCAGCTCGCGGGCGGTGATGCAGCGGGCGAGCTCGGTCTCGGCGACGAGCCGTGATCCGTCGGCGGCCACGATCGGTACGAGGTACGACCCTTCCGGCTGCCCGCCAGCCCCGTCGTTCCCAGGGTTGTGACCGAGATTGTGACCGAGATTGTGATCTGCGTTGTGATCGACATTGTGAACGGAACCGAGCTGCGACAAGGCCAGGGCGGCGCCGACGTCGAGCATCCGAACGACCTCGGAGCGCGTCAGGCCGATCACCACCGCGGCGTCGGCCTCCCCGTAGAGCGGTTCGCCAGTGGCGCTGACGGCGGTGTGGTTGCCCGACCCGAGTCTGGGACGTCTACCGGCTGAACCTTGTGCGGTGAGCAGACGTTCGCCGGTGTGGGGATCTCGTCCCGACAGGACGCTCGCGAGCTCGTCGCGCTTGACGTCGCCGACGAGCCCCGCAGACGCGGCAGCGTGTCCGAGCCAACGGCCGGGCTCGTCGCCGGTGTCGGCGTAGTACCGCGATGACCCCTCGATGCCGCCACCCTCGGTGCTCGGCGGGGTTGCAGTTGGTGGGTGGAGGTAGCGGACGATGCCGTCCACGACCTTGGCGAGGCTGCGGCTGCTGCCGCCAAGTGGGGTGATGGTGAACTTCACCGGACCGCTCGATTGTGAGCGGCCGCAGGTTTCCCGAAGGGAAACCTGCAAACGTGTGCGCGCCGGATTCGTGACGCAGACGAGGCGGCTGAGCGAGGATGCGCGATTGCGGCGGCGATGCTTCGTGGGCGGCTGAGCGTCATCGGCCGAGGAGCGCTGCTGGGGTCGGCAGGTAGGTGGCGGGCTGCTGGAGGCGGTCGAGTCGTGCAGTGACTTCGGCGGCCTTGGCGCTCAGGTTGTTCGCTGAGGCGAGCGAGTCGAGGTGCGAGTCGAGCAGTCGCTCGTGGCTGGTCCTCGTCCAGTCGGGTAGCTGGGCCACCTGCCGGGCGCTGAGCGGTGCGACATCGGTGTAGATGCCGAGCGTGCCTTCGGCGTCGAGCCATTCAGCCAGACCGAATCGGGTGAGTCGGTCCAGCGTGCGGTGCAGTCGGCCGTTCTGTCCGGTGCCGCCGCCGAGCCCGAGTGAGCGAGCGAAGTCATCGCTCGCCACGTGGGCGGGTTCGCGCTCAGTCCACAGGACGGGGAGCCGGCGAAGGATCGACACCGCGCTTGGGCCGACCACCGCCCCCCAGCACTGCTCGACGTACGGGTCGTTCAGCTCGAAGCCGAGGCGGCGGATGCGCGGGTCGGGGTGGGGTAGGGCGTGAAGCTCGATGTGGTTGCTCATGCCGCACTAGGCCGGACGGTCACCACCGCCCCGCGCCGGCGAGCCGGGAGTGCCGCGTTGTGCGTGCTGGTGTGATCGGTGAGCGCCAATCGGGCGAACATCTCCCAGATTTCCCGCCGATTGTGCGCGGGATCGTGCACGGCGCTGTGAGGTGCCCCCCGGAGTCTCCGAGTGTCCCAACGACACCAGGAGATTCGCTATGGAACGGATTCTGCAGACGCTCGATGCGCAGTGGCTCGAGGTGGCGGGCTCACCCGCAGCCCAACAGGCGGTGAGGCGGTGGGCAGGTGACCACCCGTTACTCGACCGCTTCGCCGACCTCCACGAGGTGGTGGCGTGCCGACGTGACCCCGAGACGGTGCACGACGTGCTGCTCGTCCTCGCCCGGTTCGCCCCCACCGACGACCTGGCCGCCCGCACCGTGCTGCAGATGCTGCTGCCAGGCATCGTTCGCCTGGTCGGTACCGTCGGGCACGGCGACCCGGACGCGCAGGATGAGCTGGTCGCCATCGCCTTCGAGCGCATCCGCACCTACCCGACGACCCGCAACGGCTCGGTTGCCGCCAACGTCGTGCTCGACGTTCGCAAGCGCTACCTCCAGCTGCGACGCACCGACAACGTCGTGCCGATGGCGAGCATCGCCGAGACCGCTGACGAGCGCGTCGGCCCCGAGGACCACGTGCTCGGCGTGTTGCTCATCGAAGAGATCGCCGACGCTCAGCGCGACGGGATGATGAGCGGCCCGGTACTCGACGCGATCATGCGAACGAGGCTCGGCGGGGAGCGGCTCCGCGACGTCGCGTCGGAGCAGGGGATCGAACCGGAGCTCCTCTGCCTCCGTCGGTGGCGCGCCGAACGCAGGCTGCGATCACTGGCGCTCGCGGGATGAGGTCACTCGCTGTGCGTGTGACGGGTGTCCCACAAGGAGCTGTAGACGCACGTCCACAACCGTGCATACCTTTGCATCCGACCTCGACAGCGTCGCGGGTCCGGTCTCGACTGCCTGACCGATACGGGGCGGTCCACCCACTGCGGCTGGTTGCGCAACGGTGCCTCTGCACCACTGCGGCGCCGTCGAGGCCTCGCGCTGAGCGCCTGTCCGCGGTGGGACTCGGAACTTCTCACCGAAGGAGGCCGCCCGTGTCGACGACTGAATCGCCGCACGCGCCATCACGCATCCGTCCACGTGCCGCCAGTGCGTCGCTGTGCGCTGCCGCGCTAGTGCTCCTCGGCGCGTCCTGCAGCAGTGGGGGCGACGACCGCGTCGACTCCGTGGCAACGACCACCACGACGCAGGTCCCGGCCGCGTCAGCTGATCGGCCGACGGAGCTGAGCACCGAGGGCTCGACCGCGACATCGATCGCACCCACGTCCGCTCCGCCGTCGACGAACGATGCTTCGTCGGAGCTCGAGGTGATCGAGCGCTACGTCGGCTACTGGGATGCACGCTTCGCCGCGAACACCGGAGTCCCGAATCCAAACCATCCCGGCCTCAGCGAGTACGCGACCGGCGCGCAGCTCGACGCGGTGACCGCAGAGACACAGGGCAACCTGGAGGCGGGTCGATCCTTCGAGCCGCGACCCGAGCCCGCCAACGTTCGCGACGTGACGATCATCTCGATCGGTGATGGCGAAGCGATCGTTCAGGAGTGCTTCGTCGATGACGGCCTGGTCATGGCCACGGCGACTGGTGAGGTCATCAACGACACCATCGCGACCCACAGCGTCCGAGGCGTTCTTCACATCGTGGACGGCTCATGGCGTGTCACGAGCACCTCGTTGGTGCAGCGATGGGAGGGGGTGGCCGGATGCGCACTCGCCTCCTGATCACCATGGCGCTCACCATCAGCCTCCTCGCGGCAGCCCCGGCAGATGCGGAGACCCGCCCGCCCGACGGCGACGCCTACATCGACGACGTCGGCGACCCGACCGTCGAAGTCATCGACGAAGTGGACGGCGAGAGCGCAACACCCGGTGCGCCCGACAACGCGCGCTGCACATGGCGGGTCCTCATTGCAGACGACGCAGTCCTCAAGGTGTACGACGCGAACGGGAACACCGAGCACTCCTCGACCGGGCGTTGGATGCAGAAGGTGTGCGGCGACATCGGCGCGGTCGCGGTCGGCGGCCGGTTCCTGGTTCCAGAGGGAGGACTCGTCGACGTCGAGGCCTTGGCACACCGTGCGCTCGCATCGGTGGCGATCAACGCACCGACGATCCGCACCAGCCCCGAGGTGAACGGTCGGCTCTACGTCCAGATCCCGACATGGCTGTGGATCGAAGGCGGTTGGTGGCAGAGCTACGACGCGACCGCGTCGGCAGGGCGCGTGACCGCAACGGTCACCGCACGACCCACCGGGACTACGTGGAAGCTCGGCGACGGCACGGAACTCGAGTGCAGCGGACCAGGCAGGGCGTGGGAGCCAAGTCTCAGCGAGGGCGGCACCGACTGCACCCACATGTACATCACCTCCTCGGCCGGTCGACCAAGCGGCACGTTCGACCTCGAAGCCACGGTGCGCCTCGAGGTGACGTGGGTCTCCAACGTCGGCCACGACAGCACCCTCCCCGCGATCAGCCGCTCAGCGACTCGAACGGTCGACGTCGGTGAGATCCAAGCCATCGGCACCGGCAACTGAAGGACGAACCGTGACCGCCACGACCCGATCGAGCTCAACCCAGCGCCGCGCCGACTCGAACGGCTCGCGCGGCGCAGCCCCGCCCGCGCTCGCACCCACACGACCGGCGGTGCGACTCCCTGAGGTCGCCGTCGGCCTGCTGGTGACCGTCACCTTCGCCCTCGGCGCAGTGCTGTGGCACCTGAACGCCACCAGCAAGACCCCCGTGCTCGCAGTTGCATCGGCGGTCGAACGAGGCGAGGTCATCACCATCGAGGACCTGCGCATCGTCTACGTCGCCACCGACGACCACGTGGCCCACATCGCCTCGACGCAGTCCGCGCAGGTCGTCGGAAGACGCGCTCTGGTGGACCTCGCACCCGGTGTGCTGGTCGTCCCTTCGGTGATCGCAGAGGTCGACGCGCTGCAGGTCGGCGACGGAGTCGTCGGCCTCGCACTGGACCCCGGCCAGTATCCGGCACTCGGCATCGCACCTGGCGACCGCGTCAACGTGGTGGTGGCCGACAGCACGACCGCCACCAGCGGCCCTGCGGAAAGCGTGATCGCACGCTCCGCTGTCGTCTTCGCGGTCACCGAACTGACGAGCGATCGCAAGCTCGTCTCGCTCCGCGCCGCGGAGCTCGACGCCGAGGCGGTTGCTGCCGCCGCGGCGCCAGGTTCTCTTCGACTCGTGCAGGTCGCGTCGTGACGATCATCGGGATCGGCTCAGGGCGCGGCGCACCGGGTGTCACCACCGCAGCGATGCTCCTAGCGCGGTGCGTGTCGCGCACCTCATTCGTGGTGGAGGCGGATCTCTCTGGCGGGGTGCTCGCGACTCGCTATGGCCTCGGTCGCGAACCCGGACTGGCTTCGCTCGCCGCGACAGGTCTCGTAGAGCCAGGCGACTGGCGTCTGCACGCGCAGGACGCCGGTGGCGTCGGCGTGCTCGTCGGCCCCGATGCGCCAGTCAGCGCCCGAGCGCTGTGGCGCCGTGCCGAAGAGCCGCTCACTCGGTCCCTCGATGCGACCGACGCGCTGGTGATCGCCGACCTCGGACGGCTCGGCGATCACATCCCGATGCTCGACTCGATGCGGATGGTCATCCTCGTCGCACGCCCCTTCGCCGCAGACCTCGTGACCCTCACTCACTGGACTCGTGCGCTGTGGCGTCCCACGTGCCTGCCGCACGTCGGCGTCGTGCTCGTCGGCGACGGCGACTATCACCCGAACGAGGTCGCCGCCGCAGTCGGCGTCGACGTGATCGGCACACTCCCGCTCGACCCACGCGCTGCCGCCGCCATCGCGTCGGCCGGCGCGCACCCCGCCGCGGAGCGGTCACGCCTGGTTCGCGCCGCCGGTGACGTGGCGGCGTCCGTCGACTCGTTGGTGAGGATCATCGAGCGCGAAGCAGTGGTGCGGCGATGAGCACCACCACCTACGAAGCGCAGTGGTCCCCGACGCGCGATGTCGACGGCAGCCTCGTTGCTACGTTGCATCGAAGCGTCGGCGAAGCACTCACCCAGGTGCACACCGCACGCGAGGCGAGCGGGCAGCGTCGCCTCGCCCTCGACGATGAACGTGCCCTCGCCCGCAAGATGCTCGGCGACGAGCTGTGCCACATGGCGAGCGCAGCGTTCGCCGCCGGACAAGAACCCCTCGATGACGCAGCGGAAGCAGCGATCACGATCGCGGTGCTCGACCGGCTGCACGGCCTGTCACGGCTGCAACCCCTGCTCGACGACCCCGACATCAGAGACATCCACATCTCCGGATGCGAACGGGTCTGGTTGAGCATGCGCGACGGCACCAAGGCGCAAGGCCCCGCCGTAGCGGACTCCGACGACGACCTGATCGAGCTGATCGCCACCGCGGCGCGTCGCATCGGGCGAAGCGAACGCAGATGGGACAACGCACACCCAGAGCTCAACCTGCAGCTCCCCAACGGCGACCGCCTCCACGCCCTCATGTCGGTTTCTGGACGCCCCACCATCACCATCCGCCGCCACGACTTCGACATCTCCCGCCTGCACCAGCTCGTCGAGCGCGACGTCTGCGACGACCTGATGGCCAGCTTCCTCTCAGCTGCGATGCGGGCACGAGCGAACATCATCGTCGCGGGCGGCACCGGCACCGGAAAGACCACGATGCTGCGCTGCCTCATCAACGAGATCCCACCCAACGAGCGGCTCATCACCATCGAGGACTCCCTCGAGATCGGCGTCGAACGATTCGAGGACCTCCACCCCGACTACGAGACCCTCGAAGCCCGAGAAGCCAACACCGAAGGAGTCGGTGCGTTCACCCTCGCTGATCTCGTCCGATCAGCGCTGCGCATGGACCCCGACCGCATCTTCGTCGGCGAGGTCCGCGGTGCAGAGGTCCTCCCGATGCTTCTTGCCATGAGCACCGGCAACGACGGCTCGGCCTGCTCGATCCACGCCGACTCCTCCAAGGGCGTGTTCTCACGCCTCGCCATGTACGCGGCGATGACCCCCGTGCACCTCGCACCAGAGGTGACCAACCTCCTCGTCGCCAACGCGGTCGACGTCGTCGTGCACCTCGGCTGGGTCGACGGACGACGGCGGATCACCAGCATCCGCGAGATCACCGGCACTCTCGAAGCAGGCCAGGTCGTCTCCAACGAGCTGTGGCGCCCCGACCACCGCGGCAGCGGGATACCCGCCGCGCCACCCACCAACGAGCTCGCCTCCTCGCTCGAAGAGCACGGCTTCCGCGCCGCTGGGCACGCCGCCGCTGAGGGATGGTGGCGATGAGCACCCTCGTGTTCGCCGCACTCACAGCAGGAGCAGCAGTCGGGCTGCTCCTCACCGCATCTGGTCTCACGGGCCGCCAGGTGTTCAACGGCGTCGATCTCGACACGCTCGTGGCACGGGTCAGCAGTGCCTGCACCCGCTACGCGCTGATCGGGGTGGCCGCCGTGTTCGTGTTCGCCGCGACGGGGTGGATCGTCGGCGCCGTCTTCGCAGCGATCACCGCACGCGCGCTTCCATCGCTGCTGGGCGGCAAGTCCGCACGCGCAAGCGCCGTCGCCCGAACCGAAGCGATCGCGTCGTGGACCGAGATGATCCGCGACTCGATCGTCGCCGCATCCGGCCTCGAGGAAGCGATCGTGGCCACCGCTTCGGTCGCTCCCGCATCGATCGCAGCAGAGGTCCGCACCATGGTGCACCGCCTCGGCCACCAGCGACTCACCGACGCACTCGTCGCCTTCGGCCGCGACCTGCACCACCCGTCGGGCGATCTCGTCGTCACCGCACTGGTCACCGCGACCCGCCTGGAGGCCAGCGACCTCTCAGGGCTGCTCACCCGCCTCGCGGAAGCGACCCGTGGCGAGGCACGCATGCGCATCCGCGTCGAAGTCGGACGCACCCGCGTCCGCACCGCAACCAACATCATCGTCGGCGTCGTCATCGCAGCAGCCCTCTTCCTGTCCGTCGCCAACGGCGACTACCTCGACGTGTACGACACCGCCATCGGCCAAGCCGTCCTCACGGCAGTCGGCGGGGTCTTCGCGTTCGGCGGATGGCTCCTCACCCGCATGGCAGCCATCGAGATGCCCGAACGGTTCACCGCACGCGCACTCGCCCCCGGAGGCGACGCATGACCACGATCGTCATGGCCATAACTGGAGCCGGCGTCGGATTCGGCGTGCTCATCTGCTTGCGCGCCGCAGCTCCTCGGCCGATCCCCCTGCACGAGGTCCTCGCAGGCCTGGCGCGACCCGGACGGGCAATCGCCGACACGACCTCACCGGCCACCACTCGAATCGACAGCTTCGGCGCCGTCGCACGCCGAACGCTCGAGGCCGTCGGCATCGACACCGATCGAGGACGTCACCACCTCGAGCTCGTCGGCCGCAGCGCCGAGCGCCACGCCATCGACAAGCTTCTCGGCGCCCTCACCGGGCTTCTGGTCCCCAACACCGCCGGCATCGCGCTCACCGCCATCGGCGTCGGCCCACCCCTCGGGTTCCTGGCAGTCATCTCGCTCGGCACCGCTGCAGCCGGGTTCGTGCTCCCCGACCTGCTCCTCAAGGAAGAGGCCGGCAAGCGACGCAGCGCCTTCCGCCATGCGCTGTCGTCCTATCTCGACCTCGTCAACGTTCTTCTCGCTGGCGGCGCCGGTATCGAAACAGCGCTGCACGCCGCAGCCGACGCCGGCGACGGGTGGGGCTTCCAGACGATCCGCAGCGCGCTGCAACGTGCACGCCTCACCGGCCAATCGCCATGGGACACCTTCGCTGATCTCGCCCGGGACCTCGACGTGAGCGAGCTCGCCGAGCTGGCAGCAAGCGTGTCGCTCGCCGGCTCACACGGCGCGCGCATCCGAGCATCGCTCGCAGCGAAGGCCGACACGCTGCGCGGCCACCAGGTCGCCGAGACCGAAGCGGCAGCTGAAGCCGCGACCGAACGCATGACGGTGCCCGTCGCGGTGCTGCTCTTCGGCTTCCTGCTCTTCATCGCCTACCCGGCAGTCGCGGAGATCACCTCCGTCACCGCATCCCAACCATGACAACCCTCAAGGAGTCCACCATGCCCGTCCCGGACCCGTTAGCGCTCTACGCGTACCTGTGCGCACGCCTCGGATGCGACCCCGCCGACGACAGCGGCATGACCACCACCGAAGTCGCTGTCATCACGTTCCTGCTCGTGGGCGCAGCGATCGTGGTCGTCGGGATCATCTACGCCGCAGCGCAAGGCAACGCGAACAGCATCCCAACACCCTCAGCGCCCACCCCGTGAACGACGTCAACCATCGAGGCCGCCTATGGGGCGATGGTGGCATGACGACCTCGCAGCTGGCCATCCTGTTCCCGGCCGTCCTGCTCTGGCTCATGCTCATCGTGCAATACGGGTTGTGGTGGCACGCCAAGCAGGTCGCGAACGCCGCCGCCACCGCAGCCGTCGACGCAGCACAGCTGCCGAACAGCACCGACAAAGACGGCACCGCCGCGGCGCAGGAGTTCCTCACCCAAGCAGGAAACCTCTCCGCCATCACGATCGTCGTCGATCGCACTCCGACGCTGGTCACCGCCGAGGTGCGAGGCAACGCGCCCCAGCTCGTCCCAGGCTTCGCGTGGACCGTCACCACACGAAGCCAAGGCCCGGTCGAGCGCTTCATCCCTGAGCCACAACGATGAGACACCTCACGATCATGGGCGCAGACAGGGGATCGGCCGCGGTGGAGCTCGCGGTTGTCGCACCCGCGTTCGTCTTCCTGCTCCTCCTCGTGGTCTGCGCCGGACGAGTCAGCGAGGCAGACGGTGCCATGCGCCGATCCGCCTCCGAGGCAGCGCGAGCTGCATCGCTCCGTCAGCAGCCAGGTGACGCGGCTGCTGACGCCGACATGATCGCCCGCGCCAACCTCTCCACCGCAGGCATGAAGTGCACCCAGCTCACCGTCACCACCGACACCTCCGACTTCCGGCCGGGCGGGACCGTGTCGGTGACCATCACCTGCGAGGCGTCGATGGCTGACGTCACATTGCTCGGCGTCGCGCGCACACGGACCTTCAGCGCACGTGCCGTCGAGGTCATCGACCGCCACCGCGGCGTCACAGACAGCGCATGACCAAGCCGGTAGGGGACCGGGGGAGCATCACTGCGTTCGTCGCCGTGGTTGCTGCCGCGCTCGTCATGGTGGCCGGCATGGTCTACGACGGCGGCCAGATCATCGCAGCGCACGGCCAAGCCAGAAGTGACGCGTCCAAGGCGGCACGCGCAGGAGCGCAGGTGATCGACGTCGAAGCGCTGCGCCTCAGCGGCCGGATGCTGCTCGACCCCACAGGGGCGGAAGCCGCCGCCCTCGCGTACCTCGACGAGGTCGGCGCACGCGGAACCGTTCACATCGACGGGGCGAGCATCGCCGTCACCGTGCGCACGGTCCAGTCGATGCGGATCCTGCCGGGCCCCGATCGAACCGTCGTCGCCACCGCAACAGCCACAGCCCACGACGAGGTCACACCATGAACCACACCCGCGCCCGAACGTTCGCCCGCGGCATCGGATCACTCGCCATCCTCACCGCCCTGCTCGTGGGCCCGCCCGCGGCATTGTGTTCCCTCGTCGGCTGGCCCCTGCCGACGGTGCTCCCCGACCTCGCCACGCTCGAGGCGGCAACCCGCAGCGGCATCAGCGACCACGTCATCATCAAGGCACTCGCGGTCATCGGCTGGCTCGCCTGGCTGCAGATCGCCCTGTCGATCTTCACCGAGGTCAAGGCAGTCGTACAGGGTCGCCCATCGGTGCAGCTGCCAGTACTTCCAGGGTTCCAGGTCCTCGTCGCCCGGCTGGTGGCGCCAATCGCCATGATGACCGCGACCCTCAACCCGGGCGTCGCCTCAGCGAGCATCAACCCACCCGTGTCGGCCATCGAAGTCGTCGCATCGACGAGGGCACCGGTCGCACCCGTATCTGTGCCCGCGTACAACACACCCGCACCGGCCACGCCTGCGACCTCGGCGACACCTCGCACCGACCACCGACCAACCGTGATCGTCGAGCGCCACGACAGCTACTGGGCCATCGCGGAGCGCACACTCGACGACGGACATCGCTGGCGCGAGATCCGAGACCTCAACGTCGGCCGGACCATGCCTTCGGGCGAGACCATCACCGCGGCGAGCGAGCTCATCCGACCCGGCTGGGTGCTCGAGCTTCCAGCAGACGCCGTGATCACAGAAGCGGACAGCTCGATCGCGACGGGAGGCAACGCCACGGCGTCAAGACCTGCGCACATCGGCGAGGGTGTCGCGTCCGTGCAACACGACGAGATCACGGTCTCGGCCGGCGACAGCTTCTGGACGCTCGCCGAGCAGCAGCTCGCCGACGCAACCGGACGCACCCCGACCGACGCCGACATCGCTCCCTACTGGGCCGAGATGATCGAGATGAACCAGGATCGGCTCCACGACTCACTGAACCCGAATCTCATCTACTCAGGACAGGAACTCTGCGTACCGCCCGTGCAAGGCGAGGCAGCTGTGGCTCAGCCCACCGAACTGCACAACGTGTCGCTGCAGGACGGTGCACAACAACGCGTGGACCATCCCTCGGTGCCAGCAGCCGAGCAGTCACTCCCGCCGGACGCCGCCGCGCCGAGCCCGGAACTTCCTGCCGAGCCTGTACCACAGGCCCCTGCCGATGAGCACGGCGCGGGCGCTGCACCCACCACCGCAGCATCCCTCCACCAACGCGACGAGGGGGGCGAGGGCGCCACGAACCCGGCACCGCTGGTCGCCACGGGGTTTGCGAGCACAGCACTTGGCGTCGGCGTCGTACGCGTGGTGCGTCACCGTCGCCGCCAAGCCGCCCACCGAGCGCCAACAGCCACGCCACATCGACCGAGCGACAGCGAGCGACACGTCCATGCCACGGTCCTCGCCAGCGCCGACGAAGTCGCCATCGACGACCTCCGAGGCTGTCTCGGCGCACTCGCAACAGCACTCGCGACCAACAACGTGGCGGCTCGCCCGCGCATCGTGCAGCACAGCACCAAGCATCTCGAGGTCCTCCTGGACGCGCCATCGCTCGATGCCCCGGAGGGATGGAGCCCGAACGAGAGCGGAGACGTCTGGACGATGACCGAACGACCGTCGCCTTCGGTGGCGACGATCTGTGCCGCACCCCTGCTGGTGACGCTCGGACAACCTGACGACAGCGGCCAGATCTACCTTGATATCGAAGCCGAAGGAATCGTCGCACTCACCGGCGACCAGGACACCGCTCGGGCGATAGCTCGAGCAGTCCTGGCTGAGCTCGCCCTCACACCGCTTGCCGAAACGTTGCAGGTCATCTGCGTCGGCGACCTCGCCACCCCGGATGTGACGCACCTCGACCACGTCACGCACGCGGACTCCTGGGCCGATGTCACCGACGACCTGCGAGCGTGGAGCGAGCAATCGCACAACGCGATCACGAGCAACGGCTGGTCGAGCACGTTCATCGGGCGAGGCAACGACCCCTACCACGACGCGCTCGCCACCATCGCAGTCGTCGCATCCGAATCCCCACCGATTGATCTCCTCGCGAGTCTTCGCAGCAACCGACCTGCCGCGCTCGCGGTCGTCGTGGTCGGCGACGTCGACAGCGCCACGACGATCGTGTGCACGCCGGACGAGCTGACGATCCCAATCCTCGGCCTCGCCTGCACGCCCCACCCGCTCGAGCAGGAAGCACTCGACGCTGTTGTCGACCTCATCGATAGCGCGGGCGATGCCGACGGCGAGACCGGCGACACCGGCGAGCCGCTCATGGTGCTCGGGTCCGCGCAGGAACCAGCGACGCCTGTGATGGAGGTGGACCGCAGCATTTGGCCTGAGCCCGAGTCCGACATCCTCGTCCGCCTGCTCGGCGACATCCAGATCGACGGACTGGACGAGCCTCTGCGGCCGAAGCTCACCTCGGCACTCGCGTACATCGCCTACCACGGCGACGTCTCATCGGAGCGACTCGAGGAGGCAGCCTGGGGAGGCTCCACGGGGTCCACGACGAAGCGGCAGGTCACCAACGCCATCTCCCAATGTCGAGCAGCCATCGGGCAGCGACGTCTTCCGGCCGCGGCCGACGGCCGCTACCGGGCAGGCCCCGGTCTCGTCGCCGACACCGAGCTGTTCGAGAGCCGAGTGCATCGCGCCGCCACCCAGGAGCCAGCAGATGCTGCCGCGACGCTTCGCTCCGCGCTCGACCTGGTGACCGGACCTGTCTTCACCTATCGACGTGCAGACTCGAACTCATTCCGATGGGTCGACCTTGAGAACTGCACCAGCACCTGGGAGCTGAAAATCACCTCGACCGCTCAGCGCTGCGCCGAGCTGCTCGTTGAGGTGGGGAACCTTCCCGAGGCAGTCGATGTGTGCAACCGGGCACTGGTCGTCATGCCCGCCCACACCGCCCTCACCGAGACCCTGATGCGCGCTCTCGCAGCGACGGGCGATCGGCTCGCCGTGAAGCGCGCCTACGACGCGCACCTCGCCGCGCTCGCCGCGCTCGACCTCGACGACGCGGAGGAGTCGACCGTGTCGCTCTATGACGCTCTTCTGGGCGCCGAAGCGGGGTGAGCCTGGTGCGCTGCGCACCGGACTTCCATGCGCGTCAGTCCCCAGGGGGCAACTGCTAAGGCGGTCACTCCGGGCGCCAACTCATCCGGGCCGGCATCCTCTGGACAGAGAACCAGGACTACCGGTCGATCCCTGCCGCCTTGAGAACGCTCGCAGGAACCCCCATGGTGCGGAACGACGCCCGCGAGATGCCCTTCGCCGAGGCGTAGGCTGCCGCGGAGCTAACGAAGTCAGCCTCAGCAGACGCAAGGTCCTCTGCTGAGGTGCCTCCTGCCTCAAGGCCAGCGAGCTCGTCGGTGAGATCGGTGCGCTGCTGGATGAGCTGCAAGCGAGCAAGCACACCAGCGTCCGGCAGCTGATCCTCGATCGCGGCGAGCTGCTTGCGGATCGAGTCCGGGGTGCGCTTGCGGCCCCGCTTGGGCTTGTTCGCCTCAAGGAGCTCGAGGTAGCGGCGCACCGCCCGAGCGTTCGCCCGACCCTCGGCAAGCGCCGCCTTGTGCGCGGCACCCATGGGCGCCTTGGCCATCTTCGCCGACGACTTCTTCTTGGCTGGTGACATGGTCCGCACCCTACGCCAGGCATCGGCGAGAGAAAAGCCTGTGTTCAACGTTTGAGCACACACTTCGGTTGACAACAGATCGAGATGCCATCGGATTGTCACGTCACCACTCGATAGGAGCTGCCAGTCCGTAGTCCGTGGCGCAACTCCACCCACCGCGTGAGCCCAAGTCGATAGGAGGAGACACGTGCTGTAGATGGTGGCTGGGGCCTCAACGGGCGGCGGGTCCATCACGAGGTCCCTCGTTCCTCTGTCAACGGATCGACCCGATCGTTCGTTGATCGTCTAGTAGAGCGCACGTTCTGCAGGGATCAACGATCGGGGTACAGATGCGACGACGCGCGAGCCACAGAGGTCCTGCTGCGGTTGCTCTTGCTTGGGCCGGACTTGCGATGGCAGGTCTCGCTACCTCTGCGTTTGCAGCTGAACCGCTGGACTCCGGCGGTGGTGATCATGCTCTCGATTGGGTGTCGAGTGGTGATGCCCAGGTGACCCTGCAGGAGCTCGATGGCCGCGTGGGGGCGAGTAGCGCATTGCTGGGCATCGACCTCAACGACGGCAACGGCCATGTCGCAGTCGCCTATGACCCCACTCATGATGCGGCGGGTGGTGTCGTTGCGGCTGTTGAGGAGTTGGGGGTCGACACACCGTTGGTGGCGACACCGAGCGTGCTCGATGCAGCAACGATTGCCGACGTGCACACCTACCTGGCGTCGCCGGAGCTCGACGCCGATCGCGGGGTTGGTGCGGCGGCGTACTACGACGCGCATCTCGACGCAGTCATCGTGCTCACGCCCGCTGATGGCCCAGTTGCAGCTGCGATGCGCGACCGCTTCGGTGAGGCGGTGGTGGTCGTGGATGGTGTCCCGTCGCGTCTTTCGGGGCCTCGAGCCGGTGATCTGCCAGCGCATTGGGCGGGGTCGCAGATTTGGAACGCGACGACTGGTGCGGCGTGCACGAGTGGGTTCACCACCTACAACGTGTTCGGTGTCCGCGGCTCGCTAACCGCTGCACATTGCGGCACGCTGGGACATCGTTGGTGGAGCAGCTGGGTGACGACGCCACCGTATGACTTCGGTTCGGGTTGGGGCAACGGCGCATTCCCCACCCAGGACTTCCAGTGGATCTACGCCGCGGGCATCTCCTACACGAACGTGATTCACACCGATCCGCTGACCCCGGCGTCTCGCTCTGTGACCGCGGCCGCGGATCCGGTGCTTGGCGCAATGGTGTGCGTCAGTGGCGCCGCAACCGGCGCGACGTGCACGGCGAACGTGGTTTCCACGAACGCGACCAACTGCGACGTGTGGGGCTGCACCCCGAACCTCGCCTACGCGGCGGCCTCGCCGTGGTCGCCAGTGGCCGCTGCTGGGGACTCGGGTGGTCCGGTGTACACGAACTCCGGATCATCGAACGCGACAGCACGGGGAACGATTGTGGCCGGGGTGTTCGGCAACGACGTGTTCATCCAGAAGGTGTCGACCATCCAAGGTGCAGGTCTCACGGTGCTCACCGTTCCATGAGCCACCACCGGCGCGGAATCCGGACTCCGCTGGGGCCCCAGCGAGGGCACGTGGTGGTTTCCGCCACACCGGCGACGCTGGGTTCGTGGCGTACGCACCTTCGGGTACGTGGCCGCGACGTCGAGCCGTCTCGTGCCCACGCCACCCGTGGCGAGGCATGGCTCCACGCATGGGAGCGCTCCGTTGAACTGGCGCCGTGTCTTCTCGCGTTGCACGATGTGGATGGATCGGTCGCTGGCGTGTGGGCGCTCGACGCCGTCGGTGTGCCCTGCGCCGTAGCATGTCGTGGACTCGGATCGGTTCAATGAACGATCCGGTGCCGTACCCGCCAAGGCACCCAGACCCGACCGATGCGCCAGCCGACGTTCGAGGACACCTATCCCGAGCTGTGGAGCGTCGCGTACCGGGTCGCCTATCGGATCACCGGGTCGCGCGAGTCTGCTGAGGACATCGCCCAGGTCACCACGGAGCGCGCCTTCCATAGGTGGCGTAGCGTCAACCGCTACGCGAATGCCTGGGTGGCGCGGGTAGCGACCAACCAGGCATTGGACCTCGTCCGACGTGTTCGCACGGCCGACTCCGTGGCGGCAGATCTCGAGCCCCGCCGCGAGCACCTCGATCCGCTTGTCGAGGAACGACTCGCTCTCACCGGGGCCTTGCTGACCCTCCCGGAGCGGCAGCGATCCGTGGTTGCGCTCCGATTCCTCTACGGCTACTCCGTTACCGATACCGCCGCCGCACTGGGCATCTCCGATGGGTCCGTCAAGACCCACAGCCATCGAGGACTTGCTGCTATGCGCATCGCACTGGGCCATCTCGCCAATAGCGTGTTGGGGGAGGACACCGCATGAGGCCGAGCCGGCTCGACGATCCCAACCCCCCGACACCGCCGCCAGGGCTTCCAGCGCACTTCCGCGCCCGCCGCCGTCGGCGTCGCCTCGCCGCAGCCGCCACGGCCGCGGCCGTGGCTGTCGTCGCCCTCGCGATCTTCACCACGTTTGAACCGGACGACGACGCCGACTTCGCAGTGACGACTGTCGCCCCGTCAACGTCCGACACGAGCACCGCCACTTCGACGACTGTGCTCACTCGTGACCTCGCGCTCAACGTCGCGTACGTGCCTGACGGGTATGCGCCTGCCGAAGAGGACCGGATCAGCGCCAACACCATTGACCTCGTCGGCTGGCTATCGCCGTCACGCGGTGGACTCGCTGTACAGCTCATCACCCTTGGCACTCAAGACATACTCCACGACGTCAACTCCGTCGATGGAGGTAGCGGTCGGACGTACAAGATCGGGATCAACGCTGACGGCCGTCGCCAAGCGCAGTGGAACGCCACGACAGACACCGTCGTGGTGCTCACCGCGCCCGACCTTACCGACGACGAACTCACCGAGGTACTCGACGCCACCACGGTCACGCCAGCGTGATGGCGGAGACCCACACGCTGCGTGACCCTGCCGCCACTTAGGGGCCGCCCCCGGTCACATCTCCCGTGCCTTGATGGCAATCGCTATGCCAGCTCCAGTACCTGCCACGGCAGCGAGAATCGAGGCAGTCGGGCCGTAGACGCTCACGAAGACGTCCAGGAGTCCGCTCGTGCTTGTTGCGCCAGAGGTAACGGCGGCCTGATACGCAGCTAGATGGCGATATGGATCGACGCTAGCCCCGAAAGAAGAGGCCGCGAGCATCACTAAGCCGGCGCCTCCGTAATACCATCCACCCCCGAGATGGATGCCATATGCGACTAGCCCGGAGGAGGCCGCGCACACCGCCGCGATGGGCAGTCCATCCCAGAAGGCACGACTGACCGTCACATAATCGTTGAAGTTCGCCGACCCGCCTGTGCTGGCCTCATAGGCGCTCTTCGCGTGCTCGAATCCGACTGTTCCGGAGAGAATTGCGCTAACTAGTCCGATGGCTGCAGCCGTCATGGCGATCGTGTTACTTGAAGTCGGGGTGCTCGTCGGCTCGCTGGGGTTGATCATGTATCGGCATCCTCGTGGCGTTGCGGGCCACCGCTACGCTCGTCGTCCATTCCGATCGGGGGACTTGAGCGGCCCGCCGTCGGTCACGGTACGCCATTCGAACTCGTTGTCAAGACGCCTGCGGTTGCCGCGTGTAGGTCGCCGCATGGGCTTGTCAACCCTTCGACGGGCTTGAACGTTGAGTCGTCACGTGGTCGATTGGTCGAGCTGCATTCTGACCTTGTAGTCGGAGAGTCGTTGGGGCCGTGAGGTGTTTGGGGGCGGGCAGGTGTCAGTGGACGCTTGCTCTGCCACGGGGCCAACAGCGGAGTTCAGTAGGAGCAGCCCGCGTCGGGAAGGAGCGAGACCGTGATCGGTCGGACGTTGACGACTGCTTCGAAAAGGGGCTGTGGGCAGCGGGCTTCGCCGGCGATGCGGATGGCGAAGTGCAGGTGCGGTCCTTGTGAGTTGCCGGTCGATGCGCTGAGCATGAGGCGCTGACCAACGAGCACTGCGTCTCCAGTGGCGACCTGGTGGCTGCCGGGAAGGCCGTGGCAGTACGTGTACTGCGCGCCGTCGTCGCCGTTGATGATGACCCCGATGCCACACCTTCCACCGACTGGTGTCGAGACGACGACGCCCGCGGCAGCGGCGTAGATCGGCGTCCCGGTTGGTACGGGGATGTCGGCGGCGGGGTAGTCGTGGTGTGGCTTGCTGAACCACTCGGGGTGCTGCTCATACCAGATCCGCTCCACGGGCAGCGCGTAGTCGCCGTTGATCGCGAGTGGGCCGCTGCTGCACAGAGCCCGGGCCGCAACCGGCGCATCAGCGGCGGCCGCGTCCGCGCCGCTCGGCATCGCCTCGTAGACGCGGCTGAGCGATTCCCAGTACTGCGGTGAGGAGGCCCACGTCCCGGCAAGTCCTCCCCAGGTGGTCGCTGATGCCCCGGCGTTGGGGGCGACGTCCGGCTGGGCGAGTGCGACGTCGTTTCCGACGGCGAACTTCTTCAGTAGCTGGATCTGCGCCCGCACGCCGGTCTCGGCATCCGGGTACGCGGTGCCCGATGCGGCGTCGTCGTGGTGCGCGATGCCAGCGAAGTTGTTGATCTCGGTGTCGGTACTGGTGAAGTAGCCGGTCTCGAGGATCGCTTGCGCGAACGCATAGTCGCCGCGCACCCCTTCTGCGTCGCCTTCGCTGAGGTACAGGGCGATCACGTCGTCGATCTCCAGGCTCAGCCGTGGCGGCTGACCTCGTTCGGTGCTGTCCCACCAGCGTCGAAGATCGGTGGCGGTGAGCGTTGGCGGACCGAGGATGCTCGGCGTTCCGTCGTCCGCGACCGCCACCGACGGAACGCATCCGATCGAGCCGGCACCGTCGCCCGCGACGACGAGGAACGGGATGAAGAGCATCCCCCCGATCGTGAGCAGAACACCAGAGGCGCAACCGGATCCGACCTTCGTGGTGCGTTGCACGACCGGCTATGCCGCCGGCGTGGGGGGAATCTTGCGGTCCGTGAGAGATTCCGGTGTTACCGCGGCTTAGTCGGGTTGTCCAGCCAATCCGACCCTCCAAGGAGGCCGCCCGATGCCACACCGCTCCGGTGTCATCGCCCAGGTCAGCGTCAGCCCGAGCTCTGCTGGGATGCCGGGCGCGGATCTCATCCAGCAGCTCCTCAACTGGGGGCAGATGCTCGCCTTGTGGGGAAGCCTCGGCGCCTTGCTGGTGGGCGCCGCGATGTACGGCCTGGCACGCGAGGGTGGTAGCTACGGCGGCGCGAGCCGAGGCAAGAACCTCGCAATGGGTGGCATCGTCGGCGCGATCCTCGCCGGGCTCGCACCGACAGCGGTGAACATGCTGTTCCAGGCAGCGAGCTGATGGCCGCGCTACCGATTCCTCGCCTCCGCACGCTGGTGATCGCCGGCGCAGCGATTGCTGCCATCGCCATCGTGGCGTTGCTCACCGCCTTCGGTCCCTCCGCGGCACCGCAACGAGTCCCAGCAACTGCGACCCCTCCAGCGCAGCGTCCCGCGGTGCCGCAGGGGGCAACAGGCCCAGTCGCTGAGCAGGCTGGTGTCCCGGTCGGGTTCGCTCGCAGCGAATCGGGCGCGGTCGCCGCCGCCGCTACGTATGCGGCTGCCCCACAGCGGTGGCTCTACTTCACCGACGATGAGATCACTGCAGCGGTGCACGAGATCGCCACACCTGTCGCGGCGCCTCGCATCGCAGCCGATGTCACTGCTGATGTGCAGGTCGCTCGGCGCCACCTCGGCGAGTCCACCGGCGCCGTGTGGTGGCTGGTGCGGCCACTTGCGTGGCGAATTGACGACTTCACCGCTGACGAGGCCACGGTGTCGGTGTGGACCGTCACCCTTCTCTCCGCCGAAGCGGTGGCCGCACCGCAGGCCGAGTGGGTCACCGTCGGCCTCGACCTCGCGTGGGTTGACGGCGACTGGCGAGTCGACGCCGTGCGTGACACCCCAGGACCCACACCCATGACCGGACCTGCGGATCAACCGTGGGTGTCGTCGTCGTTCGACGCGGCACTTACCGGGTTCACCCGCATCGATGGGGAGCCGTTGTTGTGATCCGCTCCACACCGGTGCTCGCCGGGTTCCCCAACCCGATCGGCTGGGCGGTCGATCAGGCCGGCGATTTCGTCGGCGGTGTGGCGACTGCTGGGTTCGAGATGATCATCGGCGGCCTCGTCGCCTGGGTCATCGACGCGGTCATCTGGGTCGTCGGAGGCGTCTTCAACTTCTTCATCGACGCGACCGACCCGAACGTGCAAGCGGACTGGTTCATAACCGGCAACGGTCCGTATGCGACGACCGCTGGCATCGGTGCCACGTTGCTGGTGCTGTTCGTGTTCGTCGGCATCGTGCAGGGCACCCTCTCCGGCGACGTCGGCGGCATGTTGCGCCGCATGGTGCTGGATCTACCCATGTCGGTGCTCGGCATGGTCGGGCTCGTCACCTTCACCCAGGCGCTCATCCGCCTCACCGATGTCTTGTCCACCCATGTGCTCGGCTCGTTCCAGCAGGACATCGCGGAGTTCACCACCGTCGTTTCTTCCCTGTCCGTGCTGGGTGGCGGGACCGCCACTGCGTTCGTCGTGTTCCTGCTGGGCCTGGTGACGGTCCTGGCCGGGATCGTCCTGGTCGCTGAGCTCGTCATCCGAGAAGCGCTCATCTACATCGTCGTCGCGCTCGCACCGCTCGTGTTCGCCACGCGACTGTGGCCCGCCACCAAGGGCGCGGCGCGCAAGCTGCTCGAGCTGCTCTGCGCGCTGATCGTCTCGAAGCTGGTCATCGCGGTCGCACTCGCGGTTGCTGCGGCCGCCGCCGTCGGCTCAGGGTCAGGAGGCGAGGTCACGTCGCTGCCCACTCCTGAGGTCTTCGCCGAGGACCCCGGTGGCTCGGTCACCCAAGCGGTCGGCATCCTCCTGGCCGCCGCGTCCGCCTTCGGGGTCGCGGCGTTCTCGCCGCTGCTCATCGCTCGCCTACTACCGATCACCGAAGCCGCTGTCGTTGCGCAGGGTGTGCGCGGGGGTCCGGTCCGAGCGGGGCACCAAGGCATGATGGTGGCGAACACCGCGCAGATGGTCAGTGGCCGCCGACTGGGCCAACTCGCAGCAGCGAAGGCCGGCGCCGGCGTGACAGCCATCAGCACATACGCCGGTGGTGCAACGACCCATGGGAGCGTCGGTGGTCGGGGCCCAGCGCTGACCATCACACCGATCACGTCATCAGCAGCGGGACAGTCGCGGCACTCCGCGCACCTCAGCGCCGGTCCAGTCGCAGCTGAAGGCCAAGCCGGGCCAACGTCATCTGCGCCGAGACCTTCTACGGCTGTTCAGCCGACGCGACAATCGGCGGGCCCCGCATCGAGGCCCAACCCGACCCGTGCCCCGGAGCATCCGGGTCGAGCAGGAGGCGTGCCCGATGGCAGGTGAGCAGCGTGACCGTTCCTACCGACTGGAGCCGCTCGACACCTCTGGCGTGTTCCTCGGCCTCGGCGTCGCGCAGTGCACCCTCATCGGATCAGGCATCACGATCGCAGTGCTGCTGATCACCGCCGGCACACACGTCGGGATCGCCGCAGCACCGATCGCAGCCGCTCTTGGTGCGTCGTTCGGTCGCTTCGGCGGACACGCAGCATGGGAGTGGATCCCACTCGCGGCAGGTTGGTTGTGGTCCGGACTCCGACGCGGCCGAGCGTGGCACGCACCACTTCCTCTCTGGTCATCCACCGAGCCGGAGGCGCCGCTGCCCCCGTGCCTCGATGGCATCGACATCGTCGACGTCGACTGGCGCACCGGCGCACACCTCGGTGCGGTCCGCGACAACCAGCGTCACACCTTCACCGCGGTCATTGCGGTCACCGGACCACAGTTCATCGTCGAGACGCGAAGCGAGCAAGAGCGCCTGCTCGCTGGCTGGGGCGATGTGCTCGCCCAGTTCGCGGTCGAACGCGGCGTCGTCACCAACATCGCGTGGTCCGACCTCGCGCGCCCCTCCGGCATGCAGCAACACACCGCGTGGGTGAACGAGGGCAACCGCGGTACCCAGAACCCAGCAGCAGTCGCGTCCTACGACGAGCTGCTCACTACCGCAACCGCAACGGCGATCTCCCATGAGGTGCTCATCACCCTCACCGTGGCACGCGAACGCCTCCGCCGGCACCGCACGGCCGGCAGCACAACAGACGAGCACCTGCAACGAGCGCTCGGATCCTCGACCGAAGCGCTGCTGCGAGGGCTTCGCTCAGCGGGACTCACCGCCGGCGATCCGCTCGACGCCCGCGGCATCCAGCAGATGCTCAGGATGCGCATCGACCCCATGGCCGGCACGTCACCGCCACGGACCGGCCGCCTCACCGACAGGCTCGCCCTCGCCTGCGCCAGCTCGGCGGGTCCGCTCACATTGCACACCGAATGGCGCCACATCCGCGTCGACGGTGCGATGCACCGAACCTGGTGGATCGGAACGTGGCCACGCCTCGCGGTGCCACCTGCATGGCTCGAGCCGTTCCTCGCAACAGGTGGCATCACCCGCACCATGACCGTGGTGCTCGTGCCGGTCTCCACGCACCAGAGCCGTCGGCGCATCGAACGGGACCTCGTCAAGCTCGAATCCGATGCTGTCACCAAGGAAGACAAGGGGCGTCGTGTCGACGCGCGGCACCGACGCGCCACCCAAGCGCTGCTGGACCGCGAGGAGGAGCTCGTCGCGGGCTACCCCGAGATGGCCTACGCAGGACTCGTCACCGTCTCAGCATCGGACGTCGACGAGCTCGAAGCGCACAGCGAGATTATCGAACAGCTCGCCAGGGAGAACGGCATGGACCTTCGCCGGCTCGACGCCAGACAGGACGTCGCGTGGGCCGCCGCGCTACCGCTCGGCCTCGCCCCCAGCACCCTGCTCGCCACATGAGGGCCTCGCTGCGACTCCCGTATCATCGGGGCACCACCGCGCACACGTGCAGCATCTACCCGTTCTCCGTGCAGGCATCGTTCGGGCACCGCGGCACATACGTCGGCGTCGACCTGCTCGCCGGTGGAGCCGAGTTCTGCTGGGACCCCTTCGAGGCGTACGCGACCGGGTTAGTCACCAACCCCAACGGCTGGGTGCTGGGCGAGCCCGGCAACGGCAAGTCCGCGCTCATCAAGTGCCTGCTGTGGCGACAAGCCGCCATCTACGGCCACGGACCGGCCGGACGTTGGATCGCCATCGCCGACCCCAAAGGCGAGTACACGCCGCTCGCCGAGCACCTCGGGCTCACCGTCGTTCGGCTCAGCCCGGGTGGCACCACCCGCATCAACCCGCTCGCACCCGGACCCGCGGCAGCACACGAGTCCGAAGACAAGCAGATCCTGCGCCGAGCGGAGATGTGCTCGGCGCTCGTCGCAACCGTGTTGGAGCGCCCCCTCACGCAGCTCGAGGACGCAGCGATCTTCGCAGCGATCGAGCACCTCACACGCTCCGCGCTGCTCGAACCGACCTTCGTGGACGTCGCGGCACTTCTTGCCTCACCCACCGGCGAGATGGCCGCCCGGCTTCATCGCCGCGCAGCCGACGTCGCCGAGGAGGTCGCGCCTGTCGCGTACGCCCTCGACAAGATGCTGACGCGGTCGCTGCGCGGCATGTTCGACGGACCGAGCACCGTGCCACTCACCTGGGACGGACCCGGCCTCGTCCTCGACCTCTCCGCCGTGCCGCTGGACTCCGACGCGCTCCCGCTCGTCATGGTCGCCGCCGCGGGCTGGCTTCAGCAGCTACTGGCTTGCCCAGGGCCGCAGCGGGTCCAGGTGCTCGACGAAGCATGGGCATTGCTGCGCAACCGACACACCGCTTCGTACCTGCAGACCTGCTTCAAACTCGGCCGCACCTACGGAACTGCGAACCTCTGCATCACCCACCGAGCGTCTGACCTCGCCGCCCAAGCCGATGACGGCTCAGCGACGGCGAAGATCGCTGCCGGGTTGCTTGCCGACTCGGCCACCAAGATCGTGCTGCGCCAAGCACCCGACCAGCTCGACGCCGCAGCCACCCACTTCGGGCTCACCGAACCCGAGACGCGCATCGTCGGTCAGCTCACCCGCGGCAGAGCCCTCTGGAAGGTCGGCGGGCGCACCGCTGTCGTCCAACACCTCCTCGCGCCGAGCGAGTGGTGGTTGTGCAACACCGACCAGAGGATGGAGGGGTTCGTCGCCGCCGATCGGGAGCATCGCTGAAACAGGGCCGGACACACACCTCCGTGAAGGACCTACTCGCAGCTTCAATACGCTGGCAGTAGTCCGCCCCATTTCGGGCATGCAAGTGCGAAAAGGTCCGTCGTCGTGTCAACCGAATGAAGGCCACAAACGTTGAATGACTTCCTCAGCCCAAGCAGAATAAAATCTGCGACTTCGCGGGCATGGCAGGAGAGAGCGCGCTACGTTCCCCGGTCGGATAGCCACCGCCAGTGGTGGTCGAGGGGAGATTTGTGTACGCGTCGCTTCGTCGTGTCGGTGTTGGTCTTGCTCTAGTGCTCGCTGCGAACGTCGCTGCGGTCCCGTTGGGGTCAGCGGTAGAGCGACTGCCAGCTGAACCTGTTGATGAAGCGGTGATGGCGGCTGGCACCATGGTTGATCGCCCCGGTCCCAGGTTTCCAGAGGGGCAGCCGGGCGATGCAGCGGAGCTGCCGTTCCTCGATTCGACACCGGCGCCGGAGCGTCCGCTCACATCGACGGACGCAGACTTCTCGGCACCGCCACTCAACCCTGAGCAGCGGGCACTGATCGAGTCTGATCCGGCGCTTGCCGAGGAGCTTGGCTTGCTTGATCGTGTGCAATGGGATCGGCCCGAAGGCCTCGGAGTGGTGGTCGATGATCTGACGACACCAGATCGCATCGTCCGCAGGAACGCTGATGGTTCGTTCACGGCAGAGCTCACGACGACCCCGGTGCGCTATCGCGGCGACGATGGCGAGTGGGCGGCGGTCGATCTCGACCTGGAGGCTGGCGCCGGGGGCGTGGCACCAAAGGGGAGCGGTGCACCGTTCGTCCTGACGTCCGATGGTGCTGTTGATGTGCCGGTCGGTGGCGGCACGCTGCAGATCTCACCTCCATCGTTCGAGACGGGCTCGACTCCGACCGAGATGGCGACGACGTCGACGACGCCGGCTTCCGTGCCGCCTCCTGGCGCAGATAGGTGGGCGGTGGACGGCGCGTCTGCGGCAGCGGCCGTTGCCGACGATGTCGCTGTTCGTGTGCTTGCGACTGCCACTGGCTTCGAGCAGCTGCTCGACGTCGGTTCACCTTCGGGGCCGTCGTCGTATCAGATGATCTGGGAGCTTCCGCGAGGGGTCTCCCTCCGCGCTGGCGGGGTTGGAATCGAGCTCGTCGATGGAGGCGGACGTCTGCTCGGATCGTTCGGATCGGGTCTGGCATGGGATGCAGCGGGGGCGGAGGCGCCTGCGGCGGTCAGCATCGTCGAGCAGTCGGCGGGGCGCGCGGTGGTGGCGGTGGGAGTTGACCCGGCGTGGTTCGCGAGCAGCGACCGCGTGTTCCCGGTCACGATCGACCCCACGTACGCTTCAGACTCGGGCTCTGGTGGTGGATCTGACACCTGGGTGCGTGACGGCTTGTCGTCGATGTGGTCGCATGCTGAGTTGCGCACGGGCAAGCACTACATCTACCCCGGGTATCGCCAGCGGTCCTTCCTGAAGTTCGATCTGCCGACGGTGGGCGAGAACGTCTGGGTGCAAGACGCGTACGTCTCCGTCCGCAACTTCGAAGCGCGCAACTGCAACAGCCATCCAGTCGAGCTCCGTGGCCTCGACGCGGCGTTCGATTCCTCGACGGTGTGGTCGAACATGCCAGCTGTGGATTCGCACGGCATCGTGTCGACCACCGATTTCTCCTACGGATACACCGGGTGCTCGACCGCGTGGGCTGACCTGGATGCCACAGCGCTCGTCCAGCGGTGGCTGTCGGGGACGCAGGACAATGACGGGTTGGAGCTCCGCGGCGCCAACGAGACGTCGGACTTGGCTGCGCACAAGAAGTTGAGCAGCGGTGACTCCACCGACGAGCCGACGCTCAACATCACCTACAACCACTACGTCGATCCGCCGGTGCTCGATGCGCCAGCGGCTGATGGCGTGGTCGCCTCCACTGAGCCGACGTTCAGTGTCGACCCGGTGACCGATCCAGACGGCGACACGGTGAAGTACTGGTTCCGGGTGTGGACCGACGTCGGAACTGAAGAGCTCGGGATGCAGGTCAACTCTGGTTGGTCGACCTCAACATCGTGGACTCCGCCCCCAGGCTCCCTCACCGACGGTGTGTCCTACTCGTGGCGGGCTTATGCCTGGGATGGGGTGTTCCCCTACGCCAGCGCGTCGGACCCGCAGGACTTCTCCGTCAACGTCCTGGCGGGGTCTGGCATGGCCCCGTCGGATTCGATGGGGCCGGTGTCGGTTGATCTCCGTACCGGTGCAGCCACCGTCGGCGTGTCGGGGCCGGTGATGCAAACGCTCGGCGGTGGCATCGGCGTGAGCGCGACCTACAACTCGAAGACGCCTGCGGCGCACGGCTTGACCGGCTCCTACTACCGGGACGCCGATGACGATCAGGTCTTCGACACCGGCGAGCTCATGGGGTCACGCACCGATCCCATGATCGCGTTCGAGTGGAGTGAGACGGTCGAGGATCCGCCGGCTGCCCCTCCGTATCCGGGGATCACCGATTCGACCAACGAGTCGTACCTGGTGCGGTGGGAGGGGACGATCGAGGTCCCATCGGGAGGGCCGATCGACGACCTCTACCAGTTCGGCGCCGTGTCGTCGCGCGGTGTGCGTGTCTCAATCGGTGGTGTCGAGGTGCTCGACCGCTGGAACGAGACGCCGGACATCTTCAACTACTACTGGGGTGACTCCGTCGAACTCGAGGCCGGCGTGGAGTACCCGATCACCGTCGAGTTCAACAAGAACGGCCCCTACAGCCGCGTCTACCTCGACCTCCGCGAGAACGGCGAGGAGGACACCCAGCAGACGATCCCCTCGGACTGGCTCACCCCCAAGGTGCAGCCTGACACGGCCGTTCCGTTCGGCTGGGAGCTGTCGATCCCGGCGGCAGCTGGCGCGATCTTCGACCGAGCCGAGGTCGTGAACGATGCCGTGACTTTCGTGGGTGCCGGCGGCTCATCGATGAGGTTTGTTCGCAATGGTGATGCGTGGGAGCCACCGGACGGCGACACGACCAGCACGTTGTCGATCGACGGCGATGGACTACTCACCCTGAACACTGGTGGAATCATTTCTCTGTTCAACGCCAACGGCACGCTCTCGAAGGTGGTGTCCGATTCCGACGACCCCGCCTCGACCTCCGCGACCTACACGTGGTCCACGATCGAGATCGGCGCCAACGATGTCAATGCCGTTCGCCTCACCCAGATTGCCGATCCCGTCTCCGGGCGATCTGTCTCTGTCAGCTATGAGGGTCAGGCGGGGGTGACGTGCCCTGAGCTCGATGACCCAGTACCTGACGGGATGATCTGCCAGGTGGACTACTGGGATGGGAGCGAGACGCAGTTCGGATACACCAGCGGACTGCTCAGCGGGGTGCTCAACCCGGGCAGCGAGCTGACGCGGTTCGGCTACTCCAGCGGCCTGCTCACCGATATCACCGACCCACTCGCATCGGACGCGATCGCAGCCAGCGTCCGATCTGACACCGCCGCAACGCGGACGATCATCGCGTATTCGTCGGGCAAGGTGAGCTCGGTGACACTGCCCGAGCCGACCCCGTCGGCCGCCCGCCCCGCTCACTCCTATACCTACTCCTCCACGGGTGCGGACGTGTCGGTCGCCGGCCTGACGCAGCCGCTCGGCTACTGGCGGCGCGTCGCATTCGACTCGAAGGGTCGCCATACCACCGACACCGACGCCACGGGACTCTCTGCTACCCAGGTCTGGGACGCAGAGAAGGATCAGGTGCTTTACGTCGACGATCCGACCGGCTTGCGCACGTCGACCATTGTCGATACCCGGGGCTTTCCGACCGAGACGTGGGGCCCGGCAGCCTCTAGCCTCTTCAATGGCGCAGTTCCAGACACCGGCAACTCGTCGGTCATCCCGCACGTCGTCACCGGGTACGACGAGAACATGCCCGGACTCGCCGCCACCTGGTGGGAGACCGGCGACCTCAATGGCACCCCAGACGGGCACAGCCTCGCAGTCGGACACCTCGACGGTGGCATCGAAGACGGCGACATCACCGTCGACTGGGGACCCGGTGCGCCGAGCGGCGTGAGCGCGACCAACAACTGGTCAGGACGACTCACCGGCGCCGTCGATTTCACCGTGACCGGCACCTACGAACTGCGCACCGTGCGCGAGGGCAAGGTACGGGTCTACCTGGACTCCGAGCTTGTCATCGACGAATGGGTCGATGCAGACGCCACATCGGCAGCAACTTCAATCACGGTCACAGCCGGCGATCGACGAGCGATCATGATCGAGTACGCAGACCCCGGTGGCGATGCAAGCCTGACCCTGCAGTGGAAGCCCCCCTCTGGCTCATGGGTCACGATCCCCGGAGAGAACCTCGAGCCCAACTACTTCTACCAGACAAGTTCCACCGATCCTGACGGGCTTGTAATCGGCACCACCTACGACCTTGACCGCGGCATCGCGGACACAACCGTGATCGACCCAGGAGGCCTGGATCTCGCGACGGAGATCGGCATCGAGCCAGTTGGCAGCGGCGCCTACGGCCGGCGTACCAGTCGCACGCTGCCCGCAGGCAACGAATGGACCTACGCCTACTACACGAACTCATCCGGAGGCGATCATCTCAAGGACAACCCATGCACCAGCGGCACCACCGAGTCGATCGAGCAGGGTGGACAGCTCAAGTCCCGCACCGGTCCCACCCCTGCCGCTGGATCGGCGATCACAGAGGAGCTGATCTACGACGCGGCCGGCCGTGTGCTCGCCGCGAGGTACGGCACCGAATCGTGGCGTTGCACCACCTATGACGCGCGCGGTCGAGTCATAGAGCAGACGGTGCCAGCGTTCGGAGGTGCATCCGCCCGTACCATCACGTATGACTACGACGTGTCAGCCAACCCACTCGTCGGATCCGCCAGCGACGCTGTCGGTACGATCACCACGGAGATCGATCTGCTCGGCCGCCCCCTCGAAGTCACCGATGTATGGGGCGTCACCGAAACCACGGTGTACGACCAGGCAGGGCGGACCCTCAGCGTGGACAACGCCGCAGGCGAACAGACCTGGACCTACGACGCGGCCGGGCGGGTGTTGACCCAGTCGCTTGATGGCGACCTCATGGCCGACGTCGACTTCGACGCCTACGGACGCGTTGAAGGCATCGACTACCCGTCAGGCACTGGCAACATCGGCAACGGCACCAGCCTCGATGTTGTCGGCTACGACGCTCTTGGTCGCCTCGATGAGCTCGTCTGGAAGGACTCGTCTGCCGCGACGCTCGCGTCGGACGCGGTGACGCGCAGCCTCGCAGGCCGAGTGGAGGACCAGACGATCGACGGAACCGACCCCAATACCGGTGGAGAGAACTTCGCCTACGACGATGCAGGTCGACTCGTCACCGCCTACGTGCCGGGGAGCCTGTTCACCTACGAGTTCGATCCCGACGAGGCGTGCACCGGCGGATCGGCCACCGCGGGGGCGAACACCAACCGCACCAAGATGATCAAGACGCCCACAGGCGGGTCCGCAGCCACAACCACCTACTGCTACGACGAAGCCGATCGCCTGATATCAACGACGCAGGCCAACATGGGCACCCTCACCTACGACGCCCACGGAAACCTCACCACCCTCGGCAGTGAGACCCACACCTACGACGGCACGAATCGTCACCTCAGCACCTACAGAACTGGGATCAAGACGGTCGAGTACGAACGCGACGCCACCGACCGGATAGTCAAGCGCAGCGTGGACAGCTCGGTCATCGCCCGTTACACCCTCGGCGCGGCGATCACCAGCGGTGGCGGCATCATCGAGACCTACGTTTCGCTCCCAGGTGGGGTGACGGTCACCAACACACCAGGTACGAACCGCCGCTTTCAATACCCGAACATCCACGGCGACATCGTCGCCGAGGCAGGTGGCACCGGCGGCAAGGTCGGCACAAATCGCAGCTACGACCCGTACGGCGTGATTAACGGCGACTACCCCACCAACGGCAAGGGAAACTTCGACCGAGCATGGATGGGAGTGCAACCTACTGAGCACGAATCACAGTTGCATGACAGCATCGCCATGGGAGCCCGCCAATACTCTCCCAAACTCGGCCGTTTCCTTGGAGTCGATCCTATCGAAGGTGGATCGGCAAACGATTATGAGTATGCACTCGGGGATTCGATCAACAACTCCGACGTAAGTGGCAAGGCAGCCTGTACTGACTACGAAATAACGCTAACAGCGCATGCAGCCGGATTAGAGCGTTGGGATGTGTCGTACAACTACACCTGTCAGTCCCACCTGAGTTGGGAGTGGAGAACACTCAGCGCCGCTAGGTGGTGGAACGATCGATGCATGTACGTGCCTGGGAAGACTCCACCATTCCTTCTTCAGGTTCTTGCACCATGTACGGTCCAGAAGGCTGTGATCGAGAGAACCAACAAGTACGTCTTGCGGCATCGAGTTCGGCCGACCGTATTTGCTATCTACATCAACGAGCGTCGGTCGCTTCATCGGTGGTATGTCGGCTTTCCATGGGGCGGCGAACTGCGCGGTTTCTATACAACAAATTCCCAGTTCGAAGGATGCATATTTATACATTCGTTCGATCTCGGATATGGCCCGATTAGATACGGGGGAAACTGTACGTCCCGTATCTGGATGCACTGACAATGGATAGCCCTGTGGTCCGGAATCGCTCGCCGTCAACTCGGGCTTGGCTCGCTTCGAAGCACCTGCAGGTCTTACCATTCGGCTATGTTGTTTTCTATGCCCTCTGGGTCATATCCGGTATGGCTGGCTCATCTTGGCGCGGCTCAGGTCCCGTGTCTCGAGCGGTTGGATTGGCGATGTGGATCGTCTTTCTCGCGTGTCAGATTGAGGTGATCTACAGCTATCATAGGTTCCGAAAGGATCAGCGAGAGAGCGCTTCCGGTGGTTGATTCGGACTGAATCAGCCTGGTTCTAACGCCATTGCTGGTCTGCCATTCGCTCGGTCGCCAGTCTCTTTTAGGAAGCCATATCGCGAGCTTCGGCTTTGCAGTTCGAACGCGCGCTTGATCTCCTCCTGGGATGGATTTGCAATATAGGGGAAGAGAGTCAACTCGTTGCGTTCGGCGTTGGTAAGGGGATCGCAAACTGCTATCACATGCCAGCCTGGCCTCTTGTCGATGGTGGACAGGCCGGTATCGTCCACAACAAGAAATGCTGGGAGACTTCTATTTGTGCGTTCTATCGAGGGGTCGCTTGGTTCTACATTGGCGTAGAAGGCCAGCCGTGGGCCGAGGTCCAGCGTTGCGTCCGCGCGTTCGAGTTCGTTCGCGATCCCTGCGGCAGCAACCGGCCAGTACTCCTCGGTCTCGAGATGGACATGGGCAGGCGTCGAAATGATGTCCAATGCGGCAGCGGTCAGCTCGGTGACGCAATACGACACGGCTTCCTGTTGGACTGGCTGGTTGATCGGTAGACGAACCGATGGAGCTCCAGCGACAAGTCGGACGAGGTTGAGGAGTACCACGGCGACTCCGAACCCGACGGCGAGCCGATCGATGTTGGGTCGACGACCGCGACCAGCGTTCGTCACGACCCATGCGATCGCAAGGAGCAGCACCAGGTCGACTGCCCAGAGGTAGCGCATGACGTGGATGAACGCGCGATCTGGCTCGAGACGCGACACACCTGCAAGAGCCAGGATCGCAGCAGCGGCAGCGACGGTGAGGAACCGCCTGCTCGGTCCGTCGCCTCGCCGGATCGCCACGGCGGCAGCCGCTGCCGCCAGAACCAGTGTCGGCAGGAGCTCGGCAGCAGGGCGAGTCTTGACGCCGTCGAGGAAGACGTTGATCGGCTCCGCACCCGTCAACGGCGGTGACCGGAAGCCGAGCTCTGTGGCTGCCAGACCGACGATCGTTCCCGCATCGAGCGTGCCGGTTTCCTCCGGGGGATCTGCGAAGTGCGCAACGGTGGCGCTGAGGTTCCCGTCGGGCCGGTTTGCAACCTCATCGATAACTGGCGGAGCCCAGCAGATGGCGACGAGGACAAGGGAGACAGCGGGGAGCACCAGAGGCATCCGCTGTCTCCGAACCACCGCGCGGCCAATCATGATGCTCACCGCAGCCAGCGCCAACGGGCCGACGACGACGACCCAGGAGAAGTGCGCCTGGGTCGTCCAGGAACCGGTCAGGACGAGCACCGGCAGCGCGGCCTGGTCGTCCTCGATCACCGACCAGGCCGCCAGCAGGAACGCCACGCCGGGGAACAGCGCCACCCACGGGTTCCAGTGATCGACTAGGAACCCAGCAGTCAACGAGGCTGCCATCGACGTCAGCCCCACCATCGTCAGCACAACAAGCGCGAGTCGGCCTCGCCGCCACGCGAGCCATCCGCAGGTTGCGATGGCGATTGAGTTGATCACCGCCACGCCGAAGCCGAGCGACTCGGGCGTCTGACCGAGCAAGCGATACGCGGGGGCGAGGAGGTAGTACTCCATGGGACCGAGGTGATGCAGCCCGAAGTTCGAAGGTGCACCCACCAGCGGCCACGACGACCCAACGGCGCGAACACGCATCTCGATGAGCGCCCAGTCGGTCGTGTAGGGCGCGCCGTCCTGCAGCGCGATCACCGAAGAGACGAGCACCGCCAGCACGGTGATCCCTGTGACGCCCAAAGCCAAGCGCCGGGTGCGCTGCTCGCCATCGGCGGGGTCACCCTCCGTCACGCCCTCCTCGTCCACCAACCCAACCCTACGCTCGAACTCGCTGGGTCGAGGAGGCCGCCGATGGGCAGACATGCGCCGCGGCTGATCGCCTCGCGATGAGGCACACATGTGGCGGCCTTGTGGGCCATGGAGCGAGAGGGAGTCACTGGGTTCGAGCTTGTGGTTGTCGTTGTCGGCACCGCCGCAGCGGCACTTGTGGGGGTGGTGTGGGGTGGAGCTGCCTTGGCGCTCGTGGCCACCGGACAATCGCCTGCGGTCTCGGTCGAGGCTGCGGGTGCGGCGCTTCGGGAGCTCCCGGCCAACCTGAGTAACCCGGCGATCGCGTGGCCTGAGCCATACAGCGACCAGCTACCGGGGCCGCTGGTGTACTGGCTGTGCACGGCGATCGCCGCCGCGGCTGCAGCAGTGGTGGTGGCTGTTGTAGTGCGGTGGGTAGCCCGGTCGAGGGTGGGGACCTCGGAGCGGCGGCCGCTTGGCGTTGATGCGCGTCCGCGCTTCGCCAAGGCCCGCGACGTCGCACCGCTGCTTGTGCGCTCGGCGCAGCCGGGCCGGTTCATCGTCGCCCGGTTCGGTCGGAAGCTCGTCGCCACCGAAGCGACGCCGACACCCGACGAGAGGCGTGGCCCACGTCGTGGTGACCGGGGCGCACTTGCGCTCGTGGGGCCGTCGCGATCGGGCAAGACCACTGCTGCGGTCTCGGGGATCCTCGAGTGGGACGGCCCGGCGGTGCTGTCGTCGGTCAAGGCCGACCTATTGGGCGCGACACACGGTTGGCGCTCCACGCTCGGCGACGTGCAGATCTTCGACCCGACGGCGTCGACGGGCTCGCCGACGGCAACGTGGTCGCCGCTGCACCAGTCCGCGACGGTCGTCGGCGCGCAGCGTGCAGCGAGGTCGCTATGCGACGCCGCACCGCAAGGCGGCGTCGAAGGCGGCCTGGACTTCTGGCTCGCCCAGGCGGAGATCCTGCTATCGGGGCTGCTGTTCGTCGCCCACCACGCAGGACGTGACATGGGTGCGGTCTGCAGCTGGGTCCTGACCCAGGATCATCCGAGTCCACGGGGTCCTGGCGAGGTCCGCCTCGCGCTCAACGGGTTGATCAGCCACCGCGACCCGACGATCGCTCGCCAGGCACTCGAGATGTCGAACGCGCTGCTGGCGATCTGGTCGATGGAGGACCGCACCCGCTCCTCGATCTACGCGACCGCGCAAACCGTCGTGTGGCCATGGGCTGATCCAGCCGTGGCGCAGTCGTCACGTGGAACGAGCCTCAAGCTCGACTGGCTGCTCGACGGCGCCAACACCCTGTACCTGTGCGCTCCGATCGAGGATCAGAAACGGCTCGCCCCGGCGTTCGGTGGCCTGCTCAACGACCTGATCGCCCAGGCGTACCGGCACGTCGCAGCCACCGGCAAGCCAATCGATCCGCCGCTGCTCATCGTGATCGACGAGGCCGGCAACACCCCGCTGCGCGCTCTCCCGGAGTACGCGTCGACCCTGGCGGGAATCGGTGTGCTGCTCGTGACGATCTGGCAGTCGCTCGCCCAGATCGAGGCTTCGTACAGCCGGCACGCGGACACGATCCTTACGAACCACCTCACAAAGGTCTTCTACGCCGGCCTGTCAGACCCGGCTTCGCTGCGCTATCTCAGCTTGGTGCTCGGCAACGCTGAGGTGGAGACCAGCGCACGTTCGAGCATCGAGCGATTCGGTGGCGCCTCGACCCAGCTGAGCACCACCCAGGTTGACCTCGCCCCCGCGCACACGCTGCGTCAGATGTGCCCGGGTGACGCGCTGCTGCTGCACGGCACCTTGCCACCCGCACACGTGCGCACGCGCCCCTTCTACCGGGACCGAACCCTCGCCGCACGCGCCGACCACCCCGTTGTCGCTCCGACCGGGCGCTGAACCACCTCCTCGCAAGGAGCTGTCCGTGTCACCGCACTGCCTGAGAATGCTGTCGATCACCGTCGCGGGCCTCGTCCTGCTCCTCCTTCCCTATGCGGCGGCGGGTTGGGTCCAGTGGACCCTCGCTCCCGCGTGAGACGGCGGCCGAGCCCAATGAACGTGAATCACCTGCGCCGGCGTGTGCCGGCGCAGTGCTGCAGGAGCACCTCGACGCGTTGCCGCCCGGATCGACGTCGCCGATCATCCCGGTTGGCGCACTCGGCGGACTCGCCGTGACCGCACAGGTCACCACCATGATCGACGACGAGATCCGTGTGCTCATCGCCGATGCCAAGGTCGAACAGCGGTACACGCTGGGCGAATGGCAGGCAGCGGACCCGGCAATGATCGTCACACGCCTCGAACGTCAGCTTCAGCGATTGCCCGACGTACTCGCCTCGACGCAGACCGAAGTCGCTGCCGCCGCTGCAGAGGCAGCGAGCGCGCAGGAGCGCATCGGGCAACCGTGGGACCACGCCGAGCAGCTCAGCAGCCTGCGCCGACGGCAGCAGGAGATCGACGAGAGATTGGCCGCCACCGTCGAGCCAGATCGATCGACGGAGGTCGACATCGACCTTACCGTGGTCGATCAACCACTCGACGCAGCCATCGAGGCCGCTCGACAGCGCCTCGACGCACTCGAGCTGCGCGACGGTGCGCGGTCAGCCGGCCTCTCGCTGTGAGTCGTGAAACTCGACGGCCGTAAACGCGAAAGGATCGGTCGGGCGAGACGCGGGTGACCATCCGCGGAGCGCGATCTGACGATGGAACAGCGACCCTCCGACACCACGCAAGCCGACCACCCGGCGGTGGAGCGAGACGCCAATGTGCTGCGTCTGACGGCGTTGGCACCGCTGCCCGGGATCACGTTCGAGCTCACCGATCCGTACCTCGAGATCGTCTATCTGCCGTCGCTCGGCCCGACGGCGGTGCTGCTCGCCCGCTATCTCGGCCGGCTGCTGCACCAACACCCGAAGGGCGTGCACGTCTGCACGCTCGAGCTGTCCCGAGAGCTGGGGATGACGTCGAGCAAGCAGCAGAGCCCACTAGGCGCTCGCTCTCGCCTGCGCAAGGCGGTCGATCGGCTCGAGAACGAGCGCATCGTCCGTTGGCTCGATGAGCAGCACCTCGGCGTGCAACTCGGCATCCCCGCCGTCAGCGGCCGAGCCCGCGACCGGCTCCCGCCCGTCGCCCGCCAGGCACATGACCTGTTCGTACAGAGCTACGTCATTGACCTGCGCGACGGGCGCACCTGACTGGCGAACGATCGAGAGGCGGCTGTTCGCTGGGTTGGCACCCAACGCGGCGTAGCTGCTGACTGCCGTATTGTCATCGAACCATGGCAGACGAGGTCGATGCCCTCCTCGCGCGGGTGGACGACCCCGCGCTCCGTTTGGACCTGCGCGCTCACATCGATCGCATCAGAGCCAAGCGCACCTTCGGGCTCGTGTTCGAGTCGCACCTTCCTGAACGGGTACGGCTGCCAGAGCACCCAATCCGGCCCGGGTCCCAAGTCGTCCTTCGTGACGATCCCGCCTCGTTGACGTATCAGGTGCTCTGGGTCCGGAAGGGCACGGCAACGGTGCGGCGCACGCGTCATCCCGATGGGGCGCGGTTGTCGCCGGAAGAAGCAACCGCAGCGGCCGACCAGGAGATCGTTGTCGAGGGCGACGGAACCCTGCGCGTACTCGACCTCTTCGAGCCACACGTGCGCACGGCCGTGCGCGACTTCGACGGCGCCCAAGTCACCGCCCTCTACGATTCCGACGCGGCCACACCATTTCTCTGAAGGCCTGGGGACTCGCTTCATGGGGACCTGGAAGGAAGCCGTCGCAGCGCGATGCCATACTTGGGACGCGACTCGCGTCGCCGTTGTGCGCGAGAGTTCACGCACGGCAAGCGAGGAAGTTGAGGGGGCGAGGCTGGTGGGACGATTCGCCGGTGATCCCGACTTCGCGATCAGGTGGCCGCGTGAGGTATTGGCTGACGAGCTTCAACGTCTAATAGCGATCGGCCAGCGTGTCGGCATCGATTCCGATTGGATGCAGGAAGTCGAGTTGCTTCTCGACCAGGCGTTCTCATCATCGGTACCCGCCGACGATTTCCGTCGGCTCATGAGCAAGAGATGGAACGACGACGATGAACCCTTCTAGCGGCGGAACCTCCGCCGCGCTCCCGTGGCTACGCGACCTTCTCGATGACGCTGCCGAGCTACCCGAGCAGCATCGGGCACGGCCCTACTGGTCGCAGCGCAGCTCGCCGACCCGCCCCAGCGAGTCCTGGCCTGCTGTGGTTCACCGCGTTCGAGGCTTGGTCGGTGAACTGGAGCGAGAGCACTTCTTCGCCGAGGTCCTTGGCTTCGAATGCTTCGATCGACATGGTGAGAGCGACACATCGCCGAAGTTGGAACTCGGCGTCCGGATCGGGAAGCCCGATCTGTGGGACGCCGCCGACGCTGATTGGTCCGAGTCGGATCTGTGCGACTTCATCGAGGTTTTTCACGACCTTGCTGCGAGGCCTACCAGAGGCTGGCACCACGAACAGTCCAGCTGCGGCTTCCACCCGACGCGCTTCTCGAGGAAATCGGGTCAGTCGCTCTACAGGTGGAGGATTAACCGGCTACTGGATACCACCACCCTCGCTCTCAGGATCGCCGACGACGGGGAGGACGTCGGCCGGATGATCCGCGTCGCGCCCACGGGCCTCGCTGCCCTCACGCACGAGGCGCTTGGATCTGCGCCAGCATCAAGCCAGAACGATGTGGCCCACGCAATAGCGTTGTTCAGGGCACGAGGAAGCGCTCGCGAGGAAAGGCGCTCAGCGATCGTGACCCTTGCGGGGGTCCTCGAACAACGACGTGGCCTCTTGAAGGCCGAGCTGCTGCGGAAGGACGAGGATGCACTATTCGCTATCGCCAACCGGTTCGACCTCCGCCACCGGAAGGAAGATCAACGCTCGGACTACGACGACGCCTTCATGGAGTGGATCTTCTTCTGGTACCTCGGGACCGTCCATCTAACCAACCAGCTCCTCGCCCGCCAGTCGCTCGAGGACGCGGCGGGCACCGCTCCGGCCCCGTGATGTCGGCCTACTATCGATGGCGCTTGCGCCCGCGTCGAGTGTCGACCTTTGGGTTACTCCCCGCACTGGATCGCTGAGGTCGCGACATGAGAATCCCGGAACCGCGAGACGAGCGTTCGGCTAGCGTTCTGAACGCGATTTACGACTTGTTCGTCCGCTTCAACAGGTGGCCGACGTTCTCGGAGCTAGACAAGTACCTCGATGGGAAGGGTGAGTCGGAGGTCGATGAGGTGCTCACCTCGATGCCCGAAGGTTTGCTGTACGGAGTTGGCGCCCCCCTCGTGCCAGCGACTGAGATCGCCTTGACCGCTGTTGGCCTGCGCGCCTGCCATCATAGCGGGGAGGAGCTAGACGTCTTTCTGAGAATTGTCAGGCACGCGATCCAACTTGAGCAAGAGCAGGGGGTGGGTGAGCCGCAACCATCACTGATCCCAGCCGACATCGCCGGCGCGGTCGCCCTTCCTGCTGCTGGCCGGAGTGAACTACTTCAGCGAGTAGGACTCGTGCTGCAGGTTGAGCGGTGGGGATGGTCAGGAGCTTCGAAAAATACTGATGGGTGGAAGTTTGAGATAAGCCGCGACGTTCGACGCCTTCGTGGCGTCACTTCGATCGAGGACTACTGGTATCGCCTGCACCCAAATCCAGATGCAGCCGGCCGCGGTCTCAGCCCAACAATGGAGTTGATGCTGGACGCGCTCGCCGCGCACCCGACAGGAGTCGAGAGCCTCAATGAGGCGGGTTTCAGCATCGCGGATAGGGACAGCGATCGGGCGTTCCAGTCGCTCCTGTCCCACGGATTCGTACGGGCTGAGCACCTTCAGGTACTTGCATCGGGCAAGGTCGGCCTTGTTGCGGGCGTCTGCCTCACTAGCGAAGGATTCCGCGTTGTGAGCGAACTTCATGGTGAGCCTGTCACCGGACATCAATTCACTGGAGGATCAGGGTCGAGTGATCTCGAGGTACCCGGTCGGCCCGAGGGTTCTGGCGTCGATGCAGATAGGGATCGCGGAGAGGGAGTAGTGACGGATCAGGTTCCACCGGCGAGGGCCTTCATAGCTCACGGACGAGATCCGAACAACATCAAGCACGTGGTGGCGCGTTTGATTGGCGCCGCAACGAACCTTGAGCCCGTGATTCTCGATGAGCAACTGAATCAAGGCCGAACCCTCATCGAGAAGTTTCGCGCGCATGCCACTACTGACTGTGTGGCGATCGTGCTCATGACTGGCGACGACGAGGGGCGACTAATGGCCGACGATGAACGAGGCGTCCTTGAGCCGCGACCACGTCAGAACGTCGTACTCGAGCTTGGGTACTTCCTCGCGCTACTGGACGCGGCACGAGTCATCGTGTTGCGAGAGGAGAAGGTGAAGGGACCAAGCGACATCGATGGTGTCCTCTATCTCTCGCTCGACCAGCCCAGTTGGCCAAACAAGCTCGCGAAGGAGCTCGATGGCCTAGGCGTGACGGTCGACTACCGCGCGGTTCTTTGAGGATCGCCTGCGCTCGTCGCCGCTCGTGGCGCTTAGTGGCGCTCATGCGCACCCGGCCCGTGGCTCGCGCCCAGCGCTCGAGGTCGCGCCAGCGCCACTCCACGCCGCCCAGATGCTCAGGCGACCCGAGGTGTCGATCTTCGGGATCGCGGGGCGTAACGATAGACCCGGTTCCGGCTGGTCCTCTCGTCGCCTCGGCTTGGGAGTGAACGCCCACGCGAGGCCTAGCTCCGCGATGACACAGCGGTACGCCTTGTCGGCCACGACAATCACCCCGGCAGCCGCGAGCGGCCCGGCCGCATCGCTGTGTCCCAGTTCATCGAGGGCTCGCTATGACGCCCCGACCGCGGAATCTCCAGAGGTGCTTGGGCTGGAACCGGGTCGGAGCGGGAGCCGGCGCCGTGAAGTGGGCACCGGATGTCGCACCCCTATTGGTTGTAGCATCGCCGGACCTATCGGCGCTGATTGGCCTTCAAAAGTCCCCGATGGGTACCTGACTTCTGGTGTCATTCATCGCGCTGTGTGCTATGCACGCAGTGCGTGACTAGCCAAGCATGTCGGATCGCCGAGGATGACGACGCCCGCTCAGCACTTGTGTGGCACCTTCTGAACTCGGAATGCCCTCACGAAGCGAGGACGCCGGTGCGGCCGGTACCCCGTGTGCTCGTTCAGTACTGGCACGACCTAGACGCGCTCCCCGCGGACGTGGCTGAATGCATTGAAACCTGGAAGCCTCTCTGCGCCGGAATTGGCCTACGCCACTTCCTATTCGGGGACGCGTCAGCACGGACATTCATCTCCAGGTTCCTGGGTCCGAGCTATGGTGCAGCCTTCGACCGTTGTCGCCACCCGGCCATGCGTAGCGACTACTTCCGGCTGTGCTGGATTCTCGCGGTAGGTGGCTTCTACGTCGATGCGGACGATTGCTTCCTTGGTGCAGACTGTGAGGTGCTCTTTGCCGACGACTCCTTGAAGGTGCAGCCGATGTGTTACGACCTCCAGATTGAGTCGATGGTGTCGCCATCGGCCTTCCTAGGTGAGGAAGGGCCATCCGCAAATCGGATCTACTACGTCAACAACAATCCCTTGGTGTCAGCACCGAGGCACCCTGTCATCCAGTTGGCACTGACGCGATCCACTCGGCTGCTCCTTCACGCGGGGCCGACGCGCGACGTCCAGGGAACAACTGGGCCTGGAAACCTCACGGCCAGCCTGGTCCGACACGCGGTCGGTACGGAAGGCGCCGAAGTTCGTGACGTGACCTTCCTGAGGGACTGGGACGCCATCTCGGTCAGCCGGTGGCCGCTGAGTTACCGCGACGATGAGCGGAACTGGCGGTTGTGGAGCTCAACGCCGTGAACGAGGTCTGTCGTCGTCGGCATCCGCGCTGCGAACGTCACGACGAGACGGCCTGAGCTCATGCGTGGGGACCATTTTGAGAACCCACTGAGGCGCGCGGCGTACCGGGCAGCTCTCGTTGCCCGGAGAGTGCGCCGGCAGCAGGTGAGGTCGTTCGGTAGAGGGTCCGGCGGTGTAGAGCGGATCTATGTCATCAACCTGGACCGGCAGGACCGACGGTGGAGAGACTTACAGCGTGAGTTGAGGCGCGTCCGCGACCACACCGGGGGCCAAGTTCTTCATCTCACGAGGCGCGTAGCTGCAGTCGATTCCCGCTACACCCTCGAACCTGATCCCGCGCTGGTGCGGGCCAGCTACACCCTCGCTGACCAGATGTTCGTAGACCCACAGATCCTCCCCTCCGGCGGCAGCCGGCCCGCGAATATTGCGATTGAGATGAGCCGCGAGGAGATCGCTGTGGCTTCCTCACACGTGAAGACGTGGGAGCTGATCGCCTCCGGAGACCACGAGTACTGCCTCGTCCTGGAGGATGACGTCTACTTCTGCGGCGGGTTCGCAGACCTGTTTGACGAGGCATGGTCAGCGATATCGTCCACCGACGACCCTGTGGCGCTCGACCTGCTCTACGTTTCGTTCGAGGAGTCACGTGGCGGGGCCGAGTGGACCCTCGCGCCAAGGCCGCTCCGCCGACCGGTCCGAGGACTCTGGCAGTTGTCGGGCTATGTCCTTTCGAAGCGCGGCGCATCGAAGCTTCTGGAGATGCTCCCAGTCCGAGGCCCAGTCGACCTCTGGCTCAACTTCGCCTTCGCGGACCTCGACGTCTTCGCGCTCTGCAGACCTACGATCAAGCAGCGACTGGACCTGCCATCGAGCAACTTCTACTCGGCGCTGCCTGTGCTCTCGAAGGTTGGCCTGATCACGGACGACAAGGCCCCGACGGTTGAACGGCCGGAAGTGGAAGGGCCGATCTTCGGGCTGGGTGAAGCCGGGACAGGTGTCACGGCACTAGCGACCGCGCTCTCGATGCTTGGACTCCGCTGTTGTAGCGATGTCACTTGCCTTCCGGAGGTCGAGCGGCGCGCTGTGTTCGAGAAGACGGGCACGCGCGTCTTCGATGCCTACGTGAACGTTGGATCGGTGGATGTGGGCCACCTTTGCCAGCTTGCCCGCCTCCACCCCGCTGCGAGGTTCGTGGTCACGTCCGACCGCGACGACATCAGTCGTGACCTTGGGTGGCATGACCGGCTCGCGCCGGTACGAGGATACCAAGATCAATCGATCGGCCAAGGCGGCCGTCGCGCCATTGACGGTGAATCAACCAGGCTGCTGATCCTGCCTTCCGGGCACCGTGACAGGTGGCGTCTGCTCACGGAGTTCCTGGGCTGCGAGTACCCGAGCCATCGGTACCCGTCGGGCCCGGACAGCGAGCAGCGGCCAGTTCTCCTCGCCGGAGCACAATCACCGGCAGTGGATGCTCCTACTCCGAGACGCGGGCGGTGGGACCACCTTCCGTGGATCGTCGTCGCCGACGACTGGTGCGGTGTACCGCTCAAGAGGCTTCCTCAGCTTGATGCTGAGCCTGTGTCGGATCGGTTCACCACACCCGTGCCGGGTGGTTGGGTGCTGCGAGATGACACGTTTCCCGGGAACCTCGCCCTTTTCCGGCCTTCGAACTTCGCGCCGGTTGGTTTCGGCGCTGGCTGCCTGACGCTCAAGGATGAGCGGACCGCGGTTCGCGAGTACACATCTGCAGCGCTGTCATCAGCGCGCCACTATCAATACGGGAGGTTTGGCGCTGAGCTGAAGCCAGCGAAGGTCGCGGGTCTCGTCACAGGGATGTTCTTGCATCGGAACTCACCAAGGCAGGAGATCGACATCGAATTCCCGGGCAACGACACAACGAAGCTGCTCATCAACGTCTACTTCAACCCCGGAGAGGAAGGGACTCGGCTGGAGTACGGCTACCGCGGAACGCCCGAAGTGATTGACCTTGGTTTCGATGCGGCTGATGATTATCACCACTACGAGATCAGGTGGACTCCCGAGTCCGTAGGGTGGTGGGTTGACGGCTGCCTTGTTCGCGAGCGAGACCACTGGTGCCCAACTCCAATTCCGCACCTTCCGATGCAGTTCCACATCAACCTCTGGCACACGAGGTCCGCCGCGCTCGCGGGCAAGCTCCGGCGCCGTCACCTTCCGGCTCATGCCTTCTTCCGGCAAGTCGATGTCAGGGCCGTGTCACGAGCTGACTCTCCGTCCCTAGCTGTGCGCGGCGATGTGCTCTGAACCGCGCCGTCAGTCGGACATGATGTCGGCTGCGTCTTGATCGAAGGAGCGAAGGTTGGAGTTGCCTACGGAGGTGATCGGGTTCTAATCGCTGGGGCCGGGCCATTGCTCAGGTGGTGGGCTGGTGGGGGGCGGCAATCTGGAGCTAGCTCGCCGTTGAGGGCGCCGCTGCGCTGATATAGGAACCGGCCAGTGGTTTCCGCGTGATGGCGACGCGCGGTGGCCTGCCAGTCGCCGTCGAATGATCTGGGACGAAATCTGCCTATGACCGTCGGCCGTGTGCAGCGCCTGCGGCCATCCAATCACATTCAGGCCAACACCTCGCGTACCTACATGATCTACGTCTGCGGTCACCCGTTTCGCCGTGGCCAGCGCGCACGGCGCTCAGTCAGGATGCGAGACGATCAATGGCGAACGCGCTCTCCAAACGAGTCGTCGGGCTCACTCCGCGAGATCCTTGCCCTGTCGGGGCTTGGTGGCGTGAACCCGATGACTGGAGGACGAACCGGATGCCAGCGCCGAACAACGAGGCCACGCCCCTTCCCAACCTGATCGACATCGTGACCCTCGCCGATCACCTCGGCGTCGATGTGCGCCACGTCCGGAGGCTCGTCTCCGAGCGGAGGATCCCCTTCATCAAGTGGGGCCACTTGCTCAGGTTTGACCCGGCGGAGGTCTCGGCCTGGCTGCAGCAGAACCGCTGCGGTCCCGACCGGCTTGCGAGTGGTTGGTGAAGCCTGCGTCAGCGTAGGGTGGGGCTTCTCGCCCGTCAGGGCGCTCGTCGTTCAGTCGGCCTCGATGACACCTCGCACGTGGAGGTAGCGCGATGGCGCAACGACGACGGTTCGGATCAGTTCGGAAGCTTCCCTCGGGTCGCTGGCAGGCCCGCTACTGGGACGGTGCGGAGCAGCGGCCCGCGCCTTTGACCTTCGCCACCAAGACCGACGCCCAGCGGTGGCTGTCGGCAGCGGAGACCGACATGGGGCGAGGCGACTGGCACGACCCGCGAGCGGGTGCCGTTCCGTTCAAGGATTGGGCCGAGCAGTGGTTGGCAGCGAAGGAGCCACAGCTCGCTCCGTCCACGGTCGACCTCTACGGGTACCTGCTCCGCCGCCACATCCTGCCCCGATTCGCCAAGGCAGACGTAGGTCGCATCACACCAACCGGTGTCCAGGCATGGGTGGCGAGCCTGCACCAGTCCGAGCTGAGCCCGAACACCGTTGCCAAGGCGTATCGACTTCTGAGCGGCATCATGGACGGTGCAGTCGACGCCCGGCTGATCCCTCGCTCCCCCTGCACGGTGAAGGGTGCCGGCACGGAACGCCACGATGAGATGAAGGTCGCCACCCCCGAGGAGATCAACGCGATCGCTGTCGCCGTCGGTCCGCGCTGGGAGGCGCTCGTGTTCACCGCCGCCTACTCCGGTCTCCGCTGGGGGGAGCTCGCCGGACTTCGGCGATGCGACATCGACTTCGACACGGCGACGATCTCCGTCGTCAGGAAGCTCGCCGAGGTGAACGGAAAGCTGTCCTTCAGCGCGCCCAAGTCAGCGGCCGGGCGCCGGAAGGTAGGCATTCCATCCTTCGTTTCACGGTCGTTGCACGTGCACGTGTCCTTGTACGCTGGCTCGGGCGTTGAGGATCTCGTCTTCCCAGCACTCGAGGGAGGGCCCATGCGGCGGAGCAACTTCCGTCGCCGCGTGTGGGCGCCAGCGATGGCGGAGGTCGGCATGACCGGCTTCCGATTTCACGATCTCAGGCACACGGCCGCAACGCTGGCAGCAGCGAGCGGCGCGACCCTCAAGGTCTTGATGGCACGCATCGGCCACGCGTCAGCCGCGGCTGCGCTTCGGTACCAGCACGTGATCGAGGGTCAGGACGCGGCGATCGTCGACTTCCTCGAGCGGTTCGGTGACCCGGCAGTGTCCACCGGTGACCGCGATGACGCGTGCCGTGTCAAGACCCGGTACCCGTCTGACACTTCGGCCCCGGCACCTACCTGACAGGTCGAACCCGCGGAGCCGTTAGGCGGCGTTGGATCGGTTGGGGCGACCGCCGGGGTTGGCGAGGGCGCCGTGCTCGCGTGTGCGGTCGTGGCGCACGGGGTGTGAGCGGATGAGCTGTTCGCCGATGGAGATCTCGACGGTGTCGCCGATGACCGCGACCTGGACTTGGCGGCGCCGGTACTTGGTGCCAGCCCGATAGGTCGTGCCCGCGAAGCAGACGTTGCCCGACGAGTCGACCTTGCGCGTCACCGACGCGACCGCCGCGGTTGGCTTGGTGGCTCGGAGCTTGCGGCCACGCTCAACGCCGGCGGCCTCCTTCTCGATCGGATGGCGCCGGGCGTGGGTCGCGATCAGCACGCCACGGTGATGGAGCTGCACGAGACCGCCGTCGCAGATGACCTCGACGTTCTGGCCGGCCAGCCACTTCCCAGCCCGGTAAAGCGAAGTGGCGAAGCTGATCGTCCCGTTCGAGCTCACCCGCCGCGTGGTGACCGGCCCGGCAGACGGTTCGACCTGTTGCGCCTCGACTGGCTCGAGCCGTTCACCAGCGAGCTTGAACCGCTCGATCGGCGCCACGTTGCCGATGGCCTGATGCGGCCGCACCTCGTTGTAGTGCACCACCCACGCGTCCAGCTGGGCCTGAGCATCATCGATCGACGCGAAGACCTTGCCGGTGAGGAACTCGGCTCGCAGCGTCTTGTGCCACCGCTCGATCTTGCCGGTCGTGGTCGGCGACCGCGGAGCCGTCAGACGGTGCTTGATGCCGTTCTCCCGACAGATCCTGTCGAACAGCACCTCACCGGTGCCCTTCCCGAACCGGTTCGTGAACACCTTGCCATTGTCAGTCAGGATCTCGTCGGGCACACCATGAGTGCGCATCGCCAGGCCCAGCGCGTCACACGTCGGCTTCGCCGTGGCCCGCTCCACGACGTACGCGGAGATCACGAACCTGGAGTGATCATCGATGCCCGACACGATCTTCGCTTCGGACCCATCGACCAGACGCACGCCGCCCACGATGTCCATCTGCCACAGCTCCATCGACCGCGACCGCTCCCACCGCTTGTAATCCGACCTCGACCGCTTCCTCGCCTCCGGGGTGATGAGGCCATGACGCACCAGACACCGATCGATCGACGTTCGCCCCGGCAACGGCTCCCACCCTTCCCGACCCAGCCACGTCAGGATCGTCCGTGACCCCCACCCCGGATGCTCCCGACGCATCACCACGATCCGCGCCTCGAGCTCCGGGACCATCTGATGCGGGCACGACAACGGCTTCGAGCTCCGATCCGCCAACCCCCGCAGGCCCTGCGCCGCATACGCGTTCAACCACGCATGCACCGTCTGACGAGCCACCCCGTTACGACGGGCCACATCAGTGACCTTCGCCCCACCAAGCACCTCCAACACCGCCTGATACCTCTGCTCCACAACACCCAGCTCCACCAGCATCGACGGCCTCCTCCCGACCCACGGGCGTGCAAACACCCACGAAGAAGAAGGCGGCAACCGCCAGCAGACACCCAGGGGTGTCAACCAGGTACCGGGGCCACTGTCGCCCAGCACCCGGGGCCGCGTCCCCAAAGTGTCAACCCGCTACCGGGGCCACGGTGTCCACCATGAACCGGGTCTGCACACGATGACGCGTGCCGTTCAGGCACGCAGCAGGCACGGGGGTCGGATGGCGCTCGCCCGGAGGCTCCCGAAATCCCCTCTGACCTGGACTTATGTGGTGGAGCTGATGGGACTCGAACCCACGACCCCCTGCTTGCAAAGCAAGAACCCTCCAACCCTCTGACCAGCGACAATGAGGAAATGGGCAGGTCAGGGCCCTGATCTGGCAACCGGCCAGAACCGGCGAGTGACCGCCAGTGCGCGTTGCTTGGGGCACGTGGGGGGCACGAAAGCCGCCCGCGTCGAGCTTGCGCCGGTGGCGAGGGGTGGTCGTCGAGTCAGTACTGAGCTTGTCGACCAACAGCAGACCCAACCGTGCATTTGGCAGGGACACCGTCCCCGGTCGTCACAGCTAGGCGAAGCAGCGTTCCCCCCGAGGGGTTGCTTACTCCTCGAACCCCAGCCGCTGCTGTTCGGCCCGGACGAAGGCGATGACCGCCTCGACGTCCGCATCGGACAGACCCTCCACCGGAGGCATCGCACCGAATCCCCAATGGTGTTGAGCCGACCCGTTGGCGATCGCCGACCGGAACGCGTCATCTGGATGGTGGTTCGGCTCGTAGACGATCGAGAGGTGCGACGGGCCCTGATCGGTCCCTCTCAGGCCCGCTCCGTGGCACGAAGCGCAACTGGCCGCGTACACCGCTGAGCCCAATTCGGTCGCCGGGTCATTCACGGGTGGCGTGGCCGTGTCGCTTCCGTTCGAACACGCCACTGCCAGCGCACCGACCAGCAGGAGAGGGAGCAGCGCGATGGCTCTGCCCTTGTGTGCGCGAAGGAGGTGAGTCATGAGGAGTCCGAGGGGGTCGTTCGATCGGCAGGCCCGGGGGTGGTGCGCTGCGCACGGTACCTGCTCGGTAGCGTCAACCCTGGTCGTCAACGTCAGCTGGGCTCGTCTGCTCGAAGGCCGAACGAAACCGAGTGACCGCCCGCGTGACCCGACCGGACCTGCAGAAGCCCCGACTACCCCGCCACCGATGACGATGAGTCCCGGCCGGCGCGCGATCGCGGGAGCTCGTCGCCGCAGACACGCGCTGCCTGCTCGTTCTCGACGACCTCGACGTGATGATTCACTCGATGTCCGACTGCGGTACCGATGTTCTCGGCGCACTCCTGTCACGATTCGATGGCCCCGCCACTGTCGGGGGTGGGCTCCCGGCATCGATGGGCAACCACGCCGAAGGCCTTGACGGTGCGCTGCCAGACCGACCCGGCCGTGTGGCCCTACAGGTGGCCATCGATGACCGATGAACGGCGCGAGGGCCTGACGCTGAGGTCACGATGTCGTGTAGTACCTTCCGCGGTCCTGTTGCCGACCTCCGAGGTCTTCGTGAAGCGAGCTCTCCAGCTCCTGCTGGCCGCCGCCTGTCTGCTGGTCACGCTCGTGGGCGCTTCCGGACCTGCCGATGCCCACACGGGTTTCGACTCGTCCGACCCGGCTGATGGGGTGGTGGTGACCGGCGAGGTGGACTCGGTCACCATCCGGTTCACGAACGAGGCCGTCGAGTCGGGCGAGGGGTTCGTGGTCTTGGATCCGGTACTCGGCGTGCGGTCTCCGTCGTCGATCGACGAGCCCGAGGTCGGGGTGTTCGTCCTCCGCTTCGACCCTTCGATCACCGCGGGCGACGTCGGTGTCCGCTGGACGGTCCAGGCCCCGGATGCTCACCCGATCAGCGGAGCGTTCCGGTTCACGATCGAGGCACCGGCGACGGCCTCACCACCGTCGAGTGATTCGTCACCTGCGGAGGAGGTGGCGAGTCCGTCGCTCGATGACTTTCTCGTCGAGCGCAGCGGATCGTACGCCGGTGAGCGACTCAGCGATGTGGGCCGGCTGCTGTCGATGGCCGCGATGATGGTGTGTCTCGGCTTCATCGTCTTCGCCGTGACGGTGATGCGTGGCACCCGGTCCGAGCTGCGGATGCTGCTGTTCTGGATCCGCCGTGCCGCAGCGGTGATCGTGGTCGGCACGCTGCTCGATGCCGTTGGTCAGCTCATGGATGGCTCGGGCCGGGGTGTCGGCGCGCTGATCGACATCGGGGCGTACAGCGACGTGTTCGGGACGGGGCTCGGCGCCTCGTTGTTCCTGCGCGTGGCGAGCGCTGTCGTGGTGGCTGCCACCGCGCGGGTGAGCATGGTGCACGCGCACGAGGCCCGCGATGTGCTCGCTTCGGTCTCCGCCACGGTGCCGGTCGGAGCAGGCTCGACGCGCCTCGTCGATCACCCCGCCGACTACTGGGAGGACCATCACGTCGCGTGGGACATCGATCGCCACGGGCTCCTGCCCACGTTCGGCTTCGCGCTGATGCTGCTCGCACACACCTTCGACGGGCACACCGTCACCGAGGGCAGCCGTGCGATGACGGGACTCGCCTCAGCGATCCACGTCATGGCCGCTGCGGTGTGGGTTGGTGGTGTTGCGGCGCTGGCGTTGATCATGGGTCGACGGAGTCGACGAGACGAGCCGACCCACGCGCTGATGATGGTGATCCGCTACTCGGTCGTGGCCACGTTCGCTCTGGCTGCTGTCGCCCTGGCCGGTTCCTACCTTGCGTGGGTGATCCTCGACGCCCCCAGCGACCTGTGGGCTACGGCGTGGGGTCGCCTGCTGGTCGCGAAGGTGATCGTCGTCGCGGTCGCCGCTGGCTTCGGCGCCCACAATCATCAGGTGATCGTGCCCGCCCTCGAAGCCGCTGAGGAGAGCGAGACCGCCGTCGCCCGGTTGCGCACGACGCTGCTCTGCGAGGTCATCGCGCTCAGCGCGGTCACGGCTGTGACCGCCCTGTTGGTCCAGGCATCGTCAGTCGCCAGCTGACACAGCTGGTCCGCAGCGGGTCGTTCGCGTCCATGGCCACGGCCCCTGGGCGTCGGGTCGTCTGGCCCTGGAGCGGGAGGGCCCGGGGGGTATACGTTCCGGCTCGGTGCTGTCGACCCGCGGCGGCCAGATGATCGAGGACGGTCGCGTGCCGGGCTACGAGATGTCGAAGGACGACCACCTGAACCGGCTCCGCCGCATCGAGGGTCAGGTCCGTGGTCTGCAGCGGATGATCGACGAGGACACGTACTGCATCGACGTCCTCACCCAGATCTCGTCGGCGACCAAGGCGTTGCAGAAGGTCGGGCTCGGGCTGCTCGACGAGCACATCCGGCACTGCGTCATCGATGCAGCACAGCGGAGCGAGGGCGAGGGCGACGAGAAGGTGGCCGAGGCGGTCAGCGCCATCGAGCGCCTGCTCAGGAGCTGAGGTTCAGCTGGTGATCGGTCCTCGTGCGTGCGGCTCGGTGCTCGCGGTGGTCCTACTCGTGGCTGCCTGCGGCGGCGGAGCCGAGGAGCCGATCGGGTCGGGCGACCCCGGCTTCGTCCACGTGCACGCGCTCGCGCTCGACGGCGATGGTGGCCTGCTGGTGGCGAGCCACATGGGCCTCTTCTCGGTCGCGGACGGCGAGGCCGAGCTCATCGGGGGCGACGCTCGACATGACCTCATGGCCCTCGCCATCGAACGAGACGGCACGCTGCTCGCCAGCGGTCACCCCGACCTCCGATCACCGACCCTGCGGGTGGAGGACCGGCCGCCGCTGCTCGGTCTCGTCGAGAGCAGCGATGGCGGTGCCACCTGGACGGCCCGTTCGCTGCTCGGTGAGGCTGACTTCCACGCGCTGGTGGTGACGGCGGACGCGATCGTGGGCGTCGACGGCACATCCCAGACGCTGCTCGTCAGCGAGGACGGGATCGTCTGGGAGGGCCGCGGCGAGCTCGATGCCCTCAGCCTCGCGATCGATCCGGGCGATGCGCGACGGATGCTGGCCGTCGACTATGACGGGCTCGTCCACAGCTCGACCGATGGCGGGTCGACCTGGATCGTGCTCGACGCGCCGCCAGCGGCCGCGGTGCAGTGGCCAAGCCCGGGCCGGGTCGTCGTCGCGTCGACCGACGGGGCGCTGTACCGGGCAGACGATCTCGCAGGTCCGTGGGTGGAGGTGGGGCGGCCCGGCGGATCGCCCGAGGCGCTGCTCGCGACGGTCGACACGATGTGGGTCGCCACCGATCGTGGCGACGTGCAGGCCTCGTCCGATGGCGGACGGACGTGGTCGACCATCTACGACGGCCGACCGTGACCGGTGGCGTCGGCGACGTGCAGCGCCGCACCGACGTGGGACGGCTATCCGTCGGGGGTCATCGGCCGTAGACGACGATCTCGCGTGCGCCCGTGTTCCCGCCGCTGGATGCCACGACGTCGATCCGCACGAGCTGGCCGACCGCCTCGAACGCCGCCACGGTCTCACCCGGCTCGGCATCGAAGGTGCCCACCCGCTCGCCGTCCACACTGACCGCGAACCGGCTCGCCACGGCCGAGCCGTCGCTCATCGATCGGGTCCAGAAGCCGACGCCGGTGATCGCTGCCGGCGCCCCGAGGTCGATCTCGATCCAGGCGTCGTCGCCGTCGCCAGCGCTCGACCACTCGGAGCTGCGGTCACCGTCGATCGCGTTGGCGGCCGCGAACGCCTGGGAGAACTCGCTGCTGACCGAGGCGATCGTGGCGTCGTCGGAGATGATCGGTCCAGGCGCGGGGGTGTCGTTCGTAGGTGGTGGTTCGGGCCCGACGATGGTGAAGGTCTCGCTCGCGTAGAGGTTGCCTTCTGCGTCGACCCCCTGCAGTCGGTAGGAGTAGGTGACGCCGGGCGCGAGGTCCACGAGCAGCGGCCGGTGCACGCGATGGGCACCACCGGACATGTCCGAGTCGGTGGCGATGCTGCCGAACGACCCGTCAGGCCCGTAGACGACGGAGCACGCGACGTCGATGGTGGTGCCGATCTCGAGTGCGATCGCGCCAGCGTCGGTCGGGATCGGCGTGATCGGGCCGTCCTGGATCTCGCCGAAGGCCAGCACGGGAGCATCGATGCCCGACGGGTCTGCGCCACCCGAGCACGACGACGCCGCCAGTGCCAGTGCCACAGCGATGGGCACCGACCACATCGACCCTCGACCGGTGCCGTGCGCTCTCATGGCCCGACCAACAGCTCGGCATGGGCCTGCTGGTTGGCCCACAGGACGAGGACGGCGACGACGGCGAACAGCACCGCTGGGCCTCTGTGGGCGAGGCGCGGCTGCCACCAGCGCCCGAGCAGCACCCCCGCAGCGGTGCGGGTCACGCCCGCTGCTCCGACTGCACCGAGCACGAAGACGGCCGGGTTGTAGCGCCACGCGGCGGCGGCGTCCCCGATGAGCAGGAACCGCACTGCTCGGGTCATACCGCACGTCGGCGCCATCAGACCCGCGTAGTGGTTGGGGCCGTGGAGGCCGACCGGCGGAAGGCCGTAGACCGCGAGTGCCGCGGCGGCGACGAGCGAGACCACGAGTGCGATGGTGAGGCCCCGGTGCTCGTCGATCTCGGTGTACCCGAGCAGCCCGGCCTGCGCGCTCGGCACCCGGATCGGCGTCGTGGTGGTCACCTCGGACCCGACGACGGGGTCTCGTCGGGTGGGTGCCCGCCGTGGCTCTCGGTGTCGCCGCCAGCCGGATGCTCGCCGTGCTCCATGCCATCTCCCATGTCCATGCCCATCGCCATGGTGCCGTCCGGGGCGGTGTGCGACCACATGAACAGGCGCTCGCCGCCGGCGATGGCACCGATGCCCGCTGCGCTCACCCAGAGGATCAGCGGGTCGGCGTCTATCTTGATCCACAGGAGTGCTGCGAGCACGACGGCGTCGAGGACGATCGCGGCTGCCACGATGACCCGCCGCGCGGGGACGCGATCGCGCAGGTGATGGAGCAGGCCCCAGTGGATCGCGATGTCCATGAGCAGGTAGAAGATCGCGCCGAGCGCCGCGATCCTCGTGAGGTCGAAGAGCACGGTGAGCGCCATCGCCATGGCGACGGTGTACACGGTGGTGTGGGTGCGGATCGTCCCGGGCATGCCGAGGTGGCGATGCGGGACCTCGGTCATGTGCGTCAGCATCGCGAGCATCCGTGATGCTGCGAAGACGCTCGCGATCACGCCGGACACCGTTGCGATCATCGCGAGCGCGACCGTGAACCAGACGCCGGCATCGCCGAACGCTGGTCGGGCAGCCTCCGCGAGTGCGAAGTCCCGAGCAGCCACCACCTCGTCGATCGGGAGGTTCGCGGCGACCGCGACCGCGAGCAGCAGGTAGAGCGCGGTGCAGATCGTGAGCGCGATGACGATCGCCCGACCGGTGTTGCGGTGAGGGTCGACGATCTCGCCGCCGCTGTTGGTGATGGTCGTGAAGCCCTTGTAGGCCAGGATCGCGATCGCGACGGCGGCGACGAAGCCGGTGAGGGACGGCTCCACGACGTCGATGCCCGAGCCGCCGGTGGCGAGCCCGAACCGATCGGCGACGACGAGGCCCGCCACGGCGAGCACCGCGAGGCCGGTGATCTTGATCGCGGCCATCGCTGCCTCTGCGGCCTGGATGAGCCGGTTGCCGGCCACGTTCACGATGAACGCGATCGCCAGCAGGGCCACGCCCAGAGACGGGACCCACACATCGGGATCGCCGAGGTCGACCACCTGCAGCGCGTACGCGCCGAACGTGCGAGCGACGAGGCTCTCGTTGATGACCATCGACACGAACATGAACAGCGAGAACGTGCCGGTGGCTGTGCCGAGGCCGTAGGCCTCCTTGAGGAACATGGCCACGCCGCCCGAGGACGGGTACGCGTTCGCGAGCTGCACGTAGGAGTTCGCGCTCGCGGCCACGACGACGGCCGCCACGAGGAACACGACGGGGAACCAGCTCCCGGCGAGCGCTGCGACCTGACCCGTGAGCGCGAAGACGCCCGCGCCGATCATGACGCCGGTGCCGAGCGAGACGGCGCCCACCAGGCTCAGGCTGCCGGCAGTTTCGTCCCCGGGCCTGGGTGCTGCGTGCTCGTCATGGCCCATGGCACAGCTCCGGTTCCCTTGGTGACGTGGCCTGGGTGGCCTGTTCCCTGATGGTCGGTCGGATGTCCCGGACCCGGTCGGGGTCGCGGACCGCCGACGTCCTCATGGGCTCCGGACCCGTCACCGGTCGCTCGCGAGGTGGTGGAACACTCCCATGCCCACCGCGCTGGCCACGACGAGCCAGCCGAGCGCGAGCACGAGTGCCCCGGTGTCGTCGAAGGTCGGGGTGAACGCGCCGTCGACGAGGAGCCGCACGGCGCCGTGGCTCGGCAGGAACCGGCCCCAGGCCGGGGGTGCTGCGTCGAACATGACGTTCTGGGCGATGCCGACGTCGATGAAGGGGATCGCGACGACCAGGTAGAGGCCGCCGAGGCGGCCGGCGAGCATGCCGATGACGACGCCGATCGACGCGTAGGTGAGCGCGACGAGGACGTTGGCGGCGATGAACGGCGCCCACGTGGCCGGGGCGAAGTCGACGGCGGTGATCGCGACCGACACGATCGTGACGGCGACCGCAGCCCCCCAGATCACGCCCATCCGAGCCGCGAGCACGTCGGAGGATCGAAGCCCTGCTCGCACGAGGCGCCGGTCGGCCTCCATCGATCCGAGGACGACGAACAGGCCGGCGATGCCGGCGAGGAACGCGATGGTGATCGGTGCCATGATCGCCCCGTGCACGTCGACCATCGAGACGACCTCGAGCGACGTGTGGCCGCGCTCGTTGACCTCCACGATTGCGGGCTGCTCGGGGGTGACGATGAAGCTGAGGGTGATGAACGCGACGGGTAGGCCGAGGAGCAGGAGCCACATGGCGGCGTTGCGTCGGTACTGGCGGAACCCGTAGCGCAGCGTGACCAGCGGCCGTGGTTCGTCGCGCGGCACCGAACGGGCACGTTCGTCGGGGCGCCGCCCGCCGCCGGCGCGTCCCGAGGCGGCCCCGAGCCACCCGAAGGGCCGCGGCGCACGACTCGAGGCGATCGGCCGCATCGACCGAACGAGCACGCAGGTCGCGAGCGCGAGGGCGGCCACCGTCCACGCGATCGAGATCACCAGGTTCTCGACGGCGCTCGAGTGGCCGGAGTCGAGGTCGAGCATGACGAGCGTCGGGAAGTGGGTCGGGAGCACACGCAGCAGCGGTTGGTCGCCCCCGCTGAAGCCCGGGCCGAGGAACAGGTCGAACATCCACACGAAGAGCACGACGAGCGATCCGTTGAGCTCGTCGCGCACGACTGCCCCGACCCCGGCACCGATGCCGACGTAGATCAGCGAGAACATCGCGGTCGTCGCGATCACCTGGAGCGGCTCGTCGATGCCGGCGCGCCACCACAGGGCCACGAGCGCGCCGACGGTCGCCACCGCGGCGAGCGCGACGGCCGACGCCAGGCGGGCGACGACCACCGACGAGGTCCCCGACCCGGCGGCGACGAGTCGACGGTCGGCCTCCCGGGAGCCCGTCACCTGGAAGTAGCCGCCGATGCCGGCCAGCATCGCCGCGGCCCAGCCAGCCGTCGCTGCCTCCAGCGAGCCGAGGTCGGCGAGGCTCCCGAGGATCGACGCGAAGTCCACGATGACGCCCGCGGCCAATCCGACGAACGCGACGGGCACGACCAGCAGGAGCACCAGGTTGAGCGGCCGGCGCGCGTGCTCGCGCAGGAACGTGCGGACCAGGAGGCCGGTCACCGGGTGGCCGTCCGGCCGCCGCGTAGCTCGACGATTCGGTCGAACCGCTCCTCGTCGGTGATGAAGTGGCTGATGATCAGCAGCGACTGGCCCCGCGCCCGGAGCTCACCGGTCGTCTCCCAGAAGCGCACGTAGGTCTCCCAGTCGAAGCCGGCGTACGGCTCGTCGAGCAGCAGGAGGTCGGGATGGTGCATGAGGGCGAGGCTCAGGTTGAGCTTCGCCCGGGTCCCGCCGGAGAGCTCCTCCACGCGGGCGTCCTGCCACCGCTCGAACGCGTAGGTCTCGTAGAGCTCGTCGCGGGCGGCCTCGATGGCATCGGCCGTCATGCGGTACGCCGCGCCGAAGAGCTCGAAGTGCTCGTCGCAGGTGAGCCGCTCGTACAGCACCGGCACCTGGGGGCAGTAGCCCAGCGACCCGGTGCGCCGCAGCTCGCCGCCATCCTTGCCGAGCGCGCCGACGAGGATCTTCATCAGCGTCGACTTCCCCGAGCCGTTCTCGCCGACGAGGCCCACGACCTCGCCGCGCGACAGGCGGACGTCGGCACCCTGCAGCACGTCCAGCCGTCGTCGCGGCCACACCCCTGTCGAGAACGACTTCGTGATCCCTGCCGCATCGAGCAGCAGCTGGTCGACCGACCCGGTCGACGGGGCACCGCTCGCTGGTTCCTGCATCGTGGTCCTCCCTCGCGCTGCGGTCCACTGTGCCACATGCCCCCTGGGGGTATCTACGGCCGAACGGCCCGACTTCGAGCTGGATCGACCTACGGCGGTTGTGGCGGCGGCGCGGGAGGCATCGAGCGGGTGTCACCCCTTTGGCTGACAGGCCACCACATCGACGAGATCCACTCGGAGTTGCCAGCCGGTGACGAACGACCCTAGATGGCATTGGGGGGTAGGGGTACGGTGGGCCGAGCGGTGCGATGGAGGCCGAGATGACTCAACCCGACGATGGCACCCAGCAGCCGGTCACCGACGATCTCGTCGACGCGCAGCGATCGGGAACCCGGCTGGTGGTCGCGGCGACCGTCTGCTGCGCCGCGCTGCCGCTCGGCGTGCTGGCGTTCGTCGTCCTCGGCGGGGCATCGGTCCCCGCGTGGGCGTGGGCGCTGCTCATCGCTGCGGTGCTCGCGGCGGCCACGATGGTCGTTCGGGTGGCGAGGTGACCGGGATGGGGCACACGACGCAGGTGGGCCTCGGTGGCGAGCCGTCGAGCAGCGCTCGCGACGTGGAGCAGGCAGCGACGACGCGCCGCTACGACCGCAACGCCAGGATCTACGACCTGTACGACGGGCCGATGGACCTCCTCGGTGGCGTGCGTCGCCGACGTCGCCGGCTGCTGGCGGCTGCGAGCGGCTCGGTGCTGGAGGTCGGGATCGGCACCGGGCGCAACCTCGACCTGTACCCGGACGGCATCGACCTGACGGGCATCGACCTGTCCTCGGGCATGCTCGCTCGGGCACAGCACCGCGTGGGCAGGCTCGGCCTCGACGACGTCGTGGTCCTGGAGACGGCTGACGTCGGACAGCTGCCGTACGGGGACGCCAGCTTCGACACGGCGGTCGCGACCTGCGTGTTCTGCTCGGTCGCCGACCCCGTCGGCGGGCTCCGAGAGCTCGCACGGGTGGTGAAGCCAAGCGGACAGGTCCTGCTGCTCGAGCACGTGCGGCCCCGCAGCCGGCTGCTCGGTGCTGTCGCCGACGTGCTGAACCCGCTCGTGCGCCGCGTCATCGGAGCCAACATCGACCGAAGGACCGAGGACAACGTGCGCGCCGCGGGGTTCGAAATCGTCGCGGTGCGCGCTGGTGGCGTGTGGCGGGAGATCCGTGCCGTCCCGGCGACACCCGACGACGAGCAGTCCACGGCGCGTGAGCGCGCGCCCGACGAGGAGGAACCATGAAGCTGAACCAGGATCTCGGCGAGCTCTCGCCACGCGGGCAGGCCGCGCTGTTCGGTGCCCTGGCGCTGTGCTGCGTCGTGCCGATGCTGGTGGTGTTCGGCGCGGTGTCTGCGACCGGCGCCGTGTTCGGTGGCACCGCTGCGGTGGTGCTCGGCGCGATCGCGGTGCTCGGGTGGGGAGCGTGGATGGGTCGTCACCACCAGGCGATGTCCGGGCACGCCGACGATGACCACGCCGATCACGCTGCCCACCACGATCCCGACCACGACCACGCCCGCTAGGCGCGCAGGAGCATCCGATGGGCATCACCGAGCTGTTGGTCGTCGCGGCAGGGATCGCCCTCGCCGCGTTCCTCTGGTGGTTCTTCTTCGGGCCGAAGGAGGCCCGTTCAGCTGAGCTGGTCGACGGCCGCCAGGAGGTCGAGATCACGGTGAAGGGCGGCTACTCCCCCGATGTGATCCGCGTGCGCGAAGGGGTACCGCTGCGGCTGATCTTCGACCGCCAGGAGTCGGGTGACTGCACGTCGCGCGTGGTGTTCGCCGACTTCGGGGTCTCACGCTCGCTGCCGGCGTTCGGCACCGCAACCCTCGACTTCACACCGGACAAGGCCGGTGAGTTCGGCTTCGCGTGCGGCATGAACATGATCCACGGCACCCTCGTCGTCGAACCCGGCGATGCCAGCGAGCCGGCGGCCGACGAGGCCGAGGCGGTGGGTGCCGGTGACCGACCGGAGGTGGCCCGGGCCGTGGGCGTGGGGCCGCGCGCCGCGACCTCGTTGCCGACCGAGCACGTCGAGTTCCGTGTGGCGGGCATGTCGTGCGCCTCGTGCGTCACCAAGATCGAGGGGGCGCTCGGCAGCGTCGCCGGGGTCGACCGCGTGGACGTGAGCTATGGCACGCAGCGCGCGACGGTCGACTTCGACCCCGCCATGGCATCGCCAGACGAGCTCGTCGCCGCCGCGGCCGACCGCGGCTACCAGCTCGTCGAACGAGACACCGCTGACCCGCTCGCCGCCGAAGATGCCGATGCGGAGGAGCGCCAGCGCGAGATCACCGACCTCACCAGGCGCGTGGCGATCGGCACGGTCCTGTCCGCGCCGGTGGTGATCGCGGTGATGGCCATCGACCTGTTCGGCGCCACCTGGGTGCCCGACCTGCTCATGGAACGCTGGCTGCAGCTCGCGCTGATCTCCCCGGTCATGCTGTTCACCGGCTGGCCGATCCACCGCACCGGATGGCTCACCCTGCGCCACAGAGCCGCCGACATGAACTCGCTCATCACGCTCGGCACCATCGCCGCGTTCGGCTACAGCCTGCTGGTCACCGTCGCACCAGACGTCGTTCCCGAGGAGGTCCGCGAGGTCTACTTCGAGGCCGTCGGGGTCATCATCACGCTCATCCTGCTGGGGAGGCTGTTCGAGGTCCGCGCCAAGGCCGGCACCGGTGAGGCCATCCGCAAGCTCATCGGCCTCCAGGCCCGGACGGCCACGATCATCCGCGACGACGCCGAGGTCGAGCTCCCCATCGAGGACGTCGTGCCAGGCGATGTCGTGCTCGTGCGCCCCGGCGAGAAGGTCCCCGTCGACGGCGTGATCGTCGACGGCCGCTCGACCCTCGACGAGTCGATGGTCACCGGCGAGTCGATCCCGGTCACCAAGGAGGCAGGCGACACGGTGATCGGCGCCACCATGAACCAGACGGGCGCGTTCCGCATGGAGGCGACGCGCGTCGGGTCCGATTCGATGCTGGCGCAGATCATCACGCTCGTCGAGCGCGCCCAAGGCTCCAAAGCGCCCATCCAGCGCCTGGCCGACCAGATCTCGTCCTACTTCGTTCCCGGCGTCCTGCTCATCGCCATCGCGACGTTCGTCACCTGGTTCGTCGTCGGACCCGCGCCGGCCCTCACGCTGTCACTCGTCGCAGCGGTCGCGGTGCTGATCATCGCCTGCCCGTGCGCCCTCGGGCTTGCTACGCCGCTGTCGATCATGGTGTCGACCGGCAAGGGGGCAGAGCACGGCATCCTGATCCGCTCCGCGGAGTCGCTCGAGACCGCCCACAGGATCCAGACCATCGTGCTCGACAAGACCGGCACCATCACCCGCGGCGAGCCCGTCCTCACCGACGTCGTCACCGCGGCCGACGTCCAGGAGCACGACCTGCTGACCCTCGTCGCCTCAGCGGAGCGGTCCTCCGAGCACCCCTTGGCGCAAGCGATCGTGCGAGGAGCTACCGAGCGCGGACTGGAGCTGGCCGAGCCGACCGAGTTCGAGTCGATCACCGGCAAGGGCATCCGCTCGATCGCCGACGGCCGCGAGGTCCTCATCGGCAACCGTCGGCTGCTCGACGACGCCGGGATCGACACCACCGGCCTCGACGCCGAGATGGACCGCCTCGCCGAGGAGGGCAAGACCCCGATGCTCGTCGCCCTCGACGGCGCACCCGGTGGCGTGATCGCGGTCGCCGACACGGTCAAGGACGGCTCGATCGCCGCCATCGCACGGCTCCGGGCACTCGGTGTCGAGGTCGCCATGATCACCGGGGACAACGCCCGCACCGCAGAGGCCATCGCCAGACAGGTAGGCATCGAACGTGTCCTCGCCGAGGTGCTCCCCGAGCACAAGGCGCTCGAGGTCCGCCGACTCCAGGACGAGGGCCACCTGGTCGGCATGGTCGGCGACGGCATCAACGATGCGCCGGCGCTGGCGCAGGCCGACGTGGGCTTCGCGATCGGGACCGGCACCGACGTCGCGATCGAGGCTTCCGACATCACGTTGATCTCCGGGGCGCTCGACGGCGTGGTCACCGCGATCTCGCTCAGCCGCTCGACCATGCGGAACATCCGTCAGAACCTCGTGCTGGCGTTCCTCTACAACGGCATCGGCATCCCGATCGCCGCCGGCGTCCTCTACCCGTTCCTCGGCCTGCAGCTCAGTCCGATGATCGCGGCCGGAGCCATGGCAGCGAGCAGCCTCTCGGTGGTCACCAACGCCAACCGGCTTCGCCGCTGGCACCCCCACGACATCGACGTCGCAGGTCTCCCACCCGCCGCAGACCCGACCGTGGAGACCGGCGCAGAACCCGCCCGGGCTCCGTCACTCGTCACCGATCCCGTGTGCGGCATGGAGCTTGACCCCGCGGATGCGGCCGCAGCCATCGACCGAGACGGGAAGACCTACCACTTCTGCTCCACGACGTGCGCCGACACGTTCGCCTCAGATCCCGACCAGCACACGCCGGTTGGAGGATCCGGTCCGAGTGGCGGCCACACCCACCACTGAAGACGCGAACGCACGACCATGGCTGACACGATGAGGACCACGGCCTGCGCACCTCGCCGTCGACGCGGTGGTGCTGCGCCGTGACCCGCCACCGGTCAGCCCCGGTCGTGGCCGGCGTCGCCGCTGGAGCGGCCACGGCATGGGCGGTGCGCCACGGCCGCTCCGCCGCCGTGCGAGCGTGGGAACCGACCTCGCTGGCTGGTGGCCGCGAGGGCCGCCTGTGGTGCCGGTCGGGAGGATCGGGCGAGACCGGTGCACTGCTGCTGCACGGCCTGGTCGCGACCGGTGCCGTGTTCGGACGCACCGCCGACGACCTCGCCACCGACCACGTCGTGTGCGTCCCCGACCTGCTCGGCTTCGGGCGGTCGCTCGACGCCGACGCAGACGACTTCGGGACCGAGGCCCACCTCGACGCACTCGATGACGCCGTCGCGTTGACCATTGGAGAGCGACCAGTTGTCGTCGGCGCCCACTCGATGGGCAGCACGCTCGCACTGCGGTGGGCGCGACGCCACCTCGATCGGGTGCAGCGGGTCGTGTGCATCGGCGCACCGATGTGGCCGACGTCCCACGAGGCGCGGCGCGCGCTGGGCGCGGGCGACCTGAACGCTCGAGCGCTCCTCGTCGACGAGGCGGCATCCGAGGTGCTGTGTCGGATCAGCTGCTCGCACCGCACGCTGAGCGGTTGGGTCGCCGCGCTCGCCGCGCCACGCTGGCCACTGCCGATCGCTCGCGAGGCCAGCCAGCACACGTGGGCCGCGTACCACCAGACCTTGGAGGAGCAGATCCTCCACGACGAGTGGCCCCAGCTGCTGACGGCCCTCGACGCTGCAGGGGTCGAGGTCGCCCTCGTGTGGGGCGACCGGGACCGCCTCGGTGACCTCGCCTTCGCCCGCGACGTCACGCTGGAGCTCCCACATGCGTCGGTCGTCATCGTGCCGGGGGCTGGCCACACACTGCCCAGCGCGCAACCAGACGTGCTCACCGCACTCCTGCGCGAGGCGACGCTCGTCAGCGCCGACCAGCAGTCCGACGGCCGGCTTGGCCCCCGGGTGATCACATGACCGCGGACGGCCACCCGTCGGATCCACCGAGCCGCAAGGACCTGCGCGGCATCGCCGCCGCAGTCGTCATCCTCCTGCTGGTGACCGGCGTGCTGCTCGTCATCATCGGGATCGACAGCACGTCGATCCCGATGATGGGCGAGCGCGGGCACCATGGCGCGATGGGGTCATCGGGGTCCACCGGTTCCAGCTCAGAGCCCGTACCCGGTGCACCGACGGTGACCGTGCGCGCCGGTGACCTGTGGTTCGACCCGACGACCATCCAGATCTCGGCCGGTGAGACGGTCAACCTCGAGCTCAGCAACGAGGGGTCGCTGTTCCACGACCTCGCGGTCGACGACCTCGGCCTCGACCTCGACGCCGAACCCGGCGACCGAGCGGCCGGAGCGCTCCGCTCCCCGAGAGCCGGCACCTACTCGTTCCGCTGCACCGTCCCAGGCCACGCGGCCGCCGGGATGCAGGGCGAGATCATCATCGACTGAGACCTCGAGCGCGAGCCATGCGCTCAACCGGTCACGGTCACCTCGGCGACCATGCCCGCCGCGTAGTGACCTGGGATGTGGCAACCGATCTCCAGGTCGCCTGGCTCCGTGAAGGTCCAGGTGATGGAACCGGACTCACCTGCGGCGACAGCGATGGCGTTGGGATCGTCGCCCATGTGGCCGCCCTCGCGCATCTCCGCGTCGTGCTCCTCCTGGGTCTCGACGTCACCGATGGTGAAGTCGTGCTCGAGGTCGCCGGTGTTCGTCACCTCGAAGGTGACGGTCTCACCGGCCGCGATCTCGAACTCGTCAGGATCGAAGGCCATGGAATCGAGCATGTCGACCTCGATCGTGCGGTCGGCCTCGGCTGGATCGCCCGGCTCACCGAACGCGAAGGACTCGTCCCCGTGGTCGTCGCCGTCATCGGCGTGGTCGTCGACCACGACCGCAGCCGTGGTCGCCGCGCCTCCGCCATCGTCGTCGGAGCTGCAACCGACGAGAAGCAGAGCGAGCGCGACCCCCACGCCCGGAATCGCCATCTTCAGCTGGGTGGTCGTCATCGGGTGCCCTCCGGTCGTCGGATCACGGGAGCCGGGACGCACAGCGCACCCGACCCGAGGGCGAGTCCAACACGAACATGGGAATAGGGGGTAGGGCCATAGTTCCCAAGGGCTGGTGTCGTCCTCGCCGGCGGCATCCAGCATCGATGCCACAGCACCGTCAGGCCTCGACGTGACCACGCTCGGTGGCGCAACTACCAGCGGGCTCGACCACGTCATCGACTCGATGGGTCGCCTCATCGTCCGTTGGACCTGCGCCCGTCGAGCGCCGAGCGACTGCCCGGTGCAGCCGGCGAATCCCCCAAGGGGCTGTCCGTTTCTTGGACTAGGCCGCCGCCGAGAAGCGGCTCTGCGCCCCGGCGTCGTTCTTGATCGACTGCACTGGTGGCTGGCTCAGCCTGCGGGTCCTTCGGCGGTGCCGGCGGGGCCACTGGTGGAGGTGACTGCTCCGAGGAGGTGGCCTTCGGGGGTGGTGACGAGGACGTGGTCGACGTCTAGGCCGTCCATCCGTTCGCGTAGCGCGTCGAGTGGTTCGTTGGCGCGCACGGTGGTGGGTCCGATCTCCATAGCGGTCTCGGCGATCGAGTCGCCATGCTGCGCCAGATCCGCTTCGCGGAGCCGTCCCTGTACGACGCCAGCGTCGTCGACCACTGCCCAGACTCCTGGCACCGCGTCGGCATGGGTGGTTGCCAGGTCGCTGATCGGGTCTGTGAGGTGGCAGGTCGTCACTGCTGTGAGCACCTCACCGACGCGAGTCTCGCCACCTGGAGCGTGTTCGGTGGGTCGTCCGGCGGCGAGCCAGTCAGCCTTGCCCGCGACGTAGTCGTAGACGTGGGTGAATCCGAGTCGGTTGAGCCGGCCCGCGGCTCGTGGGCTCATGTCTCAGAGGGAGTCCCAGCAGTAGACGATGACGGGGTTGGCTCGATCGAGGCCCGAGACCGCTTTGGCGTCGAGCTTCTTGAGGGGGATGTTGATGGCACCGGCTAGGTGCTCCTCCTCGAACTCGTGGGGCGGAAGGACCTCGATGAGCTGGGCATCTCCCTCGACGAGGGCCGCGAGGTCCTCGCGGCTGATGGGCGTGGTCACTGCCGCTCCCGGGTGTGGTCGACGGCGAGAGCGGTCGGTGCGTCGGTAGCGCAGCAGGCGTCATTCGATCCGGAACCTCGTGTTGCTCGAGTCTGCCTTCGACGGTGCTGGATCGCGGCGAGGCCGACGATCGCGACGACTAGCCCCGACACGACCACGGGCCAGCTCTCGAGGCTGACTCCGGCGAGGGCTGCTGCCATGCCCGTTCCGGCGAGCAGCGGACTGCCACAGCACACCGCCATACCGACTCCGAGCATCCCCAAGAACCCGCGCCGATCGCCAGTCGTCATCGGATCGGCCCCAGACGCCTGGTCGAGCGTCGCGGGCGGTGGGCTCGGCATCGGCGTCAACCCCTGATCACGGCTCGGAGCTGGTCGACCGTGGGTGAACCGGCCGGACCTTCGGGCGTCTGGTAGATGCGACAGCTCAACCCCACTGGTTCGTCGCCGGTAGCGAACAGGTCACGGCCGTCGACCAGGATCGACGGTGAGCCGAGGAACTCGAGCTCTTCGGCCTGCTGCGCCGACGTGACCGCCACCATCTCTACGGCCGGTGGGTCCGGCTGCGCGGCCAGCACCTCGGTGAGCCGGCCGTGGGCGACCCGCCAGTTCGGGCAGTCATCGAAGTAGAGGAACATGATGTCCATGCACCGACCCTAAACCCTCTAGTGCACTAGAGGGTCAAGGGGTAGGTTGCGTGTCATGCGCATCGGAGAGCTCGCGGACCGGACCGGCCTCACTGACCGGACCCTCCGCTACTACGAACAGATCGGCGTCCTGCCCGAGCCCGACCGCACCGTCTCCGGCTACCGCGACTACACCGACGACGCCGTCGACCGGCTAGCGTTCGTGCGCGCCGCCCAGACCGCGGGTCTGACCCTCGCCGAGATCGCCGGCGTGCTCGACATCCGCGACCGCGGTGAGGCCCCCTGCGGTCACGTCGAAGCGCTCATCGCCACCAAGCTCGCCGAAGTGGACGACAAGATCCGCGAGCTCGAAGCGACACGCACCGAGCTCCGCAAGCTCGACCGCCGAGCGAAACAGCTCGACCCCGCCGCATGCGGCGACGCCGAGATCTGTCACATCCTCAATCGGAGCTGACCCAGCCGAAGCGACAGCGTTCGATCTCTCCGACTCCCTTGGCCCGCAGACGGCTCCTCAGCGGTGGGAGTGCGGAGAGGCCGAGCAGGACGCTCCTCGCGCGGCCACAGTGGACATGGTCGGGGAGCAAGCTGCGCGCTCGGCTGGTGTTCCAGCGCGAAGCGCCTGGTCCCCTCATGAGCGGGATCATCGGGCCGGTGTTATGTGTCATGTGTTATTGTGCATGACACATATGGCAGGGAATCGCACCGGCCGAGAGGCTCTGGATCGAAGCGGCATCAGCGCGTTGGTCGACGCGCTGACGACGCTGGGGATCCCGATCTCGGCCGGGTCCCCACACCATGACGAAGACCTGGTCATCACGCTCCCCGGTGGAGCGGCTCTCAACATCGAGGTGATGACGGCGGCAGTGCCCACGTCAGGACAGCTGCGTCGAGCCCTCGAGAACGCGGGGGACGGTCACGTGGTGGTCGTCGCCGATCAGCTCTCCGGACCGCTGCGATCCGAGATCGAGGCTGCTGGAGCTGGATGGCTGGACCGACGCGGCCACCTGAAGCTCGTCGCACCCGGCCTCTGGATCGACGCCGAGATCCCTCCCTCCCCTCGCCGCGAAGGAGGTCCCGCCGGGTTCGACGCGATCCGAGGTCGAGCAGGTCTCGCCGCGGCGACGGCGCTGCTGCTCGAGCCGGAGGCGCCGCCGGGGCCATCGGCGATCGCGCGGCGAGCCGGGTTGGATCAGAGCACCATCAGCCGGGCCCTGGCTTCCCTCGCTGACGGGCACCTGGTCGAGCGGGTCGGGCGAGGTCGCTACCGGCCCCTGGTTCCCGAGCTGTTCTGGGCCCTCGCAGATGCGTGGCCTCGCGACAAGGTGGTTGTGCGGTGGAAGGACCGGCTCGGCGAATCCGATCCGCTTGGCCTGTGGAGCGCCGGCCAGGAGATCGGGTGCGCCCTGGCCGGGGTGCGCGGAGCGGTCGGTTGGGGAGCACCCCTCGCGGCGACCGGTGACTATCCGCTCCACGTCTACGCCCCGAGCACCGAGCTCGTCCGGAGGGTCAGGATCGTCAACGAGGGCGGAGATGGTGCCGAGGTCCACTTCAGCGTCGACCCGGCCGGCTATGTCACCTCCCACCGATACGAGGGAATCGACCAGCACTGGTGGACCGCCCACCCCCTGTTCTGCGCGCTCGATCTCACCCAGGCAGCACGAGACCGCGAAGCCCTCGAGGAATGGGACCCACCGGATGGATTCACCCGTGTCTGGTGACGTGATCCTCGTCGACGACCCGGCGGGTGGGATCAGCCGACTCCTCGTCACCGCGAAGGAGCTGTTCTCATCCGACGGGTTCCTGCCTGCCGCGCTCGTCGGCGGCTTGGCGGTGACCTGTCGGATCCAGACGGCGCACCGGGCCACGACCGATGTCGACACCGTGACCGAAGGTGAAGCCCCCGGCGAACACCTCCTCGAGTACCTCGCCGACAACACTGCGGCAAGACGAGTCACCGTGCACGGGGTCAAGGTCGACACCCTCGCCACCTACCCCCTCCCCGCGCAAGCCGGCGACCTGCCCGAGGACGACCACGACCGGCTGTTCGTGCTGGGCCACCGCTGGGCGCTCGAGACGGCCGGGCCTCTCACCGTTCACGCCCAAAGGCCCGACGGGGACGTCGTCACCGCCGAGCTCACCGTCGCCACCGCGCCTGCCCTCCTCGCCTGCAAGCTCCACGCCATCGCCGGCCGACCGGCGGCGCGCCGAGACAAGAAGGAGAGCGACGCCCGTGACATCTACCGCCTGAGTCGACTCCTCGTCCAGGATCCAGGCCACGGGTTCGGCGCGGCGCCCTTCGACCTCAAGGCTCTCGTCGCCAGCGGCGTCACCCGATGGCTGATCGATGACGCCACCCGCACCACCGCGCTCATCAACCTCAGCGCAGGCTCGGGCGACCCGTTCGTCGACCGCGACGACCTCCTCACATCGGGTGAGCTCCTCACGGAACGGCTCCGCTGATTGCCGGCTCGGTCCACAGGTCTCGCGGAGGATCACCGGCGAGGCGCCGACGAGGCGGCCGCGTGGAGGTGCGTCGCTGCCTGCCGATCCCCTGGAGTTGACCCGGCTTCCCGAACATCAAACCGAATCATTCGTTCCTGCGGCTGATGTGCAGCGGTCCGGTTGGGGCACGCGGGGGGCACGCCGACTTCGGCGGGGTCGATCTGCGCTGCTGCGCTGGTGGATCTGGCCGGTGGCGCAGCGCTCTGACCGGGATGGATACGAGCCGCGAACCCCTGCTCTCGCCACCTTCCTGGAAGGCAGGGGGTCAGCGTGACCTCGACACCCCCTCTGACCTGGGATTATGTGGAGCTGATGGGACTCGAACCCACGACCCCCTGCTTGCAAAGCAAGAACCCACACCCCGCCTGACCAGCGATTCTGCGAAAAAGGGCAGGTCAGAGCCCTGATTTGGCAACCGGCTAGAACCGGCGAGTGACCGCCAGTGCGCGTCGCTTGGGGCACGCCGGGGGCACGCTGGAGTGGCTACCGCTAGGGGCGGATCGGCCTGCCGGGACTTCCATCAGCACTGTTCAGCACCACAACTCAGATGTCACCGGCTGACGCGGCAGATTGCTACGATGGCTTCGCTACTGACGAGGTCATCGACTCCGAAGGCATCTCCCTGGGTGACGAGATCGCAACTGTCGGTCTGTTCAGCCGGTTCCACGGAAGCTCGCGGAACGAGCCGATCGTCCGCGTCGGTTCTATAGCTGCCATGCCACGAGAAGTCGTCCGGTTTGACACGTACGGCTTGGCGCCTGCTCTCTTGGTCGAGCTGCGTTCTGTCGGCGGACTATCTGGATCGCCGGTCTTCGTCCACCTCGGAGTGTCCCGATTCACGGTCGGTGAGCAGCGTGATCTTGTGGCAGTGCCTCCGGACACAACATTCCGCCTTCTCGGCGTGATGCCTGGGTATTGGAACGCAGACCCCAGCGAGGCGATCGGAACGGACCTGACGGGCGAGCCTCTAAACATCGGCGTTGGTCTCGTCAGCCCCGTCGAGAGTCTCCTGAGGGTTCTGTCCCACGAGGGGGTACTCATGGCTGCTGATTCGCTGCGGCGGAACTTCGGCGCAGCAATTCGGCGAAGAGTTCGGTCATCGACGGTCACTGGCGAATCCGACGGTCACCCCACAATCGAGGATGATGAATCAAGGCTTCAGTGATTTCAAGAACGCATCTCGCTTCGTGTTCCACTTTCGCGTCGCCTGGGTCTCTGTCTCTATTCGCCCTGAGAGAAAGTCACGAAGGTCGTCCAAGTCGCCTGAATCCGAGAGCGATAGACAATGCGTCCGACCAAGAATGTCCCCGACATCATGGTGAGTGATCGGCGCTAGCACCAGCGTCGCTTGGGGCTTCGCGAGAATCCAGATCGCGCCGAGCTCGGCCATACAAAAGGCACTTCGCAGATATGCCTCGCTCAAAATCAAGATGGCTGCTGATGACCTGGATGCCTGTCCGCCAATGTAGTCAACGAACGCCTCGCCCGGAGGAACCTTCATGCCCGGTGCTGAAGAGCAGAAGAGCTGCTTGTCCTTCAGGCCGAGGCCCAATTGAAGGAGATCCAGCAAATCGTTAACGACAGGGGCATCCTTGCTCGCATGGCTAACGAACAACATTCCCTGCTCCTCTCCACCCGGGGCTGCCGTGGGCATTGTGGTTGCGGGCCCTCCAGTGGGCGACAATCCCGAATACTGCTCGGCGATGTCGGCGGCGATACGTCCGATCGAAAGTCCAGCAGTGCCAATGAGTGTCTTGTGGTAAAAGCGCTGAGCGCCCGCACCACGAGCCTGGGTCTCCATGTCGGGGAATCGGCTGTGGCCACGACTCAGCGCCACCCGAACTGGGACTCCATGCGTCCGTGCCAACTCCAGAAGCTCGGTACCAAGGACTATATGATCCTCAGGAGGTGCGTCAGGCTGCCCCAACGGCGGAAAGAGCATGTCGGCGACCAGAATGTCAGGTCGTTCGGTCTCGATAGCGTCCATTCCGCTGTTCACCTTGTGCTTTACCGTGAGCGAAACCGGCTCATTGAGCAACTGCTGGAGTTGCTTTCGCAACACCGAGGCGAACTGCGATACGTAAAGCCGCTCATCGTCCACAACCAAGAGTCGTGCCACTATTTGCCCTCCGCACTCGATATTGGTCGGCGCCCCGTGGCGAAGTCGACAGCGAGCTCAAAGCTCCAGTTCAGATCGGCCCCGTCCACCACCGGCGGTGTGTCTACAGCTAGCTCTGCGCCGTAGGAACCAAGGCGCCGCCGCATTCGCTCAATTCCGCCCTCGTTGTCCGCGTCGCGAGCCGCAGTATCACCGGCCTCAGTTCCAGTATTGCGTATCGCCATCCCCACCCGCGAGCCATGGTCCAAGATCTCGACTTCGACATCGAAGTGCGTTGGGCATGGATCGCTGGGATGGTCAACTATGTTCGTGAGAGCGTGACGATACACGAAGACCACGTACCGTCGCAGACATAGCACCTCGATTCTCGGATCGAACTCAATGACTCTGATTCGCAGACGGGACTGCATCTCAATCGGAAGTCCTGAATTTACCTCATCGATCACTGTCCGCAGGTTGGTGAACGACTCCATGACCAGCTCAGGCAGGAGACCTGCCGTGGGGTACCGGAGTGGTCGCCTGCCCTCGCCAGGACTGAGCGCCAGAGCAAACCAGTCCTCGATACGAGCGCGCGTCGCCGCAATCTGCTCCTCCCTGTCAGCGGTCTGAAACCCGGAGAGCTGCGCAAGACTCGAGCCAATATCGGTTAGCTCCCGCAAAGCCGTCGGATGGCACCACCGGGTGATAGCTGCTTCATCTTCTTGTGAGGCGTGCATTGACTTGTAGAGTTCTGGAACAAGGAGTGGGCGAATCGCCGGAAGCGTCGGCAGGAGCTTTCGTCGCAGAAAAGTCTCGCACGCCGTCCAGTCGTCTCGAACCTCGCGCCAGTCGGCGTGTTCCGCTGGAAGAGGCCCCTCCGGGCTCAGCGCGATTCGAACAGAGAGAATAGATTGTCCGACTTCAAGGTGGTCGAGGAGCGGTCGGGCGAAGTGATCTCGTAACGTCGATAGAGCGTCGTGAAGCTCCAGTTCGCGCGGACCCAGGCTATCGAGCCGATACTCGGCTAGGCGAAGCAACGCTGAGACGGTCTCCGACACGGCAGGTTGGGACGCTTGGTCTCCCCGAAGCGCAGGCAGTGTGCGCTCGATCTCTCGAAGCCGCTCCAGTGCCAGACTCAGTAGTGCTTCCTGCTGATGGTACGGCCTGTCGAGGTACGACAACACTCCGAAGAGGAGAGCATCCACTAGCAACGGGTCGTTGCGCACGGCCGTGAACATCTCCACCAGCTGATCCATGAATGAGTGCTTCGAGGAACTGCGGGCGAGATGAATTGCCCGGAGTCGATCATCAGGAAGAAGGTGCGGATCTCGTGACATCGCGAGAGAGATCGAGTTCCGAGCAAGGAGGTCACGAAAGTCGTGAAATCTGAGCGGACTTAGGCGAAGCCATCGAGGCTCCAATTCGAGGAGATGGAGAAGGCTCAACATCCAGATATCAGATGCGCCTTGTGGGACCACGCTGAGTCGCTCGAGGAGCCCGGCGCGCGCACTCACCTGTCGAGTGGCCAGATCCAACTCCCTCCGCACATCGAGGATCTGTGACACGTCTAGCTCGGTGAGCCCGCCTCCAATCGCGTTGTCGATGGTTCCAGCCAACGCGGTGGCGCGATCCATGGGCCTCAGGCGATCGGCCATTGTGGTTGCGTGCCGCGATAGCAACGCTGTAGGCGAGGTGTCAATAGCGACGCGGTACGCGCGCTCGAGTGCACAAAGGTCGCAATCGACGGCGGGGGCGACGCCCACATGAAGGCGAGTAATAAATCGAACCCGTACGCTGACTTCGGCGTCCACAGCCTCGGTTCCGAGGGCCAACGCGCCAGGTGTGCTCGCAACCTGACGAAGTTGCCGAACTCGCACCGAGCTTACGCGAGCGAGCGCTTCCTCCTCGTCCACGGGTAGTTGGCTCGTTAGGAGTAGGAGAAGAAGGCGACTAGCACCGGCCTGAGCGGCGATACCAAGCAACTGGTTCGCCGTGCTTGTCGAGAGCGACCCCCAATCGAGACACACGACAGCACCATGGAATCCCGACTGAGGCGGTGCAGTCAGGACTCGTCGTCCACCACGGGCCGTTCTTTCAACGCCGACTACCCGAACTGAGCAACCGTCGGTGCGCAGCTTCATAGCCGTCGCGTAAGCCAGCCGGAGGGCCACGTCGCCCTCTGGACCAGGGCACCAGATCTCCACATCGCGCTCGCCGTCAAGCCAGTCGGACACCACCGCTGTAGTTGAATCGACGAGTGCCTGGGCGGCTTCTGGGATGTCTAGGAGCGCAGCAACGTTAGGAAAGGTGCTGAAATGACGGCGCTTGGCCCTAGCTATGTGTCCGGCAAGCAGACTCCGTTGTGATCGCGCACAGAGCTGCAGGAACTCAGTAGGCTCGATGGCGTAATCGGACTGCTGGATCCCCAAAGGTGTGGTGGTGCTTCTAGTGGTGGGATCGATGTCCTTCACGTTCGACAACTGCTGGGTCGAGCAGGAAGAGAAGTCGTGGTGCAGTAGGGAGTAGACGGGGATGCTCCGTCCCATGCATTCAATGGTGTCTTCGCCACGGTCGCGTCTGACATCCACGATAGCCACGAGAGCCTGGATCTCTATTCCTGCCTTAATGAGGTCCCGCATGTCACAGTGGGCCGTGTTTGCACTGACCAGTACGTCGGTGATCACGAGAACTCGGCTGTTCGCTCGGGGAAGCACAGCTTCAGGATCATCGTGTCGCCCGACCTCGCCGGACATCGAATAGACGGGTCCTTTCCACCCGAGCGCGAGCCGCAGTGCGTCCCCGACCTCCCGCCTCTGCGAGCCTACGACGATTACAGTTCCGGCATCGGTCGCTAATGACGGGTGGGTCGCGATCAACTTGGTGGCGAGCGCGAACGATGCAGCGCCGATTCCAACAGTGCTGGAGATCCATGTCTCTGCATCGAGCCACCTATCCAGAACTTCCAGCGTCGGGGAACGGACGGCATGGCTGGGCGACTTGCCATAGCCAGCTTGAAGCGAGTCGGTAAGCGTCTCGACCACTCGTTCAGCGATTCGATCCCGCACCGAGTGTGGATCGATGCTGAGGTGCAACTGCTCATCGCGCACCTCGAGCCAATCGCCCGCCAGCTGTAGAGATCGATCGTGCACCAGAGCACGATCAACTGCTTCTCCCCTTGTTAGTGCAACCAACAGATCCCGGGTCTTCCGATCTCCGCCGGCCCAGCTCGGCTCGCCACGTCGATCGAAGAACAGAACAGGCTCGGGTCGATCTGTCGAATCACCACGCTCGTGATAGCTGCGTTCACGCGCTTGGTCGATTGATTGAAGCACGATGTCAATTTGTGGTCGGGTCGCCGTCGTGCAGAGGACGCCAAACCTGGCGCCCTCGGCCACGGCGGTAGCGATCTGCAGCAACTGTGCGAAGAATCTATGTCGATCAATATTGTCAGTCGGCCAGGAGTCCAGAACTGCGACAATGATGGAACGGTTCCCCCCAGCTCCCGTCGCAGAATGAAGGTCGCCTGGGGTGAAACTCGGTAGCCCATCGCTATCGATCGTGCAATGCTCCAATAGAACTGCAGTGGGTTCCGCGGGAGACCGCACGAGATCGCGAACGGCAGACAAGTAGCTCTCGTTGGCGACGCCAGGCAGAAAGCAAACGTCAACGAGCGTGCCGGGTGTGCTCGCCAGTGGCTCGGAACTCCGAACCGGATGGCGACGCCCATCCGTCGTCGGCTGATGAGTCCAACCGACCATTGTGTCTCGTGTTCGTATGGATATGGCACCGAAATGATGCCGAACGTATCGCCGGACTCGAGCGAGGCCTCTTACCGCCTCTACAAGTCTGGCTTCGTCCGAGGATCGACTCGTCGACCATGGCTCCATCGCCCAAAGGGCGATCTGCTCGCCCTCTCGCCAATCACGGGCTTGGCGAGGTAGTTCTTCGATATGGCCGTACGAAAACGACGGGGCGAGGCGTTCCACAATTCCGCAGCCACTGTCGCCAACAATCAGTCGCACGACGGGCGATGACTGGCGAGCGGCCCAGCTCGCGTAGTCTTTCCAGACCGGAGGCACGTTGGTATCAGTAAGGGAGTAGCGGTCATCATCGAGGCCGATTGCTCCAACCAACGCAGAGGGTGGGATGGCTGCGCCATCATGCGCATGGGTCCCGACGTTGTCGATTAGCTCGTTTAGAACGGTGTCGACGAGGGCGGCAGCATCGTGCTGGCTGTCGAGGAGATTGTCCCGACTCAACGTGGACACCGCCTGGGCTCGCCAAGAATCTAGCGGTGCATCGGCGGCGATCCATCGGAGCGGCAATATGTTCCGGACCGTGTACGGGGCGAAGGCGTTGTCCGGCCCTCCTGCACCCGTTGTCACCTCCTCTTCCTCTGATCGCTCGGATGAGTCAAAGTCTGAGATGACCTCACACAGAGGTTCGGGGATGTGTTCGAGCGCGAGTAGCTCGACGAAACCTGACCTTTGCATGAAGGTTCGGGCCAGCTGGCGATGGTTCCGGGAGCGCTCGATGCGCCCGCGAGCCCACGAATTCGCTTCTGCGAAGGCGGCCTCTGAACGACGGAGGGTTGTGAGGGGCAGGGCAATCCGAGTCGGGATGCCGTGCCGTGCGGCACCCTCAACGAGGAGCGCCACCTGAGCGAGCGAGGAAAATTCTGCGAACTCTACCTTGGAGAGGTCAAAGAACAGGCCGGTCCGGGCTTGTGGGTTCCACGATCCTCGTGCGCCGCTATAGAGGTGGCGACGGAGCTTCGTCTCGATCGCCTCCGAAGTGAGGACGCGCGGGAAGTGAAGGGAAAGCATCCTGTGTGAGCTGCTGCCCCTAGGGCAGGTCAGCGCTTTCCCTTGCCGCTCGAATTTGCTCGTCGAACTCGAGGGCGGCTGAGGTCGCAGCGGCTACATAGTCGCGGTCTGTGGCGGCGTAGATCACGGCACGACTTACATTCAACAGAAACGGAGCTCCTGCGACAGATGCTGCGCGTACCGAGGCCTGAAGGTCGCCGCCCTGCGCCCCGACGCCAGGTATCAAGATTGGCAGGGTCGGTGCGACCTCCCGGATGTCTTGAAGCTCTGCGGGGTAGGTCGCGCCGACAACCAGTCCGCAGTTCTGGTTGGTATTCCAATCGCGAGCGATGTTCCTAGCTACGTACCTGTAGAGCGGCATGTCGTCAACGATCAGATCCTGAAACTCTGCGGACCCGGGGTTTGATGTCCGGCAAAGTACAAAGATGCCTCGGTCGGCCTGATCCAGGAAGGGCTGTAGCCCCTCTCTTCCGACGTATGGGGAGACAGTTGCGGCGTCAGCATTGAGTGAGCCAAAGATGGCTGAGACGTAGGCCACATTCGTTGACCCGATGTCTCCACGCTTGGCATCAGCGATCACGATGGCGGAAGGGGCGTGAGCGTGGATGTACGAGACGACTCTTGCGAGCGCACTCAATCCAGCCGGTCCAAGCGACTCGAAGAAGGCTACGTTCGGCTTGTAGGCCGCGGCGATCTGTTTCGTGCCGTCGACTATCTGGGTGCAGAACTCGTATGCCCGGTCTGCGTCGCGCTCGCCCGCTACCGACGACGGGATCCGATCCACGTCGACGTCGAGCCCGATGCATAGGTGTCGGGACTGAGCAGCCGCTTCGGCAAGGAGCCGCTGGAATGGTGGTCGGGTGTCCATCGGGCCCTCCGAGCTGACTGGTTTCGCCTGACTCTATGTCGGTGAACTCGCCGATGCCCGAGGTGAAGTGCTGTTCAGCTCTGTCACGCCTGCGCTGGGGTTCTGGTGGATACCGGCCGTCGGTGCCTCGAGGTGCCGGCTGCACGATGGTCTGTCCTGCCGCCCGTGCCTTCCGCTCCACACGTCGGCCTCGCTTTGCCGCGAAGATTCTCGCGAGTTTCCCGTTGCCGCGCGGCGTAGTTGGTCGTGGAGCGTGACGGCCTCAGTGGCTTCGAGATGTTGGTGTTCGTCGTCGGGGGAGCGGCGGCGAGCGTGGTTGGCGTCGTGTGGGGCGGGGCGTTTCTCGCGTTGCTTGTCGCCGGCAACCGCCCTGCCGTGCCGGCCGCAGTCGCGAGTTCGGCTATCGGGAGCCTCCCTGCTCACCTGACTGATCCGGCGGCTGCGTGGCCGGCTCCCTACTCGGAGCTGCTGCCCGGGCCCATTGCCTACTGGGCGTGCACGGCTGTCGCCACCGCTCTGCTCGGTGGCGTTCTGGTCGGCCTGTTCAAGCTCTTCGGTCGGGCGAAGGTCGGCACCTCCTCGCGGCGGCCGCTCGGTGTGGACGCCCGCCCGAGGTTCGCGAAGGCACGCGACCTCCGTCCGCTCCTCGTGAGGTCGCCGCAGCCGGGCCGGTTCGTCGTGGCCCGCGTCGGGCGGAAGCTCGTTGCGACCGAAGCGACCCCCAAGCCGGATGAGCGCCGGGGTGCCCGGCGTGGCGACCGTGGAGCACTCGCGCTGGTCGGACCGTCTCGCTCCGGCAAGACCACTGCTGCGGTGAGCGGCATCCTCGAGTGGGACGGCCCTGCGGTGCTGTCGTCGGTGAAGGCCGACCTGCTCGGCGCCACCCAGGGGTGGCGTTCGCACCTCGGCGAGGTCGAGGTCTACGACCCCACCTCATCGACGGGCACGCTGACCGTCGGGTGGTCGCCGCTGCACCAGGCGAACACGGTGATCGGAGCGCAGCGGTCGGCGAGAGCGCTGTGCGACGCCGCCCCGCGTGGCGGCGTCGAAGGCGGCATGGACTTCTGGCTCGCGCAGGCCGAGATCCTCCTGTCGGGGTTGCTCTTCGTGGCCCACCACGCCAACCGGGACATGGGAGCGGTGTGCGAGTGGGTGCTGCTCCAGGACCGACCCAGCGAGGCCGGACCGGGTGAAGTGCGGCTCGCTCTGGACTCGGTCCTCGGCGGCGGTGACCCCGAGGTCATGGGTCAGGCGCTCGAGGTGTCGCACGCGCTCATCTCCATCTGGGGCATGGAGGAGCGCACCCGCTCGTCGATCTACGCCACGACCCAGACGGTGGTGTGGCCGTGGTCCGACCCGGGCGTGGCCGCTTCGTCGAGAGGCGAGAGCGTGAAGCTCGACTGGCTGCTCGATGGCCCGAACACGCTCTACCTCTGCGCGCCGATCGAGGATCAGAAGCGTCTCGCTCCCGCATTCGGCGGGCTGCTCAACGATCTCATCGCTCAGGCCTATCGGCATGTCGCGAAGACCGGACAGCCACTCGATCCACCGCTGCTGATCGTGATCGACGAAGCCGGCAACACACCGCTTCGTGCCCTGCCCGAGTACGCCTCGACCCTCGCCGGGATCGGCGTGCTGCTGGTCACCATCTGGCAGTCGTTGGCGCAGATCGACGCGGCCTACCGAGCCCACGCCGACACGATCCTCACCAACCACCTGACGAAGGTCTTCTACGCCGGGCTCTCTGATCCGGCGTCGTTGCGCTACGTGAACCAGGTCCTCGGTGATGCCGAGGTCGAGACGAGCTCTCGCTCGGGGGTGGAGCGTCTCGGCGCCGGGTCGACCCAGCTCGCGACCACGCGGGTCGCGCTCGCACCCGCGCACACGCTGCGCCAGATGCGCCCGGGCGACGCGCTGCTCGTCCACGGAACCCTCCCACCGGCGCACGTCCGTACCCGCCCCTTCTACCGGGACCGGGAACTCGCGGCACGCGCCCGCCAGCCCGTCAAGGAGTCCTCCGAGCGAACGACCACCGACCAAGGAGTCACCTGATGTCACCCCATCGCTTGCAGATGCTGGCCCTCTACCTCGCCGGGCTGACCCTCTTCGTGCTTCCGTACGCCGTGCTCGGCTGGATGCGCTTGAGCGCCGCGTAAGCGGGAAGGCATCGGACGCCATCGTGAAGCCGTTCCTCCGGGCCACCGATCGAGGCAAGCTCGCCCCGGTCGGGTGGGTATCCGAACCCGCGGGCCAATGGGCGGGCAAGGAAGTCGACGTCGTCTACGACCCTCGGCGCCACGACGTCGCGTTCGTTCGGGGCGACACCGGCGACGAGGTGCGCAAGGGATTCCAGGGCGTCGGCTACCGACGGGTGTCGATCGACGGCACCAACGAGATGTGGGTCCGCGACCGCGTCGAGGTCGTCACGGCGGCGATGGATCGCGTCCAGCACCAGCTTGGACGTGAGCAGAGCGCCGACATCGGTGGGCCGTCGCTGTGAACCCGAAGATCACCCGGCCGGACTGGCGCCCGCGGTGCCGCCGTCGTCCTCCGACGCGGCGGTAGCGTGGTGGCCATCGATCGGAGCGCTCGCCGAGCGACTGCTTCTGAACAGCTCTCGCTGTTCGACCAAGCGCTCCCTACTGACGAAGCCGGGCTCACACCGGCACAGGAGGCGCCCAGCGATGAACCGCTACGCGCAGATCGCCATCGAACAGCACCGCCGTCACCGTCCGCTCGAGCACTCGATGATCGACGATCCGATATGGTTCTTCACCGAGATCGGGGAGGAGATCCAAGCGACGGTGACGAGCCACCGCGACGAGATCCTCGGCCCGCCTCGCCCGAACGAGACGGCCGAGGCCTACCGACTCCGCAGCTACCAGGCCTGGGCCGCAGCCGAGGAGCTGGTCCTGGGCGACCATCACCTGTTGCAGCCGGAGACGACCGAGCAGGACGAGGCCGACTCGATCACGACCGGCTACTTCCGGGACCTGGCCCTGATCAACGAGACCATCCACACTTCGTAGGCAGCGGGTCGCCGACGGAGCGCCCTCCAGCGTTTCGACCCGCAAGCCAGTCCGACCTCGCCCCTCCGGGACAACGGTCCAAGCTCGAGGCGAACCTGTCGGCGCTGCGCGTCCTCGCCACCTGCCGAGCCGAGGAGCGATGGGCGACGGCCGCCGAGCAGGAGACCCTCGCTCGATGGGCCGGTTGGGGTGCGGTGCCCCAGGTCTTCGACGACAGCGACTCTCGTCACGCCGACGCCCGGGCCGAGCTCCGTGCTCTCCTCGGCAGCGACGAGGCTTGGGCCCAGGCTCGGCGCACCACGCTGAACGCCCACTACACCTCGGCCCCGGTCGTCACCGCGATGTGGACGGCCGTCGAGCAACTCGGCTTCGACGGCAACGGTCGGGTCCTCGAACCAGGGTGCGGGTCGGGCAACTTCATCGGCTTCGCGCCTAACCGTGCCGATCTGGTCGGCGTCGAGCTGGACCCGACCACCGCCCAGATCGCCCGACACCTCTACGGCGCTCAAGCGACCGTCCACGCCGAAGCCTTCGAGGACCTCCGTGCCGACGATGGGTCGTTCGACCTCGTCATCGGCAACGTGCCCTTCGCCAAGGTCACTCCGCACGACCCGCGCCACAACCGCGGCCGCCACGCCCTCCACAACTACTTCCTCATCAAAAGCCTCCATCTCGTTCGCCCCGGTGGCCTCGTCGTCGCACTGACCTCCCGCTACACGCTCGACGCCCGCAACCCCTCGGCTCGGCGAGAGATGGCGGCCGTCGGAGATCTCGTCGGCGCACTTCGCCTTCCGGAGCGGGCATTCTCGGCATCGTCGGGCACCGACGTCGTCGTCGATCTCCTGGTGCTGCGGCGCCGACTCCCCGGCGCTGAACCCGCCGGTCCCTCCTGGGCCAGGGCTCTGCCAGCGGACCTCGACTTGCCGGAGGGCTCGCCAGCCGAACCACTCGACGTCAACGAGTACTTCATAGAGCACCCCGACCACATCCTCGGCCGGCTCACATCCGCTCGGGGCATGTACCGAGAGCACGAGCTCACCGTCGAAGCAACCGGTTCGCTCGACGAGCAACTCGCCATTGGCCTGGCCGCCATCGTCTCCGACGCACACGAGCGGGACGCCGCGTTCGCCGTGCAACCCCACCCCGACCGACCAGCTCCTCGACCGACTGCGCCGTCAACGTCGTTCGAGATCGCCTACGCCCAAGAGGGCAGCTTCGTCACCAGCGCGAACGGTCAGATCGGCCAGCTCGCCAACGACGAGGTCGCGACGTACGAGCCGCGGGTCGGCAAGGACAAGGCCGAGCTGCGGCGCCTCGTCGGACTCCGCGATGCAGCCCGCTCCGTCCTGGCCATCCAGGTCAACGGCGGCGGCGACGCCGATCTGCGCACCGCACAATCGACCCTTATTGATCGCTACGACGCCTATGTGAGGCTCTACGGCCCGATCAACCGATCGAGCCAGGCCCGCACCGGGCGCACTCACCCGGCGACGGGCGCCGAGATCATGCGCCGGGTCCGTCCCCGCATGGGCGGATTCCGCGACGATCCCGACTGGCCGCTCGTCGCTGCGCTCGAGGTCTTCGACGACGAGTCACAGCAGGCCCGTCCGGCGGCGATCTTCACCGACCGGGTGATCGACCCTCCGACCGAACGCCACGGTGTCGACACCGCCGACGAAGCTGTGGCCGTCTGCCTCGACGAGGCCGGGGCGGTCGCCATCGAGCGGGTCGCCGAACTGCTCGGCACCGACCCTGCGGGGGCGCGAGCCGAGCTGGGTGACCTCGTCTTCGAAGACCCGACTGACAGCTCGCTCGTCCCGGCCTCGCAGTACCTCTCCGGCAACATCCGACAGAAGCTCGACGCCTGCCACGCAGTGATTCACGAGCGACCCGAGCTGACCGTGAACCGTGCTGCTCTGGAACGGGTCCTGCCTCGCCAGCTCGCACCCACGGAGATCACCGCACGCCTCGGGGCGCCTTGGATCCCGGCAGCGGACATCGAGCGGTTCTGCACCGAGGTGCTCGGCGCCACCGTCGACGTCGAACGGTTGGCCGAGATCGGCCAGTGGTCAGCGCGGCTGCGAGACGGCAGCCGGCGAAGCGTTGCCCTGTCGTCGGAGTGGGGAACGGCCCGCGCCGATGGGATCACGTTGCTCGACGCGTCGCTCAACCAGCGGCTGCACACGGTCACCGACGCCACCGAGGACGGCCGGCGGGTCCGCAACGACTCCGAGACCCTCGCCGCCCGCGACAAACAGGAGACGCTCGCGAACCGGTTCTCCGCGTGGGTATGACACCTCAGGCGAGATCGTCGGGACAGACCTCGCGAAGATGGCGCTTGCCCGAGCGCTGTGGCTGCAGCGCCAGACGCGTCGCGCCTTTCGAACAGGCAATCGCGAAGCCGCGATCCTGCTGGGCCGCGTCTCACTCGAAGCAGGCGTCGCCGGGTGCTACTGCGCCGTCGTGCCAGAAGCTGCCCCTCGGTTCGAGGCCGCCATGGGTCACTCGATACGCACGCTGATGTCCGACGTTCTCTCGGACGTCGTCACTCCTGACCGCCTCGGTGAGCTGATGAGGGAGGAGTTCGGGAAGGGCCGAGAGCCACTCGTCGGTGAGATGGCGAGGGCCATCGAAGCAGCAGGTTGCCCGGCGATGCTGGGCGACCTGAACCGGCGGTTCTACGGCCCGCTCTCCAACCTCTACCTCCATTCCAGCCCGACTGCACTCGTTCGCCAGGTCGGGATGCGTTCGAATCGGGTCAAGCGGGCCGCCACACCGATGTGGAGCGCCCGTTCGGCAGTGAATCTCTCCGATGCCATGGTGGCCTTGGTCGCTCGCCAGCTCGTCGAAGAGGATGCTCCCGAGGCCGAACTTCTCGATGAGTACTTTGCCCGGCACTATTCCAGGTCACTCCCACCACAGACGTACCTGGTGCTTCGGTTGCTACTGGCGAAGGTGTCCGCTAGGGCCATCCGGGATGGGGTAGCGCTGCTACGACGCGCCGCTGCGCTGTCTGCTGACCGTCCAGCCGACTCCGCCCAGCTCGATCAGATCTACGCCGATGCCACCGCGATGTTCGGCGGCGAGGAGAGTCAAGTCGTGAAGTCGCTCATCGCCGAGGCGAAGGCTGCCGTCAGTGTTCCGCCCTGACCTTCGCCCGCCGGCGCCAGACTTTCGGCGGCGACGCTCGCCGCTGGCCTGACAGGCTGGCGCCTCACGCGGTGGGCAACTTGAGCGAGCAACTCGCGGGAGACTCACTCGAGCGCCATCATCGGACCACCGACGTGAGGCCGGTCGGCCGGATCGGCTGTCGGGCGGGCTGACCAAGTAGGTCGTTGAGCTCGGTCTCGAGGTCTCCCTCCTTCCCCATCCCAGCTGTCACAGCGGCTTGGTACGTTGGCCGTGAGCGGACCCCAGAGAATCGAGCTACTGGCGTGGCGACAGAACCTGCCTACTTTCCCTTGTGGGATGACAACCCGAGTGACATTGACCTGCTGGGGTTCTCCTCCCTGGTCGTGCCTGCGGTCCAGGCATTGACGCGTCCCAACCTGGATCCCGTATGCGTCGGTGTCTTCGGCCCCTGGGGAGCAGGGAAGACGACAGTCGCCCAGAACATTCAGCGGGTGCTCGACGACCGCCCCGACGTGCTGGTGATATACGCCGAGCCGTGGGCCTTCGACCCCACGACCGACGCGAAGGCCCGGCTCATTGCGGTGGTCCTCAATGCTGTCAACGCTCACCTGAAGGTGAAGGGGAAGCTCACCGAAGAACTCAAGGCGAAGATCTTTAAGCTCGCCAAGCGTGTTCGCTGGTCACGGGCCGTGAAGCTGGCTGCGAGGACTGCCCTCACTGCGCAGTTGCCGAGCATCGAGAATCTGGCCGACGTCTTCAGCAGTGAAGACGAGCCGGTTGACGAGCCGAGTATCGATGGGTTTCGCGAGGACTTTGCCCAGCTGATGACAGATCCAGCGCTCGCGGATGTCTCTCGCGTCGTGGTGGTTGTCGATGACTTGGATCGATGCCTTCCAGACACAGTTGTCGACGTGCTCGAGGCGATCAAACTCTTCCTCGCTGTTCCGAAGATGGCCTTCCTTCTGGCTGCCGACGAGAAGGCAGTTCGCTTCGCGATCGCCACCCGGTACGCGGTCTTGCACGCTGGTATGGAGAAGGAGGCCTCCGAGCTTGCAGGCCGCTACCTCGACAAGATCGTTCACATCCCCATCAGGGTGCCGCTTCTAAGCCTGGCGGACGTTGAGGCCTACGTGCTGCAGTTGATGATTCTCCACGCGGAGCAGGGGTCCGTTGATGTCGAGCAGGTGCGACTCCACTGCGATGAGCAGCGCAGCGCTGGCAAGCCAGCGCTGCTCGATGGCCTCGGAGACGTCATTCCCGCCGAAGCACAGGCTCTCGCAGAGCGACTGTCGCCGGTGCTCTACGAGGGCATGGATGGCAACCCTCGGCGAATCAAGCGCTTCCTCAATGAGATGTGGTTGCGGTCGTCCTTTGCGAATGCTCGCGGAGTTGCCGTTGATCACACCGCAGTAGCGAAGCTGATGGTGCTCGAACAGGTGCACGAAGTGGCGTTCAACGAGATGCTCGAGTGGGTTCGCTCTGGAACGATCGAGGAGCGGCTCACGGCGCTGCAGGATGGCGATGGCGACGCGTCTGTTCAGCTGGCGCGTTGGGCGCAGATGGAGCCCCGTCAGCTCGATCCGACCGAGGTCCGGAAGTACTTGGTCCTGGCTGCATCACTTCGTGGGTCGACGATCCCTACCGAGGACCTACCTACGCACCTTCGTGACGTGGCTGCTCGTCTCCTCTCCTCCCAGGACCAGACGCGCCAGTCGGCGATGGATGAGGCGCGTGGGCTCACTCCGGAAGACCTGTCCTTGCTTGGTGTCCACACGGTCGATGCGATGAGAGCTCAGCCTGGGCGTCAGTCACAGCTCGCCGAGGTGGTGGCGGGTATCTGCCAATCAGGAGCGATGAGTGAGGCGTCGACGCTTGAGGCGCTTCGGAAGATCCGGATCGCCGACGTGGGCGTCCCGTTGGTCACGCATCTAGCGCCGCCGGGTGCGACGCACTCCACGGGTGTGTCCCAGTTGCTCGCCTTCTGGGATGCGGACGCCGATCTCCGACCCGAGACCAAGCGGGCGATCGTCCAGATGACTTCGAATGTGGGTGGGTGAGCCTTGGGAACCGCAGCTTCGTATGACGGGAGCGGAGGAGCGTGGAACGGTGCGGGTGACGATCTGAACGATTGGCTCGACTCGCTCCCCGATGCTCCGAGCAGTGGTGACAACCCGGCGGACCCTACCGATGGACCGAGTCCAGCCCTGACATCGGTCATGAGGGGCGTGGCTCGTGGCCTTCGTGGCTCGGGTGGGGGAGGTGGAGGAGGCGGTGTGTCGGGCGGGTCGTCCGGCGCGGGCGGCGGGGGATCTTCCGGCGGCTCCAACAGTCGCGGGCGTAGTGGCAGGACCGCGGGATCAGTGGGCGGTAGGGCGGCCGCTGGAGTCGCCGCGTATCGGGCGGGCGACGCCGTTGAGCTGCGTGCGCTCGGGATCGACCCAGCTGAGCTTGATGCGCTCCCGAGCGACTACGCCCGCGCAGCGAGGATTGCTGAGGCGGCGTCAGAGGGGGCTCCGACGAGCATTCAAGACGAGGAGCTCCGACGCGCCGCTGCCGCCACCGCGATCTGGGGGTTGGAGCAGCAGGCGCCCCCGAGCGCCGAGGCCCTTGTCCGGCAGTTCGTCGAGGAGTATCTGTACCGGGTCGTCACGGTTGAGTTCGGTGCCCGCCTTCGCGATGGGTCCGTCGATGGATCGGCATCTCTACCCGCTGAACAGACCCTGCGTTCCACCATTCGGGGAATGACTCAGAATCTCCCGCCAGCCGAGAGCGGGGCCGGTCATGTTGACCTTGGTCAGGCAATCGAGTCGACGTACGACAAGATCCTCGAGATTTGGAGTGGCGACGCGTGAGCACCCATCGCTTGTACGTCGTCGACCCAGGGACGGTGCTCGACAACACCGACTTCCTTTGGGTAGATGACCGGGAGGCTTGTGCATTTCGCACAAATCTGACCGCCCGCTTGGCTGAGTTTCCCGCAGGAACGCGAGCGAATCGCGACTTCGTTCGCCTTGCCGTTGCCGTGTTTCTAATCGACCGAACCCGGCGGCGGCCGAAAGGTTGGGCTCGGGACTTGGAGCTTGAGGTCCCAATGGAACGGCCGAAGCCGTGGAAAGAGATTGCGCCAGAACTACAGACGCTCCTGAGCTTCCTGACCGGGGATGCCTGGACGATCAGGTTCAGGTTCGCGAAGCGACCCGAAATTGGCACGCCGCCCAAGAAGATCTGCCCCGTGAAGGACCAGTACATGCTGCTCAGCGGGGGTGCTGACTCGATGACCGGTGCCCTCCTCCTGGGCGAGGCGTCGCGGACGTGCCTCGTGTCCCACTCTGCGGTAGGACAGCACGGAGTGGTCGACGTGCTCGAGGAGCTCTGGGGGACCAAGGCCGCTCACTTCTCCAGGTACGTGCAGAGACGTCGAACCACCGTCGCGGGCAAGCACTTCGGTGACGAGCGCACCTCCCGCAGTCGGTCCCTGTTGTTCCTAGCTCTGGGCCTACTAGCCGCCTCCGGTACGAAAGCTCCTCTGGTCGTACCCGAAAATGGCTTTGCGTCGCTGAATCCACCGATGGCACCGGAACGGTCAGGGAGTTTGTCCACTCGCACGACTCACCCGTGGTTCCTTTACGAGCTTGCCCGGATACTCCGGGAGGTCGACGCACATGCTGATTTCGCCAACCCGTTCGAGTCGATGACGAAGGGTGAGATGTTCCGGGCGGTCGGCGAGAGGTTCGGGATCACCAAGGCGTCGGAACTGCTTGCCGTTTCGTACTCCTGCTCACGCGGTGAGGTGAAGTACCACGCTCCCAATGGTGTTCGACACTGCGGCGTGTGCTTCGGCTGCCTCGTTCGTCGAGCGGCCTTCGCCGGCTCGGGTTTGGTCGACCGCACCGACTACTTCCTGCAGGTGACGGATCCGCCGGGGTCAGGCGGGGGATGGCTCACGCCAAAAGGGCGACGAGATGTGGTCGTCGCTCAGTACGCCTCGAAGATCGGCACGGTCGATCCGGCGGACATCATGGCCACGGGGCTCCCTCCGACGACTGACGTCGATGCGGCAATATCGTTGGCGCAGCGTGGGCTCGATGAGATCAAGCTCCTCTTCTAAGGGCATGCCAGCCTTCCCGCCACTCGACGCTCACGCCCATGTCGACGTAGCGATACCGCCACGCGACCTCTTGGCGACACGAGCCGTCGTTCTAGCGGCAACCCGATCGATCGCTGAGCACGAACAGACCCTCCACCGAACGGATCCGCTCACGATGTGGGGAGTCGGGGCTCATCCCGGGGTGCCTGAGGCGATCGCAGCCTTCGAAACGCGTCGGTGTCGGTCCCTGCTGAAACGGAGTGGACTTCTGAGCGAGGTTGGACTGGACGGTCGGTCGTCTGTCGGGGTTCGAGAGCAGCGACGTGTGATGTCTGCGGCTCTCGACATCCACGATGAACTGCCGTGCTTTGCGTCGGTCCACAGTGCAGGGCGAACCGGAGCCGTGTTGGAAGAGATCCGCCAGCACAGGTGCAGCACGATCATTCTGCATTGGTGGCGGGGCTCTCGGGATGAGACACGGGAAGCCGTGGATCTTGGCTGCTACTTCTCGTTCAACGCCCGCGACCGCAAGGGGGGTTCAATCCTGGAACTGGTTCCATCGGAACGTGTTCTGACGGAGACCGATCATCCCTATGGGGACGCGCGGGAGCCGAATGCGCGGCCTGGGGCTACATCGGCCGTCGAAGCTCGGCTCAACTCTTCGGATCCAAGCCAGGCGCGTTTGGACGTCTGGTCCAACTTCAGGGCTCTGGTTGAGGCAGCGGGTGTGATCGACTTGTTGCCAAGCAAGGTCGCCGGATTGGCGCTCGCAGCGCCAGATCAGCGAAATAGGGGGGCGGGCCATGACGGTCCTCGCTGAGCCACCCTGGAGGATGATGCCGGGAGGTACCAGCGATGGGTCCTCCGTCGAGATCGCACCGTGGTCGCGCACCCGACCGTCTCGGATCGCGTGACACGAGATGAACGCTGGTGAGATCAGCCTGTTTGTTGGCGACGAGGTCACCGACCCCGGCGAGCGGCGCCTCATCTCCCGCCTGAGGAGCGACCTGGCCGGGCGAGGGGTTGCTGCCACCCTCTACGCAAACTTCTTCCCGATGCCTCGAGCTGGGCAGGTCGACCTGCTCGTCCGCGCGCCGTGCCGGACGACGTACATCGAAATCAAAACGCTCAACCCGGACTATCCCGTCACCGGCCGTCTCAACGGTCACTGGGAACAGCAGCTTCGCGACGGTAGCCACCGGTCGCTCGGTAAGAACGCGGCGAAGCAGGCGTTGGCGGGAACCTGGGCGATTAGCGATGCGATGGGAAACCTCGCCCGCTCGGAGAAAGGGCGGAGGGTGGACTTCAAGCGTCACATCGACACCGTCGTCGCAATCTGGGAGAGAATCCCGGCCAACTCGGACATCGAAACCCCTGCACTTGTGAGCGTCGTCGGTTATCCGGATCTCCTCGATCGCCTCACGGAGCCCGGTCCGAAGATTGAGTTGGACGATACCGAGTGGGACGCCTTTGCCCGGCAGCTCGGCCTGTTTCAGCCGGAGGCCCTCGCGCCAGTGGACAGTCGGAGTCGAGACGATGCTGACGTCATCACTGACTACCGACTCCGAGCGCGACGCAGCTTCGCCTCCGAGATTGGACCGATCGTCGATCTTGGGGCTGACGGAGCGACCGGCCACCTCAAGCTCGACGACCTCGGCCGCCTGGTCGCCGACGCCGGGGTCGTGGCGTTGGTCGGGCCATCGGGCGCTGGGAAGTCGGTCGCCGGTTTGCACGTGGCGGTCAGTCACTGCGACGCCGGCCGGCTCGTCATCCGCGTGCGCGCTGACGAGTACGAGAAGGGCCGTTTCAGTAACCTGCTCGCCCGCTCGATGGCGCCGTTCAGCAAGGAACCGTGGACCTATCTGGTGCAAGCAGCGCCGAATGCGGGCGTTGCGCTCACGGTTCTTGTCGATGGCCTGAACGAGTGCCCCGCTGGCAATCGAGCAGAACTCCTCGAGCAGATCTCAGCCTTCCTGCATCGGTACCCCGCAGGGCTGCTTGTGACGAGTACCGAGACCACTGGACTGGCTGACATTCTCGGCGCGACCGTCCTTGTGCCAACCGCCCCTGGCGACGGGACGCGCCGGGAAGTCTTGTATTCATACGGTGCCAGAAACCCGGATCGGATCAGCGAGCAGTTCCAGTCGGCCTACGAGCTATCGATCGCGGCGCAGTGCGAGAGCGAGCTCGACGACGACTCCACGGTTGCGGACCTCCATGCTGCCTACATCCGCCGCTTCGCTCCGAGCGAAGGGCTCCGCTCCGGTCTTCGTGCGCTCGCCACCCGACTGCACGAGAAGCTTCGGTCGAGCCTGCCGTTGCTGGAGGGAAACGCTGTGCTCCATTCCGTTGCGCCAGGACTAGCGCCCAGCGAGGTTGACGGCATCCTCAGCTGCACCCTCGTCGATGCAGGGCGCCAGCGGATTCGATTCCGCCACGAGCTCCTCGGCCAGTTTCTCGCCGCCGAGAACCTCGTCCGGTCCGCCGCGTCGAGTGCTGACCTCGGCCGACTACTCCGGGTGCCCGCAAACAAGGTCCTGGCAAGCGATGCCCTAGCCATTGAGGCCGACGCCAGTCGGGTCTGCGAGGTACTCAAGGACCTCGCAGACCCAGGCCTTCTGTTCCTCGGGCTCAGCGGCGAGTTCGGCGCCGACGTCGCTCAGAGGATCCATGACCAGGTTCGGCATGTGATCAATCTGGGCATCGACCGGACTGATCCTGGTCGCGTCGTCCTGCTGGCCGAGAATTGGTTCGGACGTTGGCAGACCGAAGTCCGCTGGACTCCGATGGAGCAGGCGCTTCTAACCGTCGCTGGCCAAGCGGCTCTGCAGGGGAGCTTCGTCGACGAGATCTGCGAACTCGTCGACCGGACCGACGAGGTGTGTCTTCACAACGCCCGTCTGCTTAAGGCGAGTGGCTCTGATTCACCAATCAGCACCGTGGTAGCGAACACGTACAACCAAGTCCAGCCGACTGACGGCGAGGGTCTCGCCGCATCATACGTGGTGACTGCGTTCGAGCTGGCCTCGATGATGCGTCGATTTGGTCCCGGCGGACATGCGGTTGGGCTCGCACGCCGATTCGCTGCCGTTGAAGGCCCGCACCCATGGGGTCGGCTTTACCTGGCATCGCTGTCGGTCGACTCTCGGGACCCACAGGATCAGGCAGAGTTCGCGGCCATCCTGCGACGGTCGTGGGAGGCAGGCGGCTACCACCTTCAGCTCGAGGCGCTCCAGGCGGCGGAGTTCTTCGCGGGGAGCGACGAGCCGTACCGGACGGACATCCTGGACGTCGTAAGCGGCTTTGAGGCAAGCCACTGGGGTTTGACCAACAGCATCATCGAAGTCCTGTCGCGGTTCGGCGAGATCGATCGCGGCCTCACCGCTGAGGACCTTCTCGAGGAGATCCGGGACGTCCTCGCCCAAGACGGACCCGAGGCGTGTCAGGCCGCAGCCGGGTTCATCTCGAATCAGTTCGAGGATGAGAACATCGTCGGGCCCTACTGCGAAGCGATCTCATCGCTCAGCAGCGACGAAAGGGTTGGTCTCCTGACGATGGCGGCCAGGGGCAGCGACGTCACCATGTCGATGTTCCTCGACTGGACTCTCGAGCAGCTCTGCACTCTCGTCCCAACGAGCAACCCCTCCCTCGACAAGAGGGCCAAGGCGACGTTCGCCGCCTTCCTTGACGGTCCGCCAAGCGATTCGGTCATGCCAACCGAGGCGACCAACGCATGCGTGGCTGCAATCCGGGGGTGGGCGAAGTTCGACTCGGCGCTGCCACCGGCGACCGACGAGCTGAACGACGAAAGCCGCAGCTGGCGCCTCGTCGCCGAGTTGCTCCTACGTCTCGAGCGCGACGACGTCATCGGCGACGTCGCCGACATCTGGCGCCAACTCCACCAGGACCGCGTCAATACGATCTTCACGCTCTCGACGCTTGAAGGCGCGGCCTACCGGTCTGCGTCCGAGGTGCACCGTCCTGCACTTCACCGCCTCTACGAGGCCTACACCGGTGAGCTGCGAGCCGTGTTCGAGTGGGCGCTCGACCACCTCGAGTTGGTCCCGGTTCACCGAATCCGGCGCCGTGGTGGTCCCGACCACTTCGTCATCCGAGCCCTTGGTGAGGTAGGCGACCTCCGCACTGCCGAACGCTTGCGGGTGCACACGGTCGACCCCGACGCCGGCCCGACCGCGGTATCTGCGATCCGTCGCATCCATCAACGCCACCAGACCTGAACCGATTGGCCGGTCTCAGTACTCGTCGCTGTAGTACTCCCGGTGCTCCGCGGCCATCTCCGAGCGAATCTCCGCTGCCATCTCGTCGTGGTACTCCCGATGCTCGGCCTCCATCTCGGCCTTGTACTGACGATGCTCGGCCTCCATCTCGGCCTTGTACCCCGCGTAGACATCGATGCCGGTGTCTGCCCCGTCGAGGAGGTCGAGCACCTCGCTGACGTCGTCGTAGAGCTTTCGCAGGTCGAGGTTTCGGAGGTTCGGGTCAATCGTCGGGATCCGCCGGTACGACGTGGCTTTCCTTTTCGTGGTGACCGGGTATCGGAAGCCTTCGCCTTCGGGGTCGATGGGTCGGAGATCTTCGACGACACGGGCGACCCGGGCGAACGCTTCCCTGTCGTCCTTCCAGATCTGCTCGAGCAGCGGGCGTGCCGTGTTCCAGAGATGATGCAGGAGATGGCCGTCCGGGAAGTCACCCGGCTCATCGAGCAGGTGGCGGGCCCCTCGAATCACCATCTTCAGGGCGAGCTCGACGGCGTGCCGGAGACAGTAGACGAGCGGGTAGACAAGCAGATCCTGGCCACGCTCCTCCTGCTCGAGAGTATCGATGAGGGCCTCGGCGCCGTCGCGAAACCCGGAGTGGTACAGGTGCAGGTCACTGGCGAAGTTGAGGCATGCGACCGTGGCAATCCTCGATCCCTCGTCGGGCTGCCACGGGAACGGCGTCGAAGTCACGCGCGAAGGCTACGAGCGGATCATCGACCGCATCGAGCCGGTTCGGTCACGGCGACGCTGATGGCGGATCTCACTGCCAAGCCGGAAGGCTGGGGATCAACGTTCCTGGAAGTCGCTGCGTCGCACCGTGAGCAGGGTGAACAGCGCTTCGCGACTCGCAGTTGACGCTGATGTCAGCAGCGTCCGAGCGGTCGCCGCGTCCCGACACGCTGTCAACAGGGTGAGCTTGTCGAAGCGAGCATCGTGGTCGTAGTCCGCACGGTGACGCGCCGCCTGGAGCTCGGCGAACAGTCGGAGAGCCTCGACCAGGTCCGCGTCTGTGGCCGCGAGATCGACGAGAGGGCCGCCTGTGCGCGCCTCCTTCTTGAGGGGCGCTGCTGGGTTGGCGGCGAGCGTCGCTGCGCGGTCGACGATGATCGCAGCAACAGCGGACAGTTCACCGTGCGACCAGCTTCGTCGAATCTGGTTGCGAGCCGACTCGGGTGCCGATCCGATCAGGTGACGGGCGGCGCGATCGGTCAGGTCGTGGAAGACGGCGTAGTACGCGGCGCTGACGCCTCGCCGAAGGTCGGCGTCGGGTGGCCGACCGGGACCCGACCCAGCGAGGGCACGCGCATGGTCCAAGAGCCCATCGGGTTGGATCATGAGTGAGCGGCGCCAGCCTTGGTGCCTGGAGAGACGAGCCATGCCCAGTCGTCAACCGACGACGACGCAATCCTTGCGCGAAGTGCCGAGGACAACTCCTGGATCTCGTCAAGGGGGTACTCATCGGCGTCGAGGTCGTCGGCGATCTCGACGTTCATCGAGAACACGAACAAGGGCTGGTCATCGCCTCCGATGTCGAGGTCGACGCTGACCGCAGGATGCAGGGGGTTGGCAGACCACTCGTCGCTGAAGGCCGCGGCAATGGCCTCCGCTTCAGCGAGCGCCTCGGCCAGCGCGGCGTCAGCGCGCTCAGCGTCGTGCGCTTCCGCCGCTGCGTCGCTCCAGGACATTCCCATACCACGAGCGTACCAATGAGCCCGAGCACGAGGCTCGGCATACCGACCAGGATCCTTCGGGTGCACGTGGCACTTCTACACTTCTTCTACACTTTTCAGGGTGACGGGGTGGTACGGAGAGGTACGCTCCGGGAGTGCAGCAGCACGAAAGTCCAGCTCAACGCCACTATTTGGGACGCCGTGGTACGGGCTGGCAGGGACCTCGTCGGGCTCATAACCCGAAGGTCGTAGGTTCAAATCCTACCCCCGCCACCATCGCATGACCCCTGTTCCGAGGGGGCTTCCAGACCATGGAAGTCCCCTCGGGTCAAGGGCCCGAAGCAAGCCATGTCATCAATATGTCATCACAAGGTTCCAAAGTGAGCCGAGTCGCCGACCTTCAGCGCCGACGACGTGAACGGCTCATCGAGCAGCTACAGCAGGAGCTGCGGGTTCGACGTGGCCTCACGCTGAGCACCGATTCCGTGGAGGACGTCAGGGAGTGGCGGAGCGCCGCTCGCGCTGCGGGCCGACGGCTCGGCATCCCGGTCCGAACCGGAGTCTCAAGCGACGGCAGCAAGGTCTGGGCGTCGGAGGGACCCTGAGGTGCGTCGTCCCACTTGGGGGGCCTCATGGGTCAGTTCGCGAACACGCCGCACCGCTCCACGGGCTTCTAGGACTCCGGCAGGGATGGCTCGATCAACGGGTTGAGCCTCGGGTGCCTACGTCTCGGCGGCAGATTCGGCAACCGCGGAATCGTCTCGGTTCAGCCAAGATCGACGAGCTTGTGTCGCGCTTCCAAGCGGGCGAGTCAATCAGCGCCCTTGGCAGGAGGTTCAACATCCACCGCCACACAGTCCACCGCCACCTGGACAGGCAGGGGTTGAGGCACCGGCGTTAGGGCCATCTATGCGGAGGTCAGCCCAGCGCGCGACGCGTCAGCCTCGTCGTCCGGGCGATCGGTTACGGCACTTCATGAAGCCGCGAGGTGGGGAACGCCTAGTCCCACTGCCCGACGTTGCGCTCGAAGATGCGTGGCGGCCGGGGTGGAACCTTCTCCATGCTTAGGTCAAGGCCGACGTATCCGGCATGTCCCTCGTCGCAGAGTCGATCGATGTGCTTGCCGGCAGTGACATGGCTGCACCCCAGCACAGCAGCGAGCTGTCTCGCGGTGAATGGACCTTCGGGTAGGCGAGCGAGCACCTGATCAGATGACAAGCGGATGTGTGGCATGCGGCGCTGGGGAGCTGGAGGATCGGGAGATTCAGGTTGGCAAGGGACTTTGCGCCAGAGCTTGGCCATTCCCTTCCCAGTAGGCGACGTCCTGTTGCCGACCTGTGTGATCAGATTGGCCGCAGCAAGGTGTCTGATCGGGGCGGCGACCTCCCACATACCGAGGTTGTGCGTCTCTGCCATGTCTCGGCTGGTGAACGTATCCGGTATCCCTCGAAGGAGGCGAAGCCAGCGCTGCGATCGTACTTCTCCTTGCTTCCTCGCCCCGGATGATTCTGTATCTCCTTGCTTCATGTCGTAACTATTGTACGGCATGGGCCTGGAACGGCAAGATCACGCGCCGATTTCACAACACCAGTCAGCGTGCGGACCGCCAATTACAACTTGTCGAACGCAACTTCCACGCCCAGCCCGTGGAGCTGCTTGCAGAGACGGAGCTTCCAATCGTCACTATCGAGAGGTACATAGACCACGCCAGCTAGATCGCCTGGACCCTCCAAGTCGTCCTCCCGCAATACGATGATTCGTTCTGGTGGGAGAAGTGCGACGAAGTAGCCGAGTTCGAAGACCACGTTCTGTCGGGGTCGGCGTCGGAGTAGGACGTCACCTTGATCCCGGAGTCGGCCCTCGTCATCGCCAGTCATGAGGATGATCGCGACACAGTCGGGTCCAGCATGGGTCTGGAACTTGTCGATCAATGTCATACCCTTGTCGAGTTGCTCGTCCAAGATGATTGGTGTCAGGTCTGTTGCCTCAGACACGAGCCGTGCGACAGCTTCGCGAAATTGCCGTGGATCACGGCCGTGAACAATGAACGCCTCGGACGGCCGATCGATTGTGTCCGGGCCACTCGGAGGTCGGCCCGCTGACCCGATCTGAGCAGCTTCGTACGGTGGTTGGCTGCGGTCTGTCTCGCGGAGCCGCGATGCAACCTCGAAGCCGCCGCTCGTCAATGAGACGTCTTCGACCAATCCGATCTCATCGGATGCCTGTAGCTGGAAGTGCTCGACGTGGAGCAGCTCACGCTTCACTAGGGCCTTGAATGCCTTGACTGTCGACATGTGCTTGAGGCTGAGGCCGGCCTCGGTGATGGTCCCGACTCCACTCGGGTGTGCCGAGAGCGCCTCGATGATCTTCACCATCCAAGGATCCAGCCCGAGTTGCTCCGCTACAGGATTGGGATGGGCGCACCGCCAGTAGTCCTCGAGCGTCTCTATGCCGTGCAGCCGACGGACCTGCGGCGCGATGGTGAACGAGCACTCGCCCTCCGGAGTTTGGGTCGATCCACTGGAGCCCCAGCGTTCAACCCGCAACAGCAGCGCAACGCGACCGAGAAGAGCCTTCCGGCCAGCTGCTGGAAGTGGGACGTGGTGAGCGACCTCAGCCATGGTCAGGATCGGCTGTGGATCAGACACGCCCAACGCTGCTTCTAGGTCCACCGCGTAGCGAACTACGCCCAGGAACGCCTCCAAGTCCTCTCTCGTGCCAACGCATGCGCGCATGCCGGCCGCAGTGAGTGCAACTTCCTGGTCGGCTTGCAGGAACAGCGCGTCGACACCCCAGAGCAGCCCTGGCGGCGTCGCCTGGATGCGATCGGCGGCGTCTGGCAGATCGCGTTGGTGGAGGTACTTGTCGAGTTCACGAAATAACGGCCAACGGCCGAACTGAACTGTGAGGTCGTACACGGCTTGCAGCAGGTGTGCCGTAGCATCATCAGGTGGTTCTGGAATCGACATGACGCGACATTCTGGTCGAGTTGGTGGCCCAGGTGCGTGAAGTCGTGGATCTGTCGGTCCCGACCGTCGAGAGGCGAACCCACCAGGGAGTGCAGAAGGTGAGCGAACTAAGAACCTTGGATCTGGTCGCTGCCTACCACGCCGGGGGCACAGTGCAAGGCCTTGCCGAGCAGTTCGGAGTCCATCGAACAACCGTGATGGCGGTGCTCGATCGGGCGGGAGTGGCCCGTCGGAGCCCAACTCGGGTGCAGTCAGCGGAGGAGCTGGACAAGGCCAGCCAGCTCTACCGAGATGGACTCAACCTCAGATCCGTGGGCGCCGCTGTGGGCGCCGACTACCGCGTACCCATGCGACTCAGTCGGACGCGGGCTCCGCTGGGAGGTTGTCCCACCAGGCATTGATGGCGCCGCGGGTGATGTGGTCCCATGTGGCGAGGGTGATGGGGGCGTCGTCTGGTTTCCAGTGTCCGCCGCTGCTGCTGCCGGAGATTCCGACGACGGCGCCTTCGCCGAGGGCGTCTTCGGGGAGGCGCAGGCGATCATTGCGGTCATGCTGGCGACCTCGCTCGTTTGCCATTACTGTGACGGGACGGATGATCTGATTGATGAGTCGTGAAGGTTCTGTATGCAAGCGAACCGTCGGTGATCGTCTGCGTCGACACCAACGCTCTCTATGACAGTCCCTTCGCCGAAACGGCGGGATGGTCAGTCGTCCTGGCGATGTCTCGCCAAGGCCGAATCGACCTCGTCGTGCCACAGGTTGTCGTTCTGGAGTGTGATCGGCAGTACCGGGAGAGGCTTAATTCACTCGTCGCCAACATCGCACGAGACCTCGGCGGGCTACGCAAGCTCCGGGTCCCGAGCGCCCCGCTCGACCTTGACGATGCAGTCGCCGAGGCAGCCGCGAGCTACATGGATCGCCTTACGAAGGTGCTTATAAAGGCCGGAGGCACCATCCTCCCGATCCCTTCAGTCCCACATGAGAGTCTGATCCAGCGGGACCTCAACCGTCGCCCGCCGTTCAAGAAGAAGACTGACGAGGGATACCGAGACACCCTGATCTGGGAGTCGCTGGTAGAGCACCTGCGATCGGCGCCGCTCTTCTCGACTGTCGTGTTGGTCTCGAACGACAACATCTTCGCCGACGATGCCGACGAAGCGCTCTCACCGCTACTCACTCAAGAGGTCGAGGACCTTGGTCGTGAGCAATCGATTGTGCTCGTCAAGAAGCTGCCCGACGTTCCCGAGCAACTCAAGTGGCTGCAGGGCCTCGCCCATTCAGCTGACAGTGAGTTCATCGACCACGACGTCGACTACAACGACCTCGATGAAACGGTTGAGGAACTTGCTCGGGCAGCGGTCCTCTCCGCCGTGCAGGAGCTTGCCGGGGAATCGGTCGCCGAGCCGCACGTCGACGACCGACCGGGACCAGGCCTGTACCTCGAAGGGGTACTTCCTCCGGCGCTGAGCGACTGCACTGTGTTGGAGGCCGATCCGGACGCGACCTCGTTTGAATACCACGTCATTGACGAGTACGAGGGGGACACCTCGCTCCTACATGCGTCCATCGACGCATCGGTCTTGTTCGAGGGGTTCATCCATAAGGCCGACTACGCGATCGAGGACGACGAAGCGGTGGAGGTCTATGACAGCGATTGGAACGACCATGTCATGCATGTGGGGTACGGCGCCGAAGTCCGACTGTGGTTCAACGTGACCGTGATCGGACAGGCCGTAGAGGACATCCAGTTCGACTTCGGGGAATTGATGGGCTCGTGAAAGGCCGAACCCACTGCCGGAGACTTCACGCCGCCTGTCTGGCAGGGGTCAGGATGACCGACTAGGCCGTTCGCCGTGGCGCGTTCCCGGGCCTCATCGCAGCCGCTCTCCACGAGGGGTGGGGCGAAGTCGCCTGGTCGCACGAGCACTGCGCTGTGATGACCAGCAAGGGATCGTGTTCGGGGGGTTGCTTGGAGCTCGTCAGCTGGCGGCTGCTCACGTATCGTTGATCGAGTGGGTGAACAGCGCTGGCGCCGGTGGAACGCCAATCGGAAGCGGCTGGCCTCCGAGCGGGGCCTTGCCCGTGAAGCAATCAACCGAGAGCATCCGTTGCTGGGAACTATCCTTGAGCGGACAGGGCTCTCTGGCCGAGAGGTAC
>JBBSJW010000002.1:0-100380 GCA_038256885.1 Propionibacteriales bacterium
CGTTCTGGTGCTCGGGGAACGATTGCGACCAGTCGACATCGCTCTTGAAGAACGGCACACGCGGTTCGTCGCTGACGGGTACGACATCGAGCGGCGGCGGCACGGGGTGCTCTTCGGCGGTCCACACGATGCCGCCGGCATTCTCGGTCGGCAGCAGGAAGATGCAGCTGGCGCGGGCGACGCGTACGTCGCCTTGCATCAGTGCAGCATCAATCAGCGCGAGACGCCGTCCCTCGCGGATGACCTCGGTGACGACAGTGCAGGGCGCCATCTTTGCGGGCTGGAACAGGTCGACTGTGTAGCGCGCAGGAACCAAATCGGTTCGACCGATCTCAGCCAGCTTGGTCTCCAGACCACGCGCCAGCGCTCCACTCACGGCGACGCCGTGCATCTGGTCCGGGCTCCACATGCTTCGGGCAAGGTCACCGGGAACGAGCTGGTCGTTCTCGAGGGTGAACATGGACAAGTTCATGGAGAAAGAGTGGCAGGTGACCGAATCTGTCCAACCTTCGGAGTGCCAGGTCGCTCCCTCGTTGGTTGAGTAGGAGGCCGCCCGCGGCCGACGTATCGAAACCTCGTGAGGTGTCGTGCTCGCTCGACCCGTTCGGCTCGCGGGGTTTCGATACGCCCTCGTCCCGCCCCCTCGCTCGCTGCGCTCGCTGGGGGGGACCCCCAGGGCTACTCAACCAGCGAGATGGCTAGAACGGCGGCGGTGGATCGTCGATCGGATCGAGCACCGGGCCGCTGCCGCCGACGGTCTTCAGGAACGCCTCGCTGTCGGGGCACCACTGACTGACGGGGCACCACAGGCAGTGCTCGCCGGGATTGGTCTCCCAGGTCGAGTCGAAGTGCCACCGATCCGCGGCCAACGCAAGGTCTTCGCGCGCGGCACCCTCGTCCTCTTCCAAGTCCCACGCGTACATCTCGCTGCCGTCGGGGGTCAGCACCTCAACCTCGACCGTCGCGTCCTTCGCTCCGTACGCATCCTTCAGTCCACTCGACAGCATCGAGAGCAGGAACGAGATCTGGCTCGTCTGGCCGTAGACCTGCTCGGCGCCGCCCTTGGGCAACGAGCTGCTGGTCTTGAACTCGCGGATGATCAGCCGGTCGCCGATCCGGTAGACGAGGTCGGGCTTTGTCACCGTGACGACATCGGCGTCGACGTCGAATCCGAACGACGACTCCTCGACGGCGAGCACCTTGACGGAGTCTGCGGTGAGCGGGCAGGTCGAGACGTGATGGCGCAGGAACGGGTACGCGACGGCGTACTCCTCCGGTGTCATCACGCCTTGGGCGAGACCCATGCCGGCGCCCGGCTCGGGCAGATCAGCATCAGTGCATCCGACCGACCGAAGGTGCGCAACTTCAAGCCACTCGTGCACGAGGAGTCCGCGAGTCTGTACCTCCGTGTACTCGTCCGTGCGCGGCAGGTGCAGCTCTGAGGCGAGCAGCCACTGCGCCGCGCAGACGCGATAGCGGTCGAGGTCTGATGGCGCCACCGAGCGGGAGGCGTAGCCCTTGCCCTCCTGCCCGAGCATCCGTGGCATGGGTACGAGGGCATCGCAGATGCCGGCGATCTTGCACGAGCTGCAGCCGAATCCCGGTCGTACGTCCGCGAAGTTGCCGAGTCCGCCGGCGACGCCGCGGGCATGCGCGTCGTACTCCTGCGTCGCCTGCTCCGGGCTGCCGTCGAACAGGATCGTGAGGCTTCCGTCGCCAGCGCCGATCTCGACGACCCGTACACGGGTGACCGCGGGCTGGCCGTCGTACGTTGCTGCGATGTGCGCGGCGGTATGGGCCCACAGCATGTCGTCCTGAGTCGGCTTGGCGTGCGCGCTGCCGAGGCGATAGCGGCGGATCTCCCGGATGCCGAACTCGGTGCTGTAGAGCGGCGCCCACACCCACAGCGTCCTGGGCGGGTGGCCGATCGACGGATCGCTGCGGATCATCCGGAGCTCGCCGATCTCGTCCTCGAGGTCCCAGTGCGCCTGGAGGATGTTCGGTACCGCTCGCATCGCATACGGGCGCAGCAGTCGGTGCACCTTGCGGCGCTCGAGCTGCTCCTGCAGCCACGCCGTGAGGGCGGCCGGGTCGTTGGCCTCGTCAGCGACGTGAGCACTGCGTACGAGCTGGGCGACCTCGCCGAGGATGAACGTCTTCTCCGACCCGAAGGACCGTTGCCATCTGTCGGAGCTGACCTCAGGACGGATCTTGAGCGCCATCGACGCGCCGCACGAGTCGTGGTTGGCGATGTCCGTTGCGGAGATCCGCAGGTTCTCCCGGTTTCCGATGAGATCCCGCGAGAAGTCCTGCATCCGTGCAGCATATTGCGCGGTGTAGAGACTTTGGGCCGCCTCGTCAAGACTAGAACGTGTTCTAGTTTGCTGCTAATGTCCCCGCCATGGTGCTTGAAAGATTCCGTCTGGACGACCGCGTAGCCGTCGTCACCGGAGCCGGTCGAGGTATTGGGGCCGCAAGTGCGCTGGCCCTCGCTGAGGCCGGCGCCGATGTTGTCCTTTCCGCTCGTACGGCCGATCAGCTCGAGGAGGTTGCCGCCAAGATCAAAGCTCTCGGTCGCAAGGCGCACGTCGTCGCTGCCGACCTGCAGGACCTCGACCAGGTCGCTGCCCTCGCGCAGACGGCGGTCGACACGTTCGGTCGCTTGGACGTGATCGTCAACAACGTCGGTGGTTCGATGCCCAAGGAGTTCGCGCGTACGAATGTCGCCGCCCTCGAGGGTGCGTTCCACTTCAACGTCTCGACGGCTCACGCGCTGACTCGTGCTGCGATGCCGCACCTGCTCAAGAGCGACGGCGCCTCCGTCATCAACATCTCGTCGGTCATGGGCCGGGTCAGCGGACGCGGCTACCTCGCGTACGGCACGGCCAAGGCGGCACTCGCGCACTGGACGCGCCTCGCCGCTCGTGACCTCTCGCCCCGCATTCGCGTCAACGCGATCGCCGTCGGATCCGTCGCAACCTCCGCCCTGGAGCTCGTGACCGGGGACGAGGGCCTCACTGCCCAGATGGAGTCCAACACCCCGCTGCGCCGCATCGGTGACCCCGACGACATCGCCGCCACCGTTCTCTTCCTCGCCAGCCCCGCCGGCGGCTACCTGACCGGCAAGGTGCTGGAAGTCGACGGCGGCATAGACCAGCCCAACCTCGACATGGGCTTCCCCGACCTAGGAGCACCAGAATGATGAGCGAGCGCAGCGAGCGAAACAACAAGCAGCAGGTCATGCCGGTGCGTCCGTACCGTGCTTTTCAAACGGAGGTATCGGCATGACGCTGCGCGTCGTCCAATGGAGCACCGGCAACGTCGGTCGTCACGCCATCGCTGGCATCGACGCCCGCCCCGATCTCGAGCTCGTCGGTCTCTGGGTGTCCAACCCTGACAAGGTCGGCAAGGACGCCGGACAGCTCGCCGGCCTCGGTCGCGATCTCGGTGTCCTCGCGACCAACAGCGTCGACGAGATCCTCGCGCTCAAGCCTGACTGCGTCGTCAACTGCGCCATGGCCGACGACCGGCTCTTCGAGGCGATCGCCGACCTCGAGCTGCTGCTGGCTGCCGGCATCAACGTTGTGTCGAGTGGTCCGGTCTTCCTGCAATTCCCCGCAGGTCCGGCGCTGGGTATGGCCGAGGGCATCCAGAAGGCTGCCGTCGCCGGTGGTGTCTCGCTGTACGTCAACGGCGTCGACCCGGGCTTCGCCAACGATGTGCTCCCTCTGGTGCTGACCAGCGTCAGCGAGCGCATCGACCAGGTCCGCTGCTCCGAGGTGCTCAACTACAACACGTACAACCAGCGCATGATCGTCTTTGACGTCATGGGCTTCGGCATGCCAATGGACCACGTACCGATGCTGCTGCAGCCGGGCATCCTGTCGATGGCGTGGGGCAGCGTCGTCCACCAGATCGCCGCCGGACTCGGCCTCGAGCTCGACAGCGTCGAGGAGTTCTATGAGCGCCTTCCCGCAACCGAGACGTTTGACATCGACTGCGGAACGATCGAGGAGGGCACTGTCGCCGGCCTGCACTTCGAGGTACGCGGCATCGTCAACGGCAAGCAGGTCGTCGTGCTCGAGCACATCACCCGCGTGCATGACCAGATCGGTCCGGACTGGCCGCAGCCCGCGGGCCTCGGATGCTATCGCGTCGAGATCAAGGGCGAGCCCAACTACACGCTTGACCTGCAGCTGCTCGGCACGGACGGCGACCACAACACCGCCGGTCTCAAGGCGACAGCGATGCGACTGGTCAACTCCGTGCCCGCCGTCGTCGGCGCGAAGCCGGGACTCGTCACCGCGCTCGACCTTCCGCTCGTCACTGGCAAAGGCCTGGTCACGACATGAGCAAGCGGATTGTGGTCTGGGGGACAGGCTTCGTCGGCAAGCTCGTGCTCACTGAGGTCTTCGACCACCCCGAGTTCGAGCTCGTCGGAGTCGGCGTCAGCAACCCGGAGAAGGTCGGCGTCGACGTCGGTACGCTCTGCGGTCGCGATCCGGTCGGCATCCTCTGCTCTGATGACCTCGACGCGCTCGTCGCGCTGAAGCCTGACGCGCTGGTCCACTACGGGCCGACGGCGCAGTACGCCGACGAGAACATCCGCGTCATGACGGCGTTTCTTCGCGCCGGCGTCGACGTCTGCTCCACGGCGATGACCCCGTGGGTCTGGCCGGGCATGAAGCAGAACCCCGACATGTGGATCGATCCCGTCACCGAGGCGTGTGAGGCGGGCGGCTCGTCATGCTTCACGACAGGCATCGACCCGGGTTTCGCCAACGACCTGTTCCCCATGACCCTGATGGGCCTCACGTCGGAGGTGCGAGTTGTACGTGCGCTCGAGATCCTCGACTACTCCAACTACCTCGGCGACTACGAGGACGAGATGGGCATCGGTCGTGAACCGGGGGAGAAGGCGCTCCTGGAGCACACCGACATCCTCGTTATGGCTTGGGGCGCGACGGTCCCGATGATGGCCGAGGCCGTCGGTATCGAGCTCGACGAGATCACCACGACGTACGACAAGTGGGTCACCGACGTGGAGGTGCCGAGCGCCAAGGGGCCGATCGCGCCCGGCCACGTCGCCGCCGTCAACTTCACGATCAACGGCATCTACAAGGGCGAGACCCGCATCCAGCTGCGCCACATCAACCGCGTCGGCGAGAACTCCGCGCCCGACTGGCCGCGTGGCGCCAACGACGACGTCTACCGCGTCGAGCTCGAGGGAACCCCGTCGATCACGCAGGAGACCGCGTTCCGCTTCGACGACGGCAGCGGCCGCGATGCGGCAACCGCTGGCTGCCTTGCGACCGGCATGCGCGCACTGAACGCAGTCTCGGCGGTCAATGAGCTTCCCCCGGGATGGGTGACAGCACTCGACCTCCCGCTCATCGCGGGACGCGGCATCATACGCTGACGGCATGCTGCCTGACCGGTCAGAAGTGCTCGCCCTGGTCCGGTCGTCGCCTGCGTATGTCGCTTCGCTCGACAAGGCGGGTTGGATCGACATCTTCGGGAGCCTGCACGTCGTGGAGGATCCCGTCGGGTCGCGGCCAGTCCGCTCGTCCGAGTCCGGCGGACTCGGACGGTTCTGGGACACCTTCATCGCGCCCAACAAGATCGAGTTCGAGGCCGTCAACGATTGGATCGATGGCTTCGACGTCGTACGTGATGTGACGATCGTGACGACCCTGCGCCCGGGCATCGTCGTACGAACGCCGGCTCACCTTCTCTATGAGACGGCGTACGAGGACGGCGTGCTGAAGGTTCGACGTATGGCCGCGCACTGGGAGCCGCGACCTGTCTACCGTCAGCTGATGAAGCCGTCGCGGGCCCACCTGAGGGCGGCAGTCGGCCAGTTTGCCCGGATGTTCCGGATCCTCGGCGTCGTCCAGACGCTGCAGTTCATCGGCGCCTCTCGCTACGTCGGGTGGCGTCGCAAGCGGTCTCTCCGAGAGATCCTGGAGTCAGAAGGGATCAGCGAGGTGACAAAGCTGATCACGTCCGGCCGTGTGGTGACGGCATCGTGCGTGGTCGGCGGAAAGCCCAGCTGTGTGGTGGCGCGCTACTTCAGGGGCTACGGCATGTCGATGGTCACGTACAGCGACCTGGCGTAGTCAGTCTGGTATCTGGCCGAACAGGTCGCCGGCAGGGAGCGCGGCATGGCGGATCAGGCGCGAGTCCTCGACCGCCGCTTGCCGATGCTTGACCGCTTCGCGGTAGGCCGGATCGCGGATCATCTCGACGAACGCGGCGACGCTCGGGTACTCGGCGATGAAGCAGTGATCCCAGCGCTCCTCGGTCGGACCGATGACCATCAGCTCGAATCGTCCCTGCCAGATGATCTTGCCACCGAGGCGCTGGAAGATCGGACCGCTCTCTCGGCCGTAGACCTCGTACGCCTCAGCGCCCGTGGACTCGCGGCCATCCTCGTAGACCGCGTGATCACGAAGTCGTACGAGGTTGAGCATCTGGATCGGCCCTGGCCGGTCGTCGGCAACGAACTGCCCGAAGACCTCTTTGGTCGGGTCGACGTGACCCATGTCAGCGCAGCAGCAGGCGTACGGCGACGTCGACCGACTTGGTCACGTCTTCTGCCTGGGTGCGGCCGGTGACCCAGCCCATGAGTGCGGTGAACCAGACGTCGCTGATGACGCGAACGATCGCGGTGTCCTCGTCGGTCGGTTCACGGTTCTCGTCGGTGCCGTCGATCGCTCGAGTGATCATCGCTGTCAGCTTCATGCCGACGAAGTGGATCTCATCGGCGACGGAGGCGTCGGCGAACATGAAAGCGCGAGTGAGTGCCTCGGTGAGCTCGGGCTGCCGCTGAAGAGCCGTGGTGGTGTGGCCAAGGATGTACATGACGCGCTCGTGCGCGGTGTCGCCGGGAACCTGGCGAGACCGGGACTGCTCCTCGGCCCGCTCGAACTGGCGACCGAGGGCGGTGACCAGGAGATGGATCTTGGACGGGAAGTAGCGGTAGAGCGTGCCGAGCGCGACATCAGCGTCGTCGGCGACTGCTCGCATCTGGACGGCGTCGAACCCGCCAGAGTCGGCAAGGGCGATCGTGGCATCGAGAATGCGGCGGCGGCGTTCACGCTGAGCGTTGGAGCCGGGAGTTGCCTCCGTCACGCTGGTCATGCGTCATCGTCTCCTGTCCACGGCTGCTGCTGGAACTAGCCACGCCGAACCTCGGTATGATTATTGAAACACGTTCTAGATTTGGAGGCGACCCTCAATGCCGGTCGGCGTCACGCGGGACCATCTCGAATTGAGCACCAGCCTACGGTCATGGGCTGCTGGCCTCGACGGTCCCTCCGCTCTTCGAGACGTCGAGAACGAAGCCTCTGCGGGCTTCGCCAAGACCTGGCAGTCCGTCGTCGAAGCTGGCCTCAGCGGAATCAGCATCGCCGAGTCCCAGGGCGGTGGCGGCGGAGACCTGCTCGACCAGATGGTCGCGCTCGAGTCGGCCGCGTACGCGATGGTCCCCGGACCGTTGCTGAGCACGACCGTGGTTGCCCAGATCGCTGCCCAGGCGGGTGCTGACGACGTGGTCGCAGCCATCGCCGCAGGCGCTTCGGCCGCCATCGCCATCGACGGCACAGTCGCGGTCGACGGATCCACCGCATCGGGTGACATCAGCGTCGCGATCGACGTGATCGACGCCAGCTGGTTCCTCGTCCCGACGACCGACGGTGCGTGGGCCCTGGTTGCTGCCGACGGCTGGACCGCCGAGCCCGAGATCGGTGTCGACCTCTCGCGTCGTGGAGGTCGCGTACGCGTTGCAGCTGAGCAGGTCGTGCAGCTCGACAGCATCGACAGCGACGCCGTACGCCGCGTCCTCATTGCTCTGGCTTCGGCCGAAGCCGCTGGCATCGCGCAGTGGTGTCTCGACACTGCCGTCGACTACGCCAAGGTGCGCGAGCAGTTCGGCAAGCCGATCGGATCGTTCCAGGCCATCAAGCACCTCTGCTCACAGATGCTCGAGACCACCGAGTCGATCAACGCCGTGACGTGGGATGCCGGCACCGCCATCAGCTCGGACGTCTCTACGGGTGAGGCCGACTTCGCGGCCGATGTCGCTGCAGTCGTGGCGCTCCACGGCGCGGTGTCCGTAGCCCGCGACTGCATCCAGGTGCTCGGTGGGATCGGCTTCACGTTCGAGCACGACGCACACCTCTACCTCCGCCGCGCGGTGGCGCTCGAACTGACCGTCACCGCCATGACCGGAGGCGCCGAGCAGTCGGCAACCCGTCTGGCCCGCCGCGCCATCTCCGGCCAGCGTCGCTCGTTCGAGATCGACTTCGAAGGTGCTGACGTCGAGTTCCGCAAGGTCGCCCGTGATGGCGTTGACGCGATCGCCGCGCTGCCGGCCGACAAGCGGCGTGCTGCCCTTGCCGAGGCTGGCTACCTGACACCGCACTGGCCGAAGCCCTACGGGCTCGACGCCGGACCGGTCGAGCAACTTGTTGTCGACGAGGAACTGGCTCGTGCGAAGCTCACCCGGCCCGACCTGGTGATCGGTGCCTGGGCTGTCCCCACGATCGTGGAACACGGCACGGCCGAGCAGGCCGAGCGGTTCGTCATGCAGACCCTGCTTGGTGACGTCTTCTGGTGCCAGCTGTTCAGCGAACCCGGTGCCGGCTCCGACCTCGCAGCGCTGAGCACTCGCGCCGTGCGGACTGAGGGTGGCTGGCTGCTGACGGGCCAGAAGGTATGGACGTCGCGCGCCAAGGATGCCGACTGGGGCATCTGCCTGGCCCGCACCGACAAGGACGCTGGTCACAAGGGCATCACCTACTTCCTCGTCGACATGACGTCGCCCGGCATCGACATCCGCCCGCTGCGCGAGCTGACCGGTGACGCGATGTTCAACGAGGTGTTCCTCGACGACCTGTTCGTGCCCGACGACTGTGTCGTCGGCGAGGTCAACGGCGGGTGGAAGCTCGCTCGTACGACGTTGGCCAATGAGCGCGTAGCGATGGGCAGCTCAAAGCTCGGCGTGAGCACCGAGCGAGCTGTCGACCTGATCGCCGATCGCGAGTCCGACACCGATGCCGCTCTCGTCGGCCACCAGGTCGCTCTCGCAACGCTGTGCCAGCTGCTTGGCGTACGTACGACGCTTCGTTCGATCGCCGGCAGCGGACCTGGCCCTGAGTCGAGCGTCGCCAAGTTGCTCGGCGTCAAGAACCGTCAGGAGGCCGCGGAGCTCGTCGTCGACCTGCTCGGCCCTGCTGCGCTCTTCACCCACGACGATCCGCAGATCACCAAGGACGTGCACGAGATGCTGCTCAACCGCTGCCTCTCGATCGCTGGCGGCACCACTCAGATCCTGCGCAACGTCGTCGCAGAACGCGTGCTCGGGCTACCCAGAAGCTAGCGACTCGTCTTCACAAGGTCGGACCACGACCGAACCTGGCCAGAAGGCGACGTGGTTCTTGATGCGCCGCGCGAACGGACTGGGGTGTCGGTATGTCCACGCAACGTGGCGTTCGCTGGCCGTGCCAGTGTCGACGTCGAAGTAGCTGGCGATGCCCTTCCAGTAGCACAGTGACTTCATCCAGGAGCGGTCCAACATTCCGGGCACCAACGACTCCGGCGGAAAGTAGCGGTTGCTTTCAACGACGATCGTTTCGTCGCTCGCGGCGATCACCTCGCCGCGGAACACCGCCTGATAAGTCGTCACCTTCTCAGTGTCCCTCGGCCTTCAAGGACGTCAGAGTGCAGCGGACCTCTGAGTCTTCGCTCGGTGCCACTGGAGCCAACGGGCGACGGCGGCGATCGTGTGCTGGCTGCGGATCGACGAGAACACCTCGAAGGCGTGCTGGGTGCCCGGCAGCTCGGCGTACGTGATCGAGGCGCCTGACTTCTCCTTGAGGGCCTTGACGAACGAGCGCGCCTGATTGACCGACACGACGGTGTCGTTGCTGCCGTGGATGATGAAGAAGTCGGGCGTGTGCTCGGCGACGTGTGCCAGCGGCGACGCCTGCACGAAGTCGGCGAGGTGGGTCTTCGGGTCCTTGCCGAACACTCGCGGGCCGAGGAACCGGTCGCGCATGTCGACTGCCGCGCGCTCCTCGCTGATCCCGCCGAGGTCGTAGACGCCATAGAAGGGGACGCACGCCGAGACAGAGGTGTCAGCGTCCTCGAACCCGGGCTGGTAGTCCGCCAAGCCGGAGGTGAGAGCAGCGAGAGCGGCCAGGTGGCCGCCGGCTGATCCACCCGTGATGACGACGTACGACGAGTCGCCGCCGTACTCCTTGATGTTCTCGTGGACCCAGGCGATCGCGCGCTTGACGTCGACGATCTGCGTGGGGAACTTGTACTTGGGTGCCAGACGATAGTTGACCGACACGCAGACCCAACCCTGCTGGGCCATCCGGTTCATCAGCAGGATGCCCTGCTGCTCCTTTTTGCCGATCGTCCAGCCGCCGCCATGGATCTGGATCAGCACCGGAGCGTCGGCCAGGTCGGCGTCCTTCGGCCGGCGGATGTCGAGGTGCGCCTTGCGGCCACCCTCCGTGTAGGGGACGTCGCGCAGGACCTCGATGTCGTGCACCTTGTAGTTGAAGGGTCGAGCCACCGATCCGCGGGGGAGGCGCAGGTCGAGCGGTCCCGGCATGTCGATCTCGTCGAGGTAGCCGTCACCGATGCTCTTGCGCAGCGCGTCGTCCAGCTCGGTGCCTGTACGGCGAGCGCCAGCGATCGTGTAGCCCAGCATCCCGACAGCTACGGCTCCTGCCAGCAGCCCGAGGCGGGACGCCTTGCCACGACGTACGGTCAACTCGGCGGCGGTGTCGATCGCCGCTGCGCCCAGCAGGTGAGGGGCCAGCTCGCTGGTCGGCCAGCCGAACGCGAAGCTCGGGATCGCGGACCAACCGTTCTTCTGTGGACGGATGGCGTTGGCCGCGAGAGCTGCCAGGGCGAGCTGGCGTCGGGCATACCGGGCTGACATGTGGCTCCTCGTTCGAAGGTAGAACCTGTTCTGGCGGTCTAGGCTACGGCCATGGATCGACTCAGCGGACTTGACGCCAGCTTCCTTTACCTCGAGAGCGGCGCGCAGCTCATGCACGTGTGCGGTGTGATCGTCGTCGATCCTGCGACGATCCCGGGGGGCTACGACTTCCAGACGTTCAAGAAGGAGCTCTCGAACCGCGTCGAGGGCATCGCGATGTTCAACCGCAAGCTCAAGTTCGTGCCCGGCGGGATCGACTTCCCGATCTGGGTCACCGACGACGAGTTCGACATCGACCGGCACGTCCACCGGATGGCCGTCCCGTCGCCCGGCAGCGACCGGGAGCTGTCCGAGGTCGCAGGCCACTTGGGCGGCATTCCGCTCGACCGCTCACGCCCGCTGTGGGAGATGCACGTCATCGAGGGCCTGGCCAACGGCAAGATCGCGATCTTCTCCAAGATGCATCACGCGTCGGTCGACGGCGTCTCGGGCTCCAACATGATCTCGTACCTCTGCAGCCTCGAGGCCGACGCGCCGCCGCTGGACAACGGCACCGGCGCGAACGCCGCCGAGCACAAGCGCGCGCCGTCCGACATCGAGCTGGTGGGCCGTGGAGTGCTCTCGACGGCAACCAAGCCGTGGCAGATCGTCCGGCTCGTTGCCCCGACGGCACGAACTCTCGTCGAGACGGGTCGACGGGCCAGGAAGGGCACGGCTATGGCGGCGCCGCTGACCGCGCCTCGCACGTCGTTCAACGGCACGATCACCGGGCACCGCTCCATCGCGTACACCGACGTCTCGCTCGACACGATCAAGGAGATCAAGAAGGCGGTCCCCGGTGCGACGGTCAACGACGTCGTGCTGGCGCTGAGTGGTGGCGCGTTGCGTCGCTACCTGATGGAACGCGGTGAGCTGCCTGAGTCCTCGCTGCTGGCGAGCGTTCCGGTGTCCGTCCGGTCCGAGTCGAAGCGGGCGGGCCGCAACCAGGTGTCGTCGATGTTCTGCCGGCTCGGCACCGACGTTGAGGATCCGCTTGATCGGATCACCGGGATGGCCGAGGCAAACGTCAATGCCAAGGAGCATCACAAGGCCGTTCCTGCCGACACATTGCAGGAGTGGGCAGAGTTCGCTGCCCCTCGTACGTTCGGCCTCGCCGTGCGAATGGTGTCAGACCTACGCCTTGCCGAGCGCGCACCGGTGATCCACAACCTGGTGATCTCCAACGTGCCCGGTCCGCCGGTCCCGCTCTACTTCGCCGGCGCACGCATCGACGCGCTCTATCCCCTGGGGCCGGTGTTCCACGGCGCCGGACTCAACATCACGGTGATGAGCAACAACGGACAGATGCACATCGGTGCGATCGCGTGCAGCGAACTGGTGCCGCGTCCGTGGGACCTGATCGATCAGTTCCCGGTCGAGCTCGAGGCCATGCGCAAGGCCGTGCTCGGCGACTGACTGGTCAGCTCGACTCCGCGGCCTTCTTCAACCGTTCGAGTGTGGCCATCATCCCGTACCGCAGGTCCGCGTCTCGATCAGGACTGCCCGTCCATCTTTCGGTGATCCAGTTCATCGCCTTCGGCAGTGGTCGCACCGCCTCGTACGACTCGGTCACTCTGGTGCCGCTCTCCGTCGGTTCGAGTCGATAGCGCCACGTGTAGGAGCCGATCCCCGGGCCGCTGCGGTTGAATGCGAACTCCCGCCCCGGGTCGGCAACGATCACTTCAGGCTTGTTGAACCAGGCTGGCCCCGCTTTGCCCTTGTTACGAGCCTTGAAACGAGCGCCCACGGCTGGCCCGTCTGCCCCGTCCACCCATTCACAGTGAATGCACTCGGGGCTCCATTCACCCATGTGCGTGATGTCCGAGATCAGGTCGTACACCCGATCTGGAGTGGCAGCGATGTCGATGGCGGTGGAATCGCCACCATTGCGTGCGGTCATTCGGCCATCCTCAGATGTGGGACTGGTCTGGAGACGTCAGTGCGTGTTCGTGCCGACTATAGACGTCTCGCGGATGCGCGCCGAGACTTCGAGGGCCGCTTCGACGAACACGGGTACGAATTCCTTGTGCTCGAGCACGCAGCCGGCGTGGCCGCACTCGGCCTTGTGGACCGTGGCGCCAGGAATGAGCTCCGCCAGCTCGAGCTGGCGGTCCGGTGGAATGACGTGGTCCTTGGTGGTCACGACGATGGCGGTGGGCACGTCAACCATGGTCAGCCAGGGCGACGAGTGGTGTCGTCCGAGTGAGGCCACCGCCTGGCCAACAGCCCAGGCGCTCGTCGAGCGGAACTGCCTCATGGCCCATCGAGCGGTGTCAGTGCTCTCCTCGTCAATGGCATCGACGGCGGCGACGGTAGCCCGGTTGATGGTCGCCGAGCGTGACAGCGTGGTGCTCAAGCGCATGCTGATCTCCATACCGGCATGGAAGACGCGCTCGCGGCCATTCGTACGAAAGTGCGCCGTGCTCGCGGCGAGGACGATCCCGCCGATCAGATCGGGGCTTTGGCGCCAGACTCGCTGCGCGACGATGGATCCCATCGAGTATCCAGCGACGATCGGCTTGTCCAGCTTCAAGGCCTCGATCACCGCGCCGACGTCATCCGCGCAGTCGGAGATCAGGAACTTCTCGGACATGATGCCGCGGCCGTGCCACCGCTGGTCGAACGTGATGACCCGGAAGTGCTTGGCGAGTTCGGGGATCGTGGGGAACCAGGTGAGCTGACCGGTGCATCCGACGGCATGAAGCAGGATGATCGTGGGAGCGTCTGGAGTCGGTCCGGGTACGTCGGTGAGCCAGGTCTGGCCGCGGCGGCGCAGCTTGAGCCAGCGTCCCTCGGGAAGCTCGACATCGGGGACGTCAAACAAGTCCCAGGTCGAGGGGTCGGGGAGGAGTGGGCGCACGGCGCCAAACAACTTCTTGACCGGGATGGTCATGAGGTACTCCCTTAGTCGACTTCCCCAAGAATAGAACACGTTATAGTTCCGGAGCGGGCGAATTGCCCGATGCCTGCAAAGGAGACGATCTGCGTGGACTCGGTACTTGATGAGGTGCGCTCCGTCATTGGCGACGTGCTCGACCGCGGAGACGGCTCATGGCGCGCCCTCCAAGAGTCTGGCCTTCTCGCGCTCGCCGCTCCCGAGAAGCTCGGCGGCGAGGGACTCGGCCTGACGGAGATCTCGGTGCTGCTGCACGAGGTCGGACGTCGCGCTGCTGATCTGCCCGTATGGGAGACGGTCGCGTGCGGGTTGCTGCCCCTCGTACGTTCTGGCTCCGAAGACTTGCAGGCTGACCTGGTCCCCAAGGTGCTCGCCGGTGAGCTGAAGTTCGCTCCGGCGCTGGGTGAGCTCGGTGTCGCGCTGCCGACCGATCCCTCGACCACGTACGACGGGACCGTGACGGGTACGAAGGTCGGCGTCCCCGTTCTTGAGGGTGCGACGATCCTGCTCGTCTCGGCGGGCTCCGTCGTCGTTCTCGTCGATGCTGATGGCGCCGGAGTCAGCAAGGTCGAGACCGTTACATCCCGTGGCACGACCGAAGCCACCTACACGTTCGACGCTGCCCCCTCGCTGGGTGAGCTCGACGCTGAGGTCGTACGCAACCACGCGATCGCCGGACTCGCCTCTCTGGGCGCCGGAGTCGTCGAGGGTGCTCGCGACCTGACCGCTGGCTACATCAAGGACCGCAAGCAGTTCGGCCGCTCGCTCGCCGAGTTCCAGGCCGTCGCTCAGCAGATTGCCGACGTCTACATCGGCTCGCGCACGTTCACGCTGACCGCGACCGAGGCCGTACGCCGCCTCGACGCCGGTGACCCCGCGGCAGATGACCTGGCGATCGCTGCGTACTGGTTCGCCAACCGCGCACCGGCGCTGATGCAGATCTGCCAGCACCTCCACGGGGGTATGGGTGTCGACGAGACGTACGACATGCCCCGCTACTTCGCGGCCGTACGCGACATCGCCCGCCACCTCGGCGGACCGGCCGCGCTCGCTGCCGTGCCCGTGGTCGAGACGGCCGGCAAGAACGCCGAGCTCACCGAAGAGGAGCGGGCGTTCAAGGACGAGGCCCGCGACTACCTGATGAACCTGGTCAGCGACGCCGACCGCGACGAGATGCGCAACAACCGCCATGGTCCCGCCTACCACCGCATCATCAAGCAGATGGGTGCTGACGGCTGGATGGGAGTCGGCTGGCCCAAGGAGTACGGCGGCCAGGGTCGCGGCGTCATCGAGCAGCAGGTCTTCGTCAACGAGGCCTCGCACGCCGACGTCCACCTCCCGTCGGTCACGCTGCAGACGGTCGGTCCGACGCTGCAGGCGTACGGCACCGAGAAGCAGAAGGAGATGTTCCTAGCCGACATCATCACCGGCGACGTGCACTTCGCGATCGGCTACAGCGAGCCCGATGCCGGCACCGACCTCGCGTCGATGCGCACGAGCGCCAAGCGCGACGGCGACCACTACATCGTCAACGGCCAGAAGATGTGGACTACCGGTGGTCACGCAGCCGACTGGGTGTGGCTCGCCGTGCGCACCGATCCCGACGCGCCTCCGCATCGCGGCATCTCGGTGCTGATCGTCGACACCAAGGACCCGGGTTACTCGTGGACGCCGATTGTCACCAGCGACGGCTCGCACCACACCAACGCTACCTACTTCAACGACGTACGTGTGCCCGTGGACATGCTGGTCGGCGAGGAGAACCGCGGCTGGAGCCTCATCACGACGCAGCTCAACCACGAGCGCGTCATGCTCGGCCCGGCCGGCCGCATCGAAGGCCTGCGCGATCTCGTTCGCGACTGGGCTGAGGGTCGCACGGCTCCGGACGGCACGCCTGTGCTCGAGGTGCCGTGGGTGCGCGACACACTCGCCCGCGCCACTGCATCGTTCCGTGTCAACGAGCTGCTCAACTGGGCCGTGGCGAATGCGCCGGCGACCGAGAAGACGACTGTTGCTGACGCGTCGACCTCCAAGGTGTTCGCGAGCGACGAGGTGCAGAAGCTCGGACTGGCGCTGACCGATGTCGTCGATGTGTTCGGTGATCCGTCCGATCCGGAGACGGGCCGCCTCGCGGAGTACCTCGACAAGACCGCCAAGCGCAACCTCGTGCTGAGCTTCGGCGGCGGTGTCAACGAGGTGCAGCGCGAGCTGATTGCCATGTTCGGACTCGAGCTGCCGAGGGTGCCGCGATGACTGATCCGATCATTGAGCTGACTGACAAGATCAAGGCGCGGGGCAACAGCCCCGCCCGCCAGGCTCCGGACCCGGTCAACACCCCGATGATCCGTCACTGGGCCGAGGCGATCGGCGACACCAACCCGCGCTGGGCTCCCGGACCCGACACCGAGGCACCTCCTGCCATGGCGCAGGTGTGGACGATGTACGGCCTCAACCCCGAGCGCATGCCCAACGACCCGTTGCCCGACACCATGCAGGTGCTCGACGACGCCGGCTTCACCTCGGTGCTCGGCACCAACTGCGACCAGACCTACGCGCGCACGCTGCGCCCCGGCGAGGTCCCGACCATCAGCACGCACCTCGCGGACGTCATGGGTCCCAAGAAGACCGGTGTCGGCGAGGGCTACTTCATCACCACCAAGAGCATCTGGAGCGTCGGCGACGAAGAGGTCGCCACGATGACGTTCCGGGTCCTCAAGTTCAAGCCCGGCACCGGCCGCGTCGCGGTCGACAAGTCGAAGTCGTCGCGACCGATGGTCAACAAGGACACCTCCTTCTTCTGGGAGGGCACGCAGGCCGGCGAGCTGCGCATCCAGAAGTGCAACGCGTGCGGCGAGCTCCGGCACCCGCCCGGTCCCGTATGCCCGAAGTGTCATGCGATGGATCGCGGCTTTGTCACAGCAATCGGCAAGGGCACTGTTCGATCGTTCCTCGTGCACCATGCGCCGGTCGTACCCGGCAAGCAGCTCCCGCTGACGCTGGCTCTGGTCGACCTCGAAGAGGGCGTCCGGATGATCGGCGAGGTCAAGGGAGAGGTCGCGATCGGCGACGCCGTCGAGGTCTGGTTCGACCCGATCGACGATGACGTCACTCTGGCGAAGTGGCAGCCGGCCGGCACCCCCGCGCGGGAGCCCGAGCCAGAAGCGAAGTCGGACCTCCCCGTATGGGAGCTGCCGATCACGCCGACTCTCGTGGTGTCGACGGCACTCGCGACCCGTGACTTCCAGGATGTCCACCATGACCGTGATCGCTCGATCGGGCACGGCAGCAAGGACATCTTCATCAACATTCTCAGCACGATGGGTCTCGTGCATCGCTACATCGCCGACTGGTCCGGGTCGCAGACGCAGATCCTGTCCTGCGCGCTCCGCCTCGGTGCGCCGGCCTACCCGTACGACACGCTGCGCTTCATCGGCAACATCGTGTCCGAACAGGACGGCGTGACGACGATCGACGTCACGGTTGGTGTCTCGATCGGCACCCACGCGAACGCACGACTGGAGATCCGTCGATGAACCTCTCCCCAGAAAACCGCCAGCGTCAGTCTGCTGGCTCACCTCTGTCTCGTCGGCGCTTTCCCGGGGACCCCAAGTGAGCGCATTCAGTGGAGCCGCAGCAATCGCCGGAATCGGCGCGACCGAGTTCTCGAAGGAGTCGGGTCGGTCCGAGCTTCAGCTCTCGGCCGAGGCGACACTCGCCGCCCTGGCTGACGCCGGGCTGTCGCCGTCTGACGTCGACGGACTGACGACATTCACGATGGACTCGACCTCCGAGATCGCGCTGGCACGTGAGCTCGGCATGGGCGACCTGCGCTTCTTCAGCCGCATCAACTACGGCGGCGGCGCTGCCTGCGGAACGGTGCAGCAAGCGGCCATGGCCGTCGCGACCGGCGTTGCCGATGTCGTCGTGGCCTACCGCGGCTTCAACGAGCGCTCGGGCCAGCGCTTCGGCCAGGTCCAGAAGTGGGCAGCCGAGCAGGTCAACACCAACGGTCTCGACAACGCGTGGTCCTACCCGCACGGACTCTCGACCCCTGCAGCCACGGTGGCGATGCAGGCACGTCGCTACATGCACGAGTACGGCGCAACCTCGGCCGACTTCGGCGCTGTCGCCGTTGCTGACCGTCGGCACGCAGCCACCAACCCGAACGCATTCTTCTACGAGAAGCCGATCACGATCGAGGACCACCAGAACTCGCGCTTGATCGCCGATCCGCTGCGTCTCCTCGACTGCTGCCAGGAGAGCGACGGCGCTGTTGCGATCGTCGTCACCACCACCGAGCGCGCTCGCGACCTCAAGGCTGGCGCAGTGCCGATCCTTGCCGCCGCCCAGGGCAGTGCCGCCGACCAGTTCGTCATGACCTCTTACTACCGCGACAACATCGGCATCCCCGAGATCGGCGTCGTCGGTCGCGAGCTGTGGCGTCAGTCCGGTCTCACACCGGCGGACATCCAGACGGCGGTCCTCTACGACCACTTCACCCCGTACGTCCTGATGCAGCTCGAGGAGCTGGGCTTCTGCGGACGCGGCGAGGCGAAGGACTTCATCGCCAACGGCGCCATCGAGATCGGCGGCAAGCTGCCTCTCAACACGCACGGCGGCCAGCTCGGCGAGGCATACATCCACGGCATGAACGGCATCGCCGAGGGCGTACGCCAGATCCGCGGCACTTCGGTCAACCCGGTGCCGGATGTGGAGAACGTGCTGGTCACAGCAGGTACCGGAGTCCCGACCTCAGGCCTGGTCCTCGGCAGGTAGTCGAGCGAGCAGACAGAGCCAGCCTGACTCTTCGTCCTCGTTGGAGCGCAGGCCATGCCTTGAGCGTAGGCACCATCTCGTTGGTTGAGTAGCGAGGAACGAGTGTATCGAAACCGCGTACGCCGAAATGCTCACGCAAGCACTCGGAGTCACCGGGTTTCGGTACGTCGGGCCCCTACTCGTTGCGCTCGTGGGAGGTACCCCCAGCGGGCGGCCTCCTGCTCAACCAGCGATATTGCTAGCGGCGAGTCACGAAGCAGTCGGCTAGGGCCGGGCGATTGTCGGCGCCCACCGTGACGGTGACTGCGATGCCCTCGGGCTCATCCCACGCGTTGATCGACAGCGTCTCGCCGGGGAACACGACGCCGGCGAAGCGAGCGCCGAAGCCGCCGACCTTGCTGGCGTCTCCATCGAGGAGCAGGTCGATGACCTCTCGCAGCACGATCCCGTACGTCGCCAGCCCATGCAGGATCGGCGCCGGGAAACCGGCACCGGCCGCGAATGCGGGATCGGCGTGCAGCGGGTTGCGGTCACCGCAGAGGCGGTAGAGCAGTGCCTGCTGGGGGGTGACTGTGTAGGACGCGGTGCCGTCCGGCGCACGATCGGGTACGGCGATGGCATTGCTCTCGCCGCGGTTGCCGCCCCATCCGCCCTCGCCCTTGACGAAGATCGAGGAGCGTACGCGCCACAGCTCGGCACCGTTCGGATCGACGGCGACTCCTTCTTGCCAGATGACGGCAGCCTTGCCCTTGTCCCAGACGTCCGTGATGGTCGTCGTCAGCGTGGCCGAGCCCACGGTGGGCAGCGGCGACGTGAGGTGGACTTCCTGAGCACCATGGACGACCTGGGTCAGGGTGATGTCACAGCCCGGCAGGTCGAGCGAAGGGGGATTGGTCTCGTGGAACGACGGCGCGACCACGGCGAAGCTCGGCAGCACCTGGAGGTCGTCGGAATCGAGGGTCCAGCGCAGCGCGTCGGCCGACATGTTGTCACCCGGACGTGCGCCGGCTCCGACGGCGAGCTGGTAGAGGAGTACGTCGCTGCTGGTCCAGGAGAACTCCTGGGTGCCAACGGTGGCGCCAATCGCGATATCGGGGTCGATCGGCATCAGACGGCATCCTGTTTTTTCGAGCTGAGTGCGATGTCTTCAGCGGCGAGGTAGCCGAACGTCATGGCGGGGCCGATGGTCGCGCCGGGTCCGGCGTACGTGTGACCCATGACGGCCGACGAGACGTTGCCCGCGGCGTACAGGCCTTCGATGACCGAGCCGTCAGCGCGAAGCGCGCGTGCACGCTCGTCGGTGACGATGCCGCCCTTGGTGCCGAGGTCGCCGGGGACGATCTTGACGGCGTAGAACGGGCCCTGGTCGATGCTGTGCAGCGACGGGTTGGGCTTCACGCGAGGGTCGGCGTAGTAGCGGTCGTAGGCGCTGTCGCCGCGGTGGAAGTCCTCGTCGTTGCCGGTCTTGGCGAAGCCGTTGAAGCGCTCGATCGTCGACGCGAGCGCGTCGGTGGGAACGTTGATCGCCTCGGCGAGCTTGGCGAGTGACGATGCCTTGACTACGGCGCCGCTCTTGAGCCAACGGCCCGGGAACGGTTGACGCGGCGAGAGGCCAGCGAAGAGGTAACGGTTGCGGTAGCGCTGGTCGATGATCAACCAGGCGGGTACGTGCGAGACGCCGGTGGCCTCACCCTTGTAGATCTCGTGCGTGGCCTCGACATAGGGCAGCGCCTCGTTCATGAAGCGCTTGCCAGCAGAGTTGACGATGATCGAGCCGGGCAGGTTGCGCTCCGAGAGGCAGAACCACGGGCCGTTGGGCAGCGGGATCGTCGGTCCCCACCAGGCGTCGTCCATCATGTCGATTGCTGCGCCGATGGCGACTCCAGCCTCGATACCGGCGCCGGTGTTGCTGGCGGCGGCGGTGCTCCAGTCGGCATCGGTTGGGGAGGGGAGGTACTTCTCGCGCAGTGCTTCGCTCTTCTCGAATCCGCCGGATCCGAGGATCACGCCGCGGCGGGCACGGATGACGACTTCCTCGCCGTCGCGCTGAGCACGTACGCCGACGACTCGACCGTTCTCGATCACCAGGCCGGTGAGCTCGGTCTCGTAGTAGACCGGCACCTTGGCCTCGAGCAGTGCTTTGCGGAGGCTGATTGTGAGGGCGTTGCCCATCGCGTACATCTTGCGGCCGAGAAGCGAGCTGATGATGCGCATGATGACGACTCGCATCATGGTGATCGGGCCGCGGATCGAACGCAGGCCGAGGCTGATCTTGCGGAAGTCGGCCTGGGTCACGATGAGGTTGGCGGGCGCCTTGGCGTACGGCGGGTGCAGGCGCGCGAGCTCGTCGCCGAGGACGCGGCCGTCCATCGGGATCGGCTCGACGCTGCGACCTTGAGCGCGGCCACCCGGCTGCTCGGGGAGGTAGTCGGAGTAGCCCGGAACCCACTTGAGCTTGACCGGGGTCTTGTTGAGCAGGAAGTCGATGACCTCAGGCCCGCGATCGAGGAAGGTCTCGCGGCGGATCTTGGGGACCTCGTCGCCGACGATCGCCTGCAGGTAGTCGCTTGCATCCTGGCGGTCAGTCGCGCTGACCTGGCCGGCAGCTTTGAGAGCAGCGTTGCCGGGGACCCATACGCCGCCACCCGAGCGCGCGGTTGAGCCACCGAAGTAGGCACTCTTCTCGATCAGGACGGTGTCCAGACCATGGTCGGCAGCAGCAAGAGCGGCCGTCATACCGGCGCCTCCGGCTCCTACGACGACGACGTCATACGTCTCTTCCATGGGACCTCCGTCGGGGTGAACTACCGCAAAACTGTAACAGGTTCTAGTATGGCGGATGTGTCCTCCATCAAGGCTGATCCTGCCGCCATCGCTGCGGCGACCGAGCGGCTCGCGCATGCCCTGGAGACGAGGGTGCCGTGCGCAGCGGTTCGCGATCTGATCGGGACCGATGACTTGCCAGCTGCATACGCCGTGCAGCAAGGACTCGTCCAGAAGCGGCTGGCCGCAGGCGCGACCGTCGTCGGCCGCAAGATCGGCGCCACCTCCGAGGCAGTGCAGAAGCAGCTCGGCGTGGACCAGCCCGACTTCGGCTATCTGCTCGACGAGATGGATGTGAGCTACGGCGTCGACGGCACCCCGATCTCGATGCGCACTCTCGTACAGCCTCGAGTGGAAGCGGAAGTCGCCTTCCGACTGAGCCGCGACATCGACGTGCCCGAGGAGCAGATCACCGTCGACTTCGTACGCGAGTCCGTCGACGTGGCGCTGCCCGCGCTGGAAATCGTCGACTCGCGCATCGAGGGCTGGGACATCGAGTTCACCGACACGGTTGCCGACAACGCGTCGAGCGGCCTCTATGTCATCGGCGATGCAGGCCTGCCGCTCTCCGAGATCGAGCCGCGTGACGTCGAGATGAGCCTCACCATCAACGACGAGGAGCGTTCATCTGGCACGGGCGCCGCCTGCCTCGGCGACCCGCTCGAGGCGCTGAGGTGGCTCGCCATCCAGGCCGCGCGCTTCGGCGACCCGCTGCGTGCTGGCCACCTGATCCTGTCCGGGGCCCTGGGGCCCTTCGTGCCGTTCGCCGCGGGTGACCGCGTGACGGCTTCCATCAGTGGGTTCGCGCCTCTGACCGTCTCCTTCGAGGAGTAAGAAAATATGACCCGCAAAGTCACCGCGGCCATCGTCGGCCCCGGCAACATCGGAACCGACCTGCTCTACAAGCTGCTCCGCAGCGATGTGATCGAGCCGCGCTGGATGATCGGCGTCGACGCCTCGTCCGAAGGTCTGAAGCTCGCTCGCGATCGCGGCGTCGAGGCATCGCACGAGGGTGTCGACTGGCTGCTCGAGCAGGACGAGCTGCCCGAGCTGATCTTCGAGGCGACGTCCGCATACGTTCACCGCGAGTACGCACCGCGCTACGCCGAGGCCGGCATCAAGGCAATCGACCTGACGCCTGCCGCCGTCGGCCCCGCCGTCATCCCGCCGGTCAACGGCGAAGAACACATCCTCGCCGACAACGTCAACATGATCACGTGTGGCGGCCAGGCCACGATCCCGATGGTCTACGCCGTCTCGCGCATCGCCCCGGTGCCGTACGCCGAGATCGTCGCTTCGGTCTCGAGCGCCTCTGCCGGACCGGGTACTCGCGCCAACATCGACGAGTTCACCCGTACGACCAGCAATGGCGTGATGACGATCGGCGGTGCCGAAAAGGGCAAGGCGATCATCATCCTCAATCCGGCCGAGCCGCCGATGATCATGCGCGACACGATCTTCTGCGGCGTCAGCGCCGACGCCGATCGCGACGCCATCTCACAGTCGGTGTTCGACATGGCCAAGTCGGTGCAGGAATACGTACCCGGCTATCGACTGCTGCAGGATCCGCAGTTCGATGACGCCACCGAGGCCACGATGGGTATGACCAAGGTCAGCATCTTCGTCGAGGTCGAAGGCGCCGGTGACTACCTGCCGCCGTTCGCAGGAAACCTCGACATCATGACCGCCGCCGCCACCCGCGTCGGCGAGTCGATCGCAAGGGAGATCATCAAATGAGCATTCCTGTTTCGAGCATCGATGCCTCGATCGACAAGCTTGCCCGCACCTGGTCGCAGACCGACCCGTCGAGCAAGCTCGACCTGCGGCTGACCGACACCTGCCTGCGTGACGGCTCGCACCACAAGCGCCACCAGTTTGTGCCGCAGGAGGTGCGCGACATCGTCGGCGCACTCGACGCGGCCGGCATCCCCGTCATCGAGGTCACCCACGGTGACGGCCTCGGCGGATCGTCGTTCAACTACGGCTTCTCCAAGACGCCCGAGCAGGAGCTCATCAAGCTCGCGGCCGAGACGGCCAAGACCGCCAAAATCGCCTTCCTGATGCTCCCGGGCGTCGGAACCAAGGACGACATTCGCGCGGCGCAGGACAACGGCGGTCAGATCTGCCGCATCGCCACGCACTGCACCGAGGCCGACACCTCTAAGCAGCACTTCGGCCTGGCCCGTGAGCTCGGACTCGAGACCGTTGGCTTCCTGATGATGAGCCACACCCAGTCGCCCGAGACGCTCGCCCAGCAGGCCCGCATCATGGTCGACGCGGGATGTCAGTGTGTCTACGTCGTCGACTCGGCCGGCGCACTGATCATGGAAGGCGTCGCGGACCGCGTGTCTGCTGTCGTCGCAGAGATCGGCAATGAGGCCACGGTCGGCTTCCACGGTCACGAGAACCTCGGTCTCGGCGTCGCCAACACGGTCGTCGCAGCTCGCGCAGGCGCCACCCAGATCGACGGTTCGGTGCGCCGCTTCGGCGCCGGAGCGGGCAACACCCCGCTCGAGGCTTTCATCGGTGTCGCCGACAAGCTCGGCTGGAACACCGGCGTCGACTTCCTGCAGATCGTCGATGCGGCCGAGGATGTCATCCGCCCGGCGATGCCGGAGGAGTGCACGCTCAACCGGATGACGCTGATGATGGGCTACGCCGGCGTCTACTCCTCATTCCTCAAGCACGCGGGCAATGCTGCTGACCGCTACGGCGTCTCCGGCGCGCAGATTCTGCTCGAAGCTGGCCAGCGCAAGCTGATCGGTGGCCAGGAGGATCAGCTCATCGACATCGCCCTGATGCTGAAGGCAAAGAACGACGCAAACGCCTAGGCCCGGGCCAGCTTCCGCTGGAACTCGCCGTACGAAATCAGGCTGTCGGCGAATCCGAATGTTCCGTGTTCGAGCATTTCTCGGCCCGCCCGATCGACCAGGCTGAGCGCAGCTCGAGTCAGGGTGCCGCCGACACTGATGCGGGCGACTCCGAGTCCGCGCAGCGTGGAGGCGTCGAGCACTGGCTCGACCAGCCCTGCGACCACGTTGACGGGCGCGTCGATCTCTGCGGTCAGCCGGCCGATTTCGTCGGCATCGCTGACACCGGGAACAAAGATGCAGTCGGCACCAGCGGCGACGTACTGCTCAGCGCGCTTGATCGTCTCGGCGAGCGCATCCGGATGGCCGATCATGTACGGGTCGGTGCGTGCGTTGAGAACGAACGATCCGGCAGGCGCTGAGCTGCGGGCAGCCTCGAGGCGCTCGCGCGCATCTTCTATCGGGAGCAGTTCACCGGGGTGAGTCACGTCCTCGAGGTTGCCACCGACCACGCCGATCGCGACGGCCGCAGCGACGGTGTTGGCGACCTGGTCGGGAGTGTCGCCGTACCCGGATTCAAGGTCGGCGCTCACGGGGCACTCGACGGCTTCGACGATCAGCGCGATGCAGTCGAGCATGTCGGTTCCCTCCATTCCGCCATCGGCGACACCACGACTGAACGCGATGCCGGCGCTGGTGGTGGCAATGGCCGGGAAGCCGACCTGTTCCAGGATCCGTGCTGATCCGCCGTCCCAGGCATTGGGGAGAATGAATCCGGCGCGGGGCTGGTGCAATGCAAGAAACGCGGCCGCGCGGTCGGGGTTCGTGGGGGTTGTCATGAGCGCCAGTCTTGCAGGGTTGCCCCACCGATGGACTGTTACTAGAACGTGTTCTAGTATTGGCGTAGACGATCTCCCAAGGAGCTGCAATGACCCAGGCTGTACTCGATGGCGTACGAGACCTCCTTCCCACGCTGCGCGAGCGCGCTGACGAGACCGAGCGACTTCGCCAGGTCCCCGAGGCGTCGGTCAAGGAGCTGGAAGAGACCGGCTTCTTCCGCCTGCTTCAGCCCAAGCGCTTCGACGGCCTCGAGGCCGACCCGATCGACTTCTACACCGCCGTCGCGCTCATAGCGTCGGCCTGTGGCTCGACCGGTTGGATCTCCTCGGTCCTCGGCGTTCACCCGTGGCAGGTTGGCCTGTTCCACGACGACGCCCAGCAGGCCGTCTGGGGCGACGACACCAGCACCCGCCTGAGCTCCTCATACGCACCCACCGGCAAGGCGACCATCGCCGAAGGCGGCTACACGCTCGAAGGCCGTTGGAGCTTCTCGTCCGGCTCGGCGCACGCCAGCTGGGTGCTGCTCGGGGGCCTCGTCTCGAACGAGGAGGGCCAGATCGTCGACTTCAAGACGTTCATGGTTCCCCGTGAGAAGTACGAGATCGTCGACGTCTGGAACGTCGTCGGCCTCGCCGGCACCGGCTCCAACGACATCGTCGTTGCCCCGACCTTCATCCCCAACGAGTTCACGCTCTCGATGGGTGACACCGGTCGCTGCTTCGGCCCCGGCCAGGAGCAGAACACCAGCGATCTCTACAAGCTGCCGTTCCACTCACTTTTCACCACCACCATCACGGCTCCGATCGTCGGTATGGCGCGCGGTGCGTACGAAGAGCACGTCGAGCAGCAGCAGGCTCGCGTACGCGCTGCGTACCTCGGCGAGAAGGCTTCGTCTGACCCGTTCGCTGCCGTACGCATTGCTCGCGCCTCGAGCGAGATCGACGCGGCATGGGAGCTCTGCATGGCCAACATCCGACAGGAGCAGGCGCTCGTCGCCAAGGGTGAGAAGATCCCGATCCCTCTCCGCCTCAAGGTTCGTCGCGACCAGGTCCTCGGCACCCAGCGCGCGATCGACGCGATCGACGTCCTCTTCGAGTCGTCGGGTGGCCGTGCGCTCGCCAACGGCACCTACCTCCAGCGCGCCTGGCGCGATGCGCATGCCGGTCGCGTTCACGCAGCCAATGACCCCGAGCGCGCCCTGCAGATGTTCGGCATGTCGGAGTTCGGTCACAAGGTCGACCCAGGGATGTACTGATGGTCCCAAGCTCAGACAAGCTGGCTGACCGCGAGTCAACCCGCCGATCTGCCAAGGCCGGCGACCTGACGCTCAACTACTACGAGGCCGGCGAGCCGACCTCGGTCGGTGGCGGCCTGCCGCTGGTGATGCTGCACGGCGGCGGACCCGGTGCCTCGGCATGGTCCAACTTCGGCTCGGCACTTCCGGGCTTCGCCGAGGACTTCCGTACGCTGCTCGTTGACCAGCCCGGCTTCGGCCAGAGCGACAAGCCTCCAGTGGTCGGCAACTACTTCCGCCACTCGGCCACGATCATCAAGGACTTCCTCGATGAGCTCGGCATCGAGCGCATCCATCTCCTCGGCAACAGCCTGGGCGGCGGCACGGCAGCACGGTTCGCGCTGATGTACCCCGAGCGCGTCGGTCGTCTCGTCCTCATGGGCCCCGGCGGTCTCAACCTCAGCCTCTTCCACGCTGACCCGACCGAAGGCGTCAAGCGCCTCATGGACTTTGGCGCTGCTCCGACCCGGGAGTCGCTGCGCGCGTTCATCTCCACCATGGTCGTCGACCAGTCGCTGGTCACCGATGAGCTGGTCGAAGAACGCTTCGCCGACGCGACAGCTCCTGGTGCGCAGGAGGCCATGCAGTCGATGGGCATGTCGTTCTGGAATCCTGACAGCTTCGAGGACGGCCTGATCTGGCGCGATGCGCACCAGATCAAGCGCCCGACGCTGCTGACCTGGGGTCGCGAAGACCGGGTCAACCCGCTCGACGGCGCATTCGTCGCACTGAAGATGATCCCCAAGGCAACGCTGCACGTGTTTCCCAACTGTGGGCACTGGGCACAGATCGAGGCGGCTGACGAGTTCCGCCAGGTCTGCACCGCGTACCTCTCCAACCACGTCGAGAGGAGTCGAACATGATCGACATCAAGTCCATGGGCTATGCCCGGGTCGCCTCAACCAACCTCGACGACTGGAAGTTGTTCGCCGGCAAGGTACTCGGCCTCGCCGAGGGTCGCGGACCCAACCCCGACAACCTCTACTACCGCATCGACGAAGTCTCGGCCCGTCTGATCGTGTTCCCGTCCAACGTCGACCAGCTCGACTGTGTCGGCTGGGAGCTCGCCGACCACGACGCGCTCCAGGCTGCCCGCGAGCATCTCACCAAGGCCGGCGTCCAGACCACCGAGGGCACTCCCGAGGAGCTGGCCGAGCGCCGGGTCCAGGAGCTCGTACGGTTCACCGATCCGTTCGGCAACGTCTTCGAGCTGTTCCATGGCATCACGTACGAATCCCGCCCCGTCGTGACCCCGTACGCCGCGAAGTTCGTGACCGGCGACCAGGGCATGGGCCACGTCGTCATCCCCGTCGATGACGATGTCGAGGCGCTCAAGTTCTACCGCGATGTGCTCGGCTTCCGCCTCCGCGACTCCATGTCGATGCCCGGCGAGTTCGTCGGCAAGGAGCCTGGCTCCAAGATCTGGCTGCGCTTCCTCGGCGTCAACCCGCGTCACCACTCGCTGGCTTTCCTGCCGATGCCCAACCCGAGCCGCTGCGTTCACCTCATGCTCGAAGTCGACAAGCTCGACGATGTCGGCCGGGCGCTCGAGCGGGTCAACAAGCACAAGGCGCCGCTGTCGGCGACACTCGGCCGTCACATGAACGACGAAATGGTCTCGTTCTATGTGAAGTCACCCGGTGGATTCGACATCGAGTTCGGCTGCGAAGGTCTGACCGTCAGCGACGAGCGCTGGGTTGCCCGCGAATCGACGGCTGTCTCGTACTGGGGCCACGCCTTCGGCCAGTCCGGTTAGGGATGAAACAGTGGGCTCCGTGACTGACGCAGATCTCCCCGACGGCATCAGCTCTGACGCCGCCAAGTCGTGGCCGTCCCGTGAGCTGATCGACTCCTACCTCGGCGGCCACCATGAGCTCTTCTCGTGGCGGCCGGGTGAGGTCGTCGAGATCGACGGCGAGGCGGCGCAGGCTGCTGCCCGTCAGTATCGTGACGTGCTCGGCCAGTACGCGAGTGGTGTCACGGTCATCACCACGGTGCAGGGCGGCAAGCCGGTCGGCATGACCTGCCAGTCGTTCACCAGCGTCTCGCTCGACCCGCCGCTGGTCGCGTTCCTCCCGCAGAAGACGTCACGCGCCTTCGCGGCGATCCGGCAGACGCGCAAGTTCTGCGTCAACATCCTCGCCGCGGACCAAACTGAAATTTCCAACGCATTTGCGTCTCGGGCTGACGACAAGTTCGTCGGAATCGAATGGGGCCTGACTGACAACGGCACCCCTCAACTGGAGGGAACGGTCGGCTGGGTCGACTGCACCGTCCAAGACGTGCACGAAGCTGGCGACCATTACCTCGTCATCGGCAAGGTCGAAGGACTCGGCGAGGGCGACGCTGACAAGCCGCTGCTGTTCCACCAAGGCCGCTACCGCACGGCTGAGTAGGTCGAAATGGCAGGGCGGGTGCCAAGGACTCGCGGACCTGTGATCACGACACCGCTGACCCGTCACAAGCTCGTTTGGCAGACAGGCGAGCGATCTTGCTGTAGAAAATGCCCATGCCTCCCCGTCGCCCGCTTCTGATACGGGTCGCTCTATTAGGTGTCGCATCAGTTGCGGCTGCGTTGGTCTCGCCTCCGGCATCGGCCGATCCGGTCGAGCCGATCAAGGTCGCCCTGCTCAGCGTTAACGACTTTCACGGGGAAATCGCCGATCCAACGACGGTGCAGTTTGCCGGAACCATCGAGAAGCAGCGCGCCCTGTACGGCGAAAACTCCACACTCGTCCTGTCCGCCGGAGACAATTTCAAAGCCGACGAGGGCGATCAGAATCCTCAGTCGCTGCACTTCGTGCCGTCCTTCGACGTCCTGAATGCGCTCGACGTGCGTGCCAGCGCAGTCGGAAACCACGAGTTCCACAACTGGTACGGGGCGCTGAAGACCACCATCCCGGCCGCCGCCGACTTCCCACTGCTGTCGGCGAACATCCTGAAGGACGATATCCCGCAGTTCTCTGCCTACGAGATCTTCGACGTCGCGGGCCTGGAGGTCGCAGTCATCGGAGCGACGACGAGAGACACCGTTCTGGACCCTCGCGTGACTGTCTGCGGATTGACCTTTACAGACCCCGTCGATGCGGTCAACGCGACCGCTGCCGACCTCGCGGGCCTACCTGATCCGCCGGACGTCATCGTCGCGGTCCTTCACGAAGGCGCCCAGGGCGTCGGGCTGAACAACGACAAAACGCGCGTCGGCAACGCCACCTCCGCCGATGTCGACGTGGTGTTCGGCGGCCACACCCACGAAAAGGTCATGCTCCAAGGCACTGTTCCGGGCGAGCCTGGCAAGACGCGTCCCGTCATGGTGGCCGAAGAACACGGCAAGTCGGTGTCCGAAGTGCTCTTGACGATCGATCCGAAGACCAAGGACGTCTTGAGCTTCACGATGTCCCACGTGGACCGGGTCTCAGATTCGAGCGAATCTCTGATTGCGACCTACCCGCGGGTCGCTCAGGTCGACGCGATCGTCCAGGATGCCCTCGCCAATCCTCCTGGTACGACCAACGAAGCGGTGGGCTTCTGCTGATTGCCGCCTGATCTCCGGCTGATTCTTGCGAACAGCGCCAAGGTGGCTCTCGAGCCCTTGCCGGAGTCAGAGGGGCTGGCCTCCGTTGCGCCTCAGTTCGCGAAGCTCCTCGCGGGTGAACGAGCTCGGCTCGGTCGTACGCAGGAAGTCGATCAGGATTCCCACGAAGCCTTCCGGATCCTCCGCATGAGGGAAGTGCCCGATTCCCTCCATGACGGCCAGCCGACTGTTTGGCATGACGGCATGAGCCTGGTGGGCGTGTTCGACTGGGATGATCTTGTCTCGGTCTCCCCAGACGATGAGCGTGGGCATGTGCGCGGCCAGGTAGAGACGGGTGACGGCGCTCACCGACTGACCGCCTGGGTCGATCACGGCACGCATGGTCCGCACGAACCCTCGACGGTTCGCGGCATCGGTCAGGGACTCGTACGAGCTCCAGATCTCGCCTGCAGCAGGGTTGTGGATCCCCCGACGTTCGAGGAACTGAGCGACCGAGCGCCCATAGCGACCGGCGAATGCTGGAAACACCACCGGGAAGACGTACTCGGCGCCGGGCAGCGTCACGAGCCGAAGCATCAGGTTGACCTCGCGGCCAAGCCCGCCGGCGTCGACGAGCACGAGTCGTTCGCAGATCTCGGGAAACTGGTACGCGAACTGCAGAGCCACGCCGCCACCGAAGGATTGACCCACGATGGTGGCTCGCTCGATGTCGAGCACGTCCAGGAAGTCGCGTGTGTTGCTGGCGTGATTGCCAAGCGAGTAGTCGCCGTGCGGCTTGGCCGACTCGCCGTGGCCGAGGAAGTCGGGAGCGATCACGGTGTAGTCGTGCTGCAGCAGACGCATCGCAGGGATCCACGTCCTCGAGCTGCCCGCAATCCCGTGGAGCAGCAACAACACCGGTCCCTCGCCAGCGCGACGGTAGGCGACTCGTTCGCCGTGCAGGGTGACGTGCTCTACGGGAAAATCCTCGACAGTCATGTGCGCATCGTGTCAGACCTCCTCGCGCTGGCGCTCAGCTGAACACATTCGTGGAGCGCGGGTCAGTCGAGCTCGAGTGCGAGCAGCGCGTTCTCAACGACCTCGGTGAGCGCTGGGTGGATCCAATACTGACCGCGTGCCATCTCCCGAGCTCCGAGGCCGAAGCTCATCGCTTGGATCAGCGGCTGGATCAGGGTCGCCGCCTGCTCACCTATGATGTGTGCACCGAGCAAGTGGCCTGATGTGGGGTCGGCGAGCACCTTGCAGATGCTGGTGGTGTCGTCCATTGCCCAGCCGTATGCTGTCCCGCCGTACTCCTGGACGGCGGTGACGAAGGGCTGACCGCTCGCGACTGCTTGTTCTTCGGTGAGCCCGACGCTGGCGACCTGCGGGTGGGTGAAGACCGCGGCGGGAACGAAACGGTGATCCGACTCGACCAGATCATCGGGATGCGCGAGGTTGTGCGCAACCACCCGCGCTTCGTGGTTGGCGACATGCTTGAGCTGGTGTTCGGAGCTCACATCGCCCAGCGACCACACCTGAGCCGCAGTCGTTCGGCCCGACGAGTCGACGATGACGCGGCCATCTGGGTGGACCTCGACACCGGCTGCGGCCAGATTCAGCCGATCGGCGTTCGGTTCGCGGCCCGTGGCCACCAGCAAAAGGTCGGCCTCGACTGTCGAGCCGTCGCCCAGACGGAGTCGCACGCTGCCACCGATGGATTCGGCGGAGACAACCTGCGTCTCGGTTCTGACGTCCCAACGCTGTCGGACGATCTCGGTGAACCGTGCCGCGATCTCCCCATCGAGATGCCGCAGCAGAGGGGCGCTGCGAGCGAGCACCGTCGTCTCGACGCCGAATGCGGAAAACACGTGAGCGAATTCGGCCGTAATGTAGCCGCCGCCCAGGATGGCGATCCGTTCGGGCAATTCATCGATTCGCATGACGGTGTCGGACGTATGGAACGGCACGCCCGATGCGGTCACCACGTCGGGGACGGTCGGACGCGATCCGGTGGCCAGGACGATGCGGTCGGCGGTGATCGTCTCGCCAGTCGAGAGCAGGAGCTCACCGGCTCCGGTGAATTCCGCATGTGCCTCGTAGAGCGTGACGTTCGGCTCGCCGTGGGCCCGGTAGTCACGGCCGCTCGCCGAGATGGGATCGACACGTCCGAACACCCGGTCACGGATGTCGGCCCAGCGCACTCGGTCAATCGTGCCGTCGACGCCAAGATGGCCGGCCTGTTTGATCGATTCGGCGATGTCGGCGGGGTAGACGTACATCTTGGTCGGAATGCAGCCGACGTTGAGGCAGGTTCCACCGAAGGTCGACTCCTCGATGATGGCGATCTGCCACTCCGAAAATTCGGGACCGATGAGCGAATTGCCCGAGCCGGAGCCGATGATGGCCAAGTCATAGTGAGTCATTGTCGTGACCCTAGCGGCGCAGCATGGCTCCGGCTTTCCGATGAGTTCAGATCAGCGAGACGATGGCTTCCCAGAGGTGACCGTCAGGGTCGGTGAATGTCCCGGTGTAGCCCCAGGACTTCTGCTCGGGACCGGACACCACCTGACCGCCGGCCGCGTCAACGAGACCGACCAGTTCGTCAACTTCGCTCTCAGAATCCACCTGCAGGCTGATCAGGCACTCGGTCGTTCCTGCCTTCGCGGTGGGCGGTCGGCAGTGACCCAGCCGAATCCGCCGGTGGGGATGTACATCAACGCGGTCTGCTCGTTGAGCTGCACCCGCAGAGGTTCGGGGATGCCGTCGTCGGCCAGCTTGCCGGGGTTTCAAAGCCAAGCGCGACGGCGAATGCGTGGGCGCGGGAACGATCGGCGGTGGGCAGGGCGATGACGACGTTGTAGGGCATGACCGAGAGGCCAATCGGCGCCACTGACTCTCGACCGGACTCCCGGTCGCGGATCGTGGCGGGTGGGCTTGCTCCGTATGGTCGGCCTGCGGTTGGTCAAGCAGGCACCATGGGGCGGATGTTCTGGTTGCCGGCGAAGACGTTTCCTGGGTCATACTCGGACTTGATCTGCCGCAGTCGGTCGTACTTCTCGGCACCGAAGGCTGACTTGATTCGCTCTTCACCCTCGTCGCCGATGAAGTTGAGGTAGACGCCGCCGGTCGTGAAGGGGGCATTCGCCTCGCGGTAGTCGCGCACCCAAGCGATGTTGGCCGCGTCGTCAGCGGGGTCGGCCCAAGTCGCGAAGGGATGACTCACCCACGTCGCCGAGCGCTGACTCAACGGCGTGGCATCAGCGTCGACGCGGGCCAACGCGCCGCCCCACGGGATCAGCAGATGTTGGGTCATCGGCGACGCACGGCGTGCGCCCGCGTCGAGGAACAGGTCGAGAGCGTCGTCGGGGAAGCTGTCGTGGTAGTCGGCACTCCAATACTGTCGGAACCCCGGTGGGTCGTCGATCATCGACTGCATCTCCGCGTAGGGCCTCGGGCCGACCAAATCGACCTCCGGAGCCAACTCACGCATGACTTGGACCACGTCGGTTCCGGTCGCCTCGTCACCGTTCCAGCAGACCGCGACCGCGATGAGCGGCTGACCCTGCAAGTGCTGCGGGATGAACTCCTCAGGCGGCCCGCTGAGCATCACGAGGCCGGTGCCCAGTTGCTCTGGAGCGTTGTCCGCCCATTCGCGGAATGCCCGGGACACCTCTGGTCCACGAGCAGCGGGCCAGGCCATCAACCCACCAACGATCATCGGGCCGACCGGGTGCAGCTGGAACTCCAGGGCGGTGACAACGCCAAAGTTGCCGCCCCCTCCCTTGCTCGCCCAGAGCAGGTCTTGGTGCTGGGTGTCGTCGGCGCGGATCTCCCGGCCGTCGGCGGTCACCAACTCGACCGCTACCAAGCTGTCGCAGCTGAGCCCGTGCTGACGTTCCAGCCAACCCGAGCCGCCGCCGAGCGTCAGCCCAGCGACGCCTGTGGTGGACACCCGACCGCCGGTGGTGGCCAACCCGTGCTCCTGGGCAGCCGCGTCGAACTCGCCCCAGGTGCACCCGCCCCCGACGCGGGCTCGTCGGGTTGTGGCGTCGATGTCGATGGCCTTTATCGGACGCACGTCGATGACCATTCCGTTGTCGTTGCTGGACTGCCCAGCCACGGAGTGGCCACCTGACCGCACGGCTACCGGAAGATGATCGCGCGCGGCACGCTCCAGAGCTTCCTTGGCGTCCGCGGGGGTTTCGCACTCCGCGATCATCTGTGGCTTCTTGTCGATCATTGCGTTGAACAACTCGCGCCGCTCGTCGTACTCGGCGGCTTCAGGTCCGATCCACTTCATATTGGTGTCTCCTGAATCCCCCGGTGGGCCCACTATGCTCCGACCCTATGGCGCTGACAAGGGATCGCGATGACCAACCAGTGACGTCAAATGCTTGACGGCCCCTCCTGCTTATTCATACAATCATCCAGACTTTGTATGAATGACCTGAAAGGTCGGGCATGACCCTCGGACGTACTGCTGTAGTTCTTGGCGGAAGCATGGCGGGGCTGTCAGCCGTCGGCGCATTGGCTCCGCACTTCGATCAGGTGCTCGTGCTCGAGCGCGACGAGCTGCCTCATGATGCGGAGCATCGCCGCGGAGTTCCGCAGAGCAAGCACCCGCATTTCCTGCTCAACTCGGGAAGGCGAGCGCTCGGCGTGCTGTTCCCCGGCTTCGAGGCCGACCTCATCGCCGCCGGTGGCATGCCGCTCATCGCCTCGATGGACACGGCCCACATGACTGATGTCGGCTGGTCCCCGCGCAAGAAGGGCGCGCTGGACATGGTCTACGGATCCCGTCTGTTGATCGAGCGAGTCCTGCGCGATCGCGTACGAGCTCTGCCGAACGTCACGATTCGCGAAGCCGTCACGGTCACTGGCATCAACATCGATGACGCTGGCCGTGTCACCGGCGTGAAGTTCAGCGGCGAAGAGGTTGAAGCGGATCTCGTGGTCGACGCGCTCGGCCGTGGCTCGAAGGTCTCCGACTGGCTGGTTGCTGCGGGACAGCCTGAGGTACCGGTCATCACTCTCGACGCCAAGGTCACATACGTCTCCCAGTGGTTTGATCTGCCTTCGGCGGAGGACCGCGCCGACACTTGGTGGTGGCAGCACATGGTGATCATGCCGACGGAGAAGAAGGGCGATCATCCGAAAGAGCACGAATACCTCTCCAACTTCTTCCCGATCGAGGGCAACCGCTCCATCGCGTGCATGGGGTCGTGGGGCCTGGACATGCCTCACAACGAAGAAGAGTTCATCGCTGCCGCCAACCAGCTGCAGACCCCGAAGTTCGCCGCTGCAATGGAGGCGTCGACACCGACGTCCGAGGTCCACCTGACCAAGTCGACCGGCAACAAGTGGCGCCGCTACGACAAGCTGCCCGTCGCGCCGCAGGGCATCGTCTTTGTCGGCGACTCGATCTGCGCGTTCAACCCGTTCTACGGCCAGGGCATGAGCTCGGCTGCGCTCTCGGCCGTGCGCCTGCGGGGTGCACTGCAATCCGCCAGGGCGCTGGATTCCGCGTTCTACCAAGGCTTCATCGCCAGTCAGGCCAAGGAGTTCAAGGTCCCGTGGTCGATGGCAATGGCCCGCGACCGCGGATACGACTGCGCCACCGGCACCGAGACGGTGCCGGCCTGGATGCGCAAGATCCTCGCCTCCGTGGGAGCGTCGATGTTCAACACGATCACGGGAGCCGCGCGCGAGGACCACGTGGTGGACGAACACTTCGCACGTGTCTTCAACCTCGACGAGTCGATCGGCACGATGATGCGCAGCCCGCGCGTGATCTTCGGACTGCTCCGCTACAAGGTCAAGGACATGTTCGGGCGCCACAAGATCCCGTTCGGATTCGACCCTCAGCTGGATCCGCCCGGCAAGGACTGGTCCGTCGAAGCTGGTATTGCTGAACCCGAGCTGGAGGCATCGCGATGAGCACCCTGATTACATCCGCAACCTGTGACGAGGCAGCCGAGGCTGTCACGCAGCAGCTCGGGTTCGACTGCCACGACGTCAGCCCGGTGGTGTCCGTACGCAGTCCGTTCGACCTGGACAACTGGACGATGCCTGTCCTCGAGCTGCTCATCATCGTCGGCGCGATCTTCGCATTCGTGCACGCGATCCGTCGGTTCCGTCAGGGCGATCCCATCAACCTGGCGTTGTGGTTCGCGCCCCTCGTCTACCTTTTCGTCACTGAGCCGCCGCTGTACTTCCCGGAGTGGTTCGGGCTCGACAAGCAGTACGGGTTCATCTTCGCCCACAACCTCTTCACGGTGCAGTTCATGTGGGATCGGCTGCCGCTCTACATCATTGCGATCTATCCGGCGCTGGCTCAGCTGGCGTACGAGTCCGTCCGCGTCATGGGTGTGTTCAAGCGCGGCGCGTTGGCCGGCTCGATCGCGGTGGCGTTCGTGTGCCACGTGTTCTACGAGATCTTCGACATGCTCGGTCCCCAGCTGAAGTGGTGGGGTTGGAATGACGACAACGACATCGTCAACCATCCCGCGCTCGCGTCGGTGCCGATGAGCAGCATGCTGCTGTTCGCGGCGGTGTCGTTTGGTGTCATGACGTTCCTCGTCGTGAAGCTCGTCGGCTCCAAGGCGCCCGATGGCGGCCCGCGTCGCGGCTGGTCGTTGACCTGGCGCATCGCGCTCGCTGGCGTGTTGGCGCCGCCCGCGATGGCGCTGTTCGGCATCCCGTCAAGCATCTTTGGCGGCGACACCCCCAACGTGACGGCACAGGCGTGGGTCATTGGCGTCGAGCTCGGTCTCATCTGGATGGCCGGTGCGTGGATCCTCTTCACTCAGCGAGGTCGCGACGCAGAGCCGATGACGCCGTTCGCGCGCATCTATCCCGCGGCATGGTTCGTCGTGTTCGCTGTGTTGTGGCTGGCCTCGCTACCGGCCTTCCTTGACGCCGAGGACGGCATCACCGGCGATGGCACACCGATCGGCAGCGGTTGGTACACGATCGCCTGCTTCGCGGCTGCCACCGCGATTCTCGGGGTCCTCTACTCGGGTCGAACCAAGGCCAGGGTCTCGGTGGGCTGAACGTGGGCCATCACGGCTGGCAGGGCAACCCACCGCATACGGAGGATGACGCACGGCTGCGCATCATCGCCGCCACGCGCGCGTGTGTGGAGAAGTTTGGAGCTGCCAAGACGACGGTCTCGGTCGTCGCCACCGAGCTGGGTGTCACTCGGCAGACGGTCTATCGCTACTACCCGAGTCACTCCGAGCTGTTGGAAGCCGTGGCGCAGGCCGGGCTTGCCGACTTCGTGCAGCGGATGACCGCCCACCTGGCGACGTTCGAATCCGCCGCCGATGTGGCCATCGAGTCGATCGTGTGGTCCATCGAGGAGATCCCGCGCGAGCCCAGCATCGGCCTCCTCCTGCAAGCCGGTGAGACCGAGGTGTTCAGTCGCGACGTCACGACCTCGATGTCCTTCTCGATCGGCGCCGACATCCTCCGCGACATCCCCGTCGATTGGAGTGAGATCGGCGTCCAGGACGACGAGCTCGAAGGCCTGGCCGAGATGCTGATGCGTTTGTTCGTCTCGTTCCTTCAGTACCCCGCAGACCCGCCTTGTTCGGGCGACGACATTCGCGCACTCGTGCGACGCTGGCTGGGCCCCGCACTGCATGCTTGACCTTATGTCGGCTTGAGATTCTAGGGTCGTGTCATGACGATTGATCACATCGCCGTACGCCCCGGCGACCCTGACTATGACACCGCCCGGACCACCAAGAGCGGCACCGCCACACCCACAGCGGTGCTTCGACCGACCAACCCCGACGAGGTCGCCGCATCATTGCGATACGCCAAGGCCGAGGGCCTTTCGCGGGTTCGCACAAGGTTCTTGGATTCGCTCAGAGCAGTGATGCTCGCTGTTGGTGGGGGAGGCCGAACAGCTGGTTGAGAGCCTGCGCGCGCTTGAGGACCAGGTGCGCGTCGTGCTCCCAGGTGATGGCAATGCCGCCATGCAGCTGCACGGTCTCGCCGCCGACCTCGACGGCTGCGTCGCTGCAGTATGAGCCAGCGGCTGCTGCCAGACGATCGGCGTTTGGTGCGTCGTTGACGTGTGCTTGGACGGCTGCCCATGCTCCGGCGCGCGACATTTGCACGCGTACGAGCAGGTCAGCCATGCGGTGCTTGAGTGCCTGGAACGAGCCGATCGGACGACCGAACTGCTCACGCTGCTTGGTGTAGTCGACTGTCATGTCGAGACCGCGCTGCGCGCAGCCGACCTGCAGTGCAGCTGTGGCAAGTGTGCCGACGCGATGAGCCGTCGCCAGCGATGAAGCAGCATCGAGCGTGATCGTCTCTGCCGCGACTCCGTCGAGCTCGAGCTTGGCGAAGCTGAGAGTCGGGTCGAGTCCGGCGACCTTCGTACGAGTGACTGTCGACGGGTCGACGCTGAAGAGTCCGAGACCGCCATCGTGCTCGGCCGCGACGAGGATGACCTCGGCGACATCGCCGTAAAGAACGGGCGACACCGATCCGGTGAGCTTGCCGTCGTTGAACGTGACGCCGACGGGCGCGTCGGCCGGGCCGGTGACGCCGGACCAGGCGAGCGTGGCGACGGTGCCCGCAGCGATCTGCTCGAGCAACGGCGCTTCGGTCGCTGGCGCTCCCTCCCGCGGCTCCGCCGCTAGCGACCGGAGAAGGGCTTCGCTTGCAACTACGGAGGCGAGCAAAGGAGAGGGAGTGAGTGCGCGACCGAGCTCTTCGAGCACGACGTACGTCTCGGCAAGGGTGAACCCGGCGCCGCCGGACTCCTCCGGGATCGCGAGGGCGGCGACGCCCATCTGCTCGCACAGCGTCGACCACAGCTCGGTGTCGAAACCGTTGAACGCGTTTCGGACGGCTTGGCTGTCAGAGCGCTTGTCGAGCATCTTGCGCACCGAGCGAGCCAGCTCGATGTGATCCTGCGAGGGGACGAGATCAGTCATCGCTCCGCCAGGAGCGCTGCGAGTACTCGCTCGCGGTGGAATGCCGGAGTGCCCCAGGCCGTCTGCAGCGCACGGATGCGTAGCAGCCAGCGGCTCAGGTCGTACTCAGCGGTGTAGCCGATCGCACCGTGGACCTGCAGGCCGATGCGCGCTGCGAGGTTGGCGGCTTCGGCGCTCTGGATCTTCGCAGCGGAGACCGCGCGTGGTGTCCGCTCCATCGCCGCGCCGTAGATCAGCGGGCGGGCGAAGTCGAGAGCGATGCGTACGTCGGCGAGCTGGTGCTTGATCGCTTGGTAGGAGCCGATGGTGCGACCGAACTGCGTGCGTTGCTTCACGTACGTGACGGCATCGTCGAGCACGCGCTCACCGGCGCCGAGCAGCTCAGCCGAGGCCGCGAGGACGGCAAGGTCGAAGGCTGCGTCGAGGTCGCCGTGATCGACGGCTGCACCCGCGGTGACGGAGAACAGGCGGCGGGTGGGGTCGACCGAGGCGACGGCATCGCCGAGGTCAGCCTGCATCAGGGCGCCATCAGCGACGACGTAGCGCTCGTCGGCGACGTCAGCATCCAGGGCGTACGGGGTGTGCGGAGCTGCTGCGACCGTGGCGACGGTGCCGTCGGCGATCGCCGTACGTTCGGGGCCGCTGAGTGCGGTGGCGAGGAAGGCAGCCGACTCGATCCACGGACCGGGCACGGCGTGGCGGCCGAGCACCTCGAAGGCGCAGACGAGCTCGATCGGTGTTGCACCGAGTCCGCCGTCCTCCTCGGAGATCAGCAGTCCGGAGACACCGACCTCGGCGATGCGCTGCCAGAGCTCTTCGCCAGGCTTGGTGTCGCCGTCGCCCCAGGCGCGGTTGGCGGCTACCGGATCGGCGGCGGCAATCTGTCCATCGAGCGCTGACATGAAGTCGCGCTGGTCGGAGGTCAGCTCGAACTTCATCCGGGGCCCCCGGCAAAGTGCGAGCGCAATGGGACGTGACGTCCTGCGCAAAGGAGACGGCGTGAGCAGTTTGTTGGGGTGGTCATCCGCGTGCCTCTCGGGGGAGTCCGAGAATGCGCTCGGCGACAATATTGCGTTGGATCTCGTTGGTTCCCGCGTAGATCGGGCCCGACAGGGAGAACAGGTAGCCGTCGGTCCAGGCGGACTCGACCTCGGCTTCGGCGCCGCGCAGGTCGAGGGCGCTCTCGTGCAGAGCCACGTCGAGCTCACTCCACCACACCTTGTTGACCGAGCCGGCAGCGCCGAGGTCGCCGCCGTCGGCGAGCTTGGTCACCGTGCCCCACGTGTAGAGGCGGTAGGCCTCGGCGCGCACCCAGGCGTCGACGACTCCGGACGACAGTGCCGGCGAAGGGCTGTTGGCGTAGACCTCGACCAGCCGGTCGGCGGCCGCGCAGAACCGGCCGGGCGAACGCAGCGAAAGTCCGCGCTCGTTGCCGGCGGTGCTCATGGCCACGCGCCAGCCGTCTCCGGCATCGCCGAGCACGTCGGCGTCCGGTACGAAGACGTCGTCGAGGAACAGCTCCGCGAATCCGGCTTCACCGTCGAGCTGGGCGATCGGGCGTACGGTCACGCCTTCAGCACCGAGCGGGAAGCAGAAGTAGGTGAGACCGCGGTGGCGCTCGGCCTCCGGGTCGGAGCGGAACAGACCGAAGCCCATGTGCCCGTATGTTGCTCGCGACGACCAGGTCTTCTGGCCGTTGAGCAGCCAGCCGCCGTCGACGCGCTTGGCGGTCGAACGCAGCGATGCGAGGTCGGATCCGGCCTCGGGCTCGGACCAGGCCTGAGCCCAGATCGTCTCGCCGGTCGCCATCGATGGCAGCCAGCGCTTCTGCTGATCAGGAGTGCCGTGATCGAAGATGATCGGCGCGAGCAGGAAGATCCCGTTCTGGGAGACGCGCCCGGGTGCGCCAGCACGGTAGTACTCCTCCTCGAAGATGACCCACTCGATCAGCGAGGCACCACGGCCGCCGACCTCCTCGGGCCACGAGACGACGGACCACTTCGCGTCCGAGAGCTTCTTCTCCCACGCTTGGTGCGCGGCGAATCCGTCTGCTGTGTCCATCGACGGCAGCGTCTCCGTCGGTACGTTTGCCGCCAGCCAGGCGCGAGCCTCGTCCCGGAACGCCAGCTCGTCGGGGGTGAAATCGAGATTCACTCTTGTTCCTTGCTCTGTTCTTTGTTCTTGGCTGCCATCGACTTGGCGTCGAGTCCGCCGAGCGAGTCAGCTCCGACCTCGGCGTTGTGGGCGTGGGCGAAGTGGTGCAGGCCGAACACGGAGTCCATACCGGCGCGCATGCCCTGCAGGTCCTCGGCCTGGTTGACGGCCTTCTTGGTGAGGGCAAGTCCGAAGCGCGGCATCTGTGAGATGCGTCCAGCCAGCGCGAGGACAGTGCTCTCCAGCTCGTCGGCGGGCACGACCTGATTGACCATGCCGAGCTCGAGAGCGCGTTGAGCGGTGAAGCGGTCACCCGAGTAGAGGAACTCCTTGGCGGCGCGCGGGTTCATGACCCACGGGTGGGCGAAGTACTCGACACCGGGGATGCCCATGCGGACGACCGGATCAGAGAAGAACGCATCGTCCGAGGCGATGATGAAGTCGGCCGACCAGGCGAGCATCAGCCCGCCGGCGATGCAGGCGCCATGCACCATCGCGATGACTGGCTTGGGGATCTCACGCCAGCGGCGGCACATGCCGAGGTAGACCTCCGACTCGCGGGCGTAGCGGAGGTCGCCCCCTTCCTTGCCGACGTGAGTCCAGTGGATGACGGCCTTGCGATCGAACTCGACGTCGACATCGCGACCCGGCGTACCGATGTCGTGGCCGGCGCAGAAGTGCTTGCCATTGCCGGCGAGCACGATGACCTTGACATCGTCGTCGTCGGTGGCGCGCACGAAAGCGGCGTCGAGCGCGTACGTCATGGCAGAGTTCTGCGCGTTGCGGTATTCGGGCCGGTTGAGCGTGATCCGCGCGACCTGGTCGACGACCTCGTAGGTGACGACTTCTGCTTCGGTCATGCGTTGCTCCTCAACTCGTTTTTCAGAACCTTGCCAGACAAGTTGCGCGGCAGGGACTCGACGAACGCAACCTCACGAGGTGCCTTGAAGTTGGCCAGGCGCTCCTTCGCTGCCGCGATCACGGCGTCGGCGTCAAGGTCGCTGCCGGGACGCCGCACGACGAAGGCCTTGCCGACTTCACCGAGACGTTCGTCGGGGATGCCGATCACGGCTGCCTCGACCACACCCTCGAGGCGGGCGAGAGCCTGCTCGACCTCGGCGGGATAGACGTTGAAGCCGCCGCAGATGTACATGTCCTTGAGTCGGTCAGTGATGCGCAGGTAGCCGCGCTCGTCGAGCACGCCTACGTCGCCGGTATGCAGCCAGCCGTCGGCGTCGATGGCTTCGGCTGTCGCTGCAGGATCGTCGAGGTAGCCGAGCATGACCTGCGATCCACGCAGGAGGAGCTCACCTTCCTCACCGGCGGGGAGGTGCTCACCCGTCTCGGGGTCGGCGATGGCGGTCTCCATGCCGTCGATCGCCTTGCCGCAGGTGGTGGCAATCGTCTCGTCGGCATCTCCGCGTCGGCACATCGTGGCGACGACGCACTCGGTCATGCCGAAGGCGGTGATGACGAGATCGAAGCTGAGCTCGGTCTGCAGGCGCTCGACCAGGGCAACCGGCACGTTCGCGGCTCCCGTGTTGGCGAAGCGCAATGAAGAGGTGTCGGTCGTGGGGAACTTCGGCGACTCGAGCAGACCCAAGAAGATCGCGGGTGCGCCGGGGACCATGGTGATCTTCTCCGACTCGATCAGCGCCAGCGCTGCATCGGCATCGAAGGTCGCCATCGGATAGATCGTGCATCCACGGATCAGGCCGACGAGGGCACCGATCTTGTATCCATAAGAGTGGAAGAACGGGCTGATGACGAGGTAGCGGTCATCGCTGGTTACCTCGCCAACGGCACTCCAGCTGGCACCGGATGCGACGCTCTGCTGGTGCGAGCTGAGCACGCCCTTGGGGCGACCGGTCGTACCCGAGGAGAACAGGATGTCCGCGACGTCGTCGGGAGAGACCGCGTCGGCGGCGGCTTCGACGGCGGCGAGGTCGGCGTCGCTGGCCTCGAGCGAGCCGAGGTTGGCGAGGTCGAGAATCTTTGCATCGGGTGCGACGGCGGCCAGGTCGGCGATCTGGGTCTTGCCGAGGAAGCCGTCCGCGACGATCACCAGCGAGGCGTTGGTGCGCTCGACCAGGCCGCTGACTTCGTGCGCTGTGTAGCGCGAGTTGGCGGGCACGAGCGTGCCGCCGGCGTACGTGACGGCGAATCCAGCGACGACCCACTCAATGCTGTTGGGCGCCCAGAGGACGACGCATCCGCCGGGCTCCAGGCCCTGGACGCGGAAGGCGGCAGCCGTGCGGCGAACCTGCTCGTGCAGCTCGGTGAACGTGAGGGTGCGGCCATCCATGACGTACGCCGGAGCGTCGCCAAAATCGTTGGCGGCACGGCGTACGAGTCCAGGGACGGTGTTGCCCACTGCACATCCTCTCAACAAACCAAACACTTGCTTGGTAGGCTACCTTAGCGGAGTACGACCCGGAGCAGGAAGGAGCCAGCGGTGAGCACTGCAACCGATGACGCTGCCTTCCGCGAGGAAGTACGCACCTGGCTTGCCGAGAACCTGACCGGCAGGTGGGCCGACCTCAAGGGTGTGGGCGGCACCGGCAGCGGTGAGGACGCGTATGAAGAGCGTCTCGCCTGGAACCGGCACCTCGCCGAGCATGGCTGGACCTGCCTCGGCTGGCCCACCGAGCACGGCGGTCGCGGTCTGAGCCTCTCGCAGCAGGCCATCTTCTATGAGGAGTACGCCCGCGCCGATGCACCCGAGACGGTCAACCACCTCGGCGAGAAGCTGCTCGGTCCGACGCTGATCGAGTTCGGCACCGACGAGCAGAAGGCACGCTTCCTCCCCAAGATCCTCAACGTCGAAGAGCAGTGGTGTCAGGGCTACTCCGAGCCCGGCGCCGGCTCCGACCTGGCTGCCGTCAGCACCAAGGCCGTTCTCACTAGTGCTGAAGGTGGGCAAGGCGAGTGGGTCGTCGATGGCCAGAAGGTATGGACGTCGTGGGCGCAGGAGTCGGACTGGATCTTCGTGATTGCCCGCACCGAGCCTGGTTCGTCGCGACACCACGGACTCTCGTTCTTGCTGATGCCGCTCGACCAGAAGGGCGTCGAGATCCGCCCGATCGAGCAGATCACCGGCGGCTCGGAGTTCAACGAGGTCTGGTTCTCCGGTGCTCGTACGGACGAGTCGATGATCCTTGGCGAGCCCGGCGATGGCTGGAAGGTCGCCATGGCGCTGCTCGGCTTCGAGCGCGGCGTCTCGGTCCTGGGCCAGCAGGTCGGCTTCGAGCGCGAGCTCAACGACCTGATCGAGCTGGCCCGCAGCAACGGCTCGCTCGATGACCCCGTGCTCGGTGACCGGCTCGCTCAGCACAGCGCTGAGTTCGAGGTCATGCGCGTCAACGCGATCCGTTCTCTGACCGAAGCGACGCCCGGTGCCGACAACGTCGCCAAGCTCGTATGGGCCAACTGGCACCGCCGTCTCGGCGAGCTTGCCATGGAGGTCTGCGGTGCCGGATCGCTGGTGACCAACGGCGAGATGTACGACCTGACCCGCTGGCAGAACCTCTACCTCTTCTCTCGCGCCGACACGCTCTACGGCGGCAGCGACGAAGTCCAGCGCAACATCATCTCCGAGCGCGTGCTCGGCCTCCCGAGAGAAGCCCGCGGATGACCGTGACCCGAGAAGAACAACCCACACCCGACTACGTCGAGGGCCACAACCTCCTCGCAGGCAAGGTCGTCGTCGTCACCGCAGCAGCTGGTGCCGGCATCGGCGCCTCGGTCTCGCGTCGTGCGCTCGAAGAGGGTGCTGCGATGGTCGTCATCAGCGACACCCACGAGCGTCGCCTCGAAGAGTCGCGCGCAGCCCTCGGTGCCGAGTTCGGCGAAGATCGTGTACGCGCAATCACCGTCGACGTGACGGACGAAGCTCAGGTGCAGGCGCTCCTTGACGTCGCTGACGAGCATGGCGGCGTCGACATCATGATCAACAACGCAGGACTCGGTGGCACCGCCGACATCCTCGAGATGGCCGACGAGGAATGGTCACGCGTCCTCGACATCACGCTGACCGGCACGTTCCGCTGCGTACGCGCGGCGGGCAACCGTATGAAGGACGCCGGCAAGAAGGGCGTCATCGTCAACAACGCTTCCGTCATCGGTTGGCGCGCGCAGGAGGGGCAGGCGCACTACGCGGCTGCCAAGGCTGGCGTCATGGCGCTCACGCGCTGCGCCGCGCTCGACGTCGCTCCGTACGGCATCCGTGTAAACGCCGTCTCACCGTCGCTGGCCATGCATCCATTCCTCGCGAAGGTCACCAGTGACGAGCTGCTCCATGAGCTCAAGCAGCGCGAGGCCTTCGGCCGCGCGGCTGAGCCGTGGGAGGTCGCCAATGTGATGGTGTTCCTCGCGTCCGACTACTCGTCGTACCTCACCGGTGAAGTCATCTCCGTCTCGAGCCAGCGAGCCTGACATGAGCGAGCGGAGCGAGCGAACTATCAGCGCTGTCTCGGTGTCCCAGGCGCAGACCTCGACCCGACGCGGCGAGTTGCTCGCGATCGCGGCTGAGCTGTTCGCGACCAAGGGATTCAAGAACACGACGGTGCGCGACATCGCCGACGCCGCGGGCATCCTGAGCGGCTCGCTCTATCACCACTTCGACTCCAAGGAGTCGATGGTCGACGAGATCCTGTCGTCGTTCCAGGAGGAGCTGTTCGGCAAGTACGCCGAGATCCTCGCCGGTGACGCCGACCCGCGGGCCAAGCTCGACGCGGCCGTACGAGTGTCGTTCGAGGCGATTGACCAGCACCGTAACGAGGTCGCGATCTTCCAGAACGAGGCCGACTACCTCGGCACGTTCGACCGCTTCGCCTATCTCGCCGACCGCAACCAGCAGTCGCGCGACGTCTGGCTCTCGCTCCTCAACGAGGGCGTCAGCTCAGGTGCGCTGCGCCAGGACCTCGACATCGAGCTCGTCTACCGCTTCATCCGCGACACCGTCTGGGTCGCCGTCCGCTGGTACCGCCCGGGCGCCAAGCTCAGCCACACCGACATTGCCGATCAGTACCTCACCATCCTTCTCGACGGGATCACCTCATGACCTCACCCCACAAAACCACTCGCTTTTTTCACCACAGTGCTGGTCTCCCGACCGGCAACGCTCGCGCTTTTGAGGGGACCCCGAGATGACAAACGCATTCATCGTTGACGCCGTACGTACGCCGGTTGGCCGCCGCGGCGGATCGCTCGCCGAGATGCACTCCGCCGATCTCGGCGGCCACGTGCTCAAGGCACTCGTCGACCGCACGGGCATCGACCCGGGCGCCGTCGACGACGTGATCATGGGTTGTTGCGACACGATCGGCTCGCAGGCCGGCGACGTCGCACGTACGGCTTGGCTCGTCGCCGGACTGCCCGACCACGTACCCGGCGTGACGATCGACCGACAGTGCGGCTCGTCGCAGCAGTCGGTGCACTTCGCCGCCCAGGGCGTGATGTCCGGGACGCAGGACCTCGTCGTCGCTGGCGGCTTGCAGAACATGAGCGCCATCCCGATCTCCGCAGCCATGCTGGTTGCTGACCAATACGGCTTCACGACTCCGTTCGCGGAGTCGCCGGGTTGGCAGGCGCGCTACGGCGATCAGGAAGTCAGCCAGTTCCGCTCGGCCGAGATGATCGCCGAGAAGTGGGACATCAGCCGCGAGCAGATGGAAGCGTTCGCACTCGCGTCACATGATCGCGCTCGCACGGCGATCGCCGAGGGCCGGTTCAAGGGCGAGATCGCACCTGTCGGTGACTTCGAGACCGACGAGTGCCCCCGCGAGACCTCGCTGGAGAAGATGGCCGGTCTCCCGGCGCTGGCACCCGGCGGACGCATCACTGCCGCCGTGGCCTCGCAGATCAGTGATGCAGCAAGCGCTGTCCTCATCGCGTCCGAGCAAGCCGTCAAGGATCACAACCTGACTCCGCGTGCCCGCGTGCATCACCTGTCTGTACGCGCCGATGACCCGATCTGGATGCTGACCGGCCCGATCACGGCGACCAAGCACGCACTGGCCAAGGCGGGCATGTCCGTCGGCGACATCGACCTGTTCGAGTGCAATGAGGCGTTCGCCTCGGTCGTTCTGGCCTGGATGCAGGAGCTCGACGTCCCGCACGAGAAGGTCAACGTCAACGGCGGAGGCATCGCGTTGGGCCATCCGATCGGCGCCACCGGTACCCGCCTGATGACGACGATGCTCAACGAGCTTGAGCGCACCGAAAAACGGTACGGACTGCAGGTCATGTGCGAAGGTGGCGGACAAGCAAACGTCACCATCATCGAACGGATCTGACCCATGGCTGTCTCTGGAACCACCGAGTTCGATGTCAACGCAACTCCCGAGCAGGTCATGGATGCCGTGGCCGCGATCGAGGAGTTGCCCAAGCGCTCCAGCGCCCACCAGTCGGCCGAGGTGGAGACGCGTCATCCGGATGGACGACCGCACCGCGTACGAGCCAAGGTCTCCGCCGCCGGGTTCAAGGATGAGGAAGTCACCGACTACACGTGGGACGGCCTCAGCTCCGTCACCTGGACCCTCGTCTCGAGCTCGGTGCAGTCCAAGCAGGTCGCGACCTACACGCTGACGCCGACCGACTCCGGCACGCACATCAAACTCGACCTCGAAATCGGTGTAAAGGTCCCGATGCCCGGTTTCGTGCTCAAGCGCGTGCTCAAGAGCGCGCTCGATTCAGGAAGCAAGGACTTCAAGAAGTACGTCGAGTCCCGGTAGTCATACCGTTGGTATACTAGTGGTATGACTACCACGATCAAGGTCTCCACTGAGGTGCGCGACCGGCTCAAGCAGCAAGCTTCGGCCGCTCACCGCACCCTTGGTGAACACCTCGCGCACCTGGCAGAGCTGGGTGATCGTCAGACCCGATTCGCCTCGCTGAAGACGGCTATCGATTCGACACATCCGGACGACGAGGCTTCATACCGGGTCGAGATCGACGCTTGGGATCGCATCGAACGTGGCTGAGCTTTTGACTGGCGATGTCGTGTGGCTTGCCCCCGACGCGGCTGTCGGCCGAGAACAGTCGGGACGTCGCCCAGCATTGGTTGTGGCAGGCGCCGACTACCTCGCGACGGTCGACACGCTCGCGATTGTCGTCCCTATTACGAGTGTCGATCGAGGTTGGCCCAACCACATTCTGGTTGAAGGCAGTTCCTTGCCACAGGCGTCTTGGGCCATGACCGAGCAAGTACGCACGATCTCCCGGGACCGAATTGTCGAACGCGGCGGCAGAGCAACCGACGAGACAGTTCTTGCCGTACGCGGTTGGATCCGCGACTTCTTGGACCTCTAGATCACAGCGTGTCAGCTACCTCGGCAGCCTGCCAGCGATGGCGGCCTGGAGCATGCTTCTGGCCGACCACTGCATGAGGTCGGCGGCCTTTTCGCGTGAGAGTCCGCCGATGTCGGTCAGCCATACGAGCGCTTCGATCCCAGTAGCGCTGCGGATCGCCAGAACCAGGTCGTGAATCTCAGACTCTGACAGCTGACCCCTCAGCGGCTCGAGGGCCTCGGTGATCCAGGCGATGGCGCGCCCCTGGCGGAGCGGCAAGGTCTCGTCCGGCTGCGCCTCGAGCGACAGCTTCAGCATGGTCCGCTGCTGCTGCTCGGTGTCCATGATCAGCTTCGTGAACGTCCGGACCACCTCCGCGAGCCGTTCGGCCGGGTCGTCGCTCTGGGCGTCGGGCAACATCGATGTGGCCACGGTCTCCGGATGTGCCGCCGCCAACAGCGACCGTTGATTTGGGAAGTAGCGGTAGGCAGTGGTCCGTGAGATCCCGGCCGCTGCGGCGGCCTCCTCAACTGTCGGGGCACGACCTTCCCGCACTTGAGCCTGTGCGGCGGCCACCAATGCCTCGCGGGTCCGCTGCTTCTGATTGCTGCGTCCACCGATTTCGTAGGGCATTGACATACGCGTCATGATACTGCAATGTCGTTATGGGACTGACGTCCCATAAGCGATTGGAAGTAGTCATCATGAACGAACTGACGACAGCCGCGCCGATCATGCGCAATCGCGAGCAGTGCGAAGAGCGCTGGTTCTCTGGCGGCGGCCTGATCACGTGGCTCGCCAAGGCGGAGGAGACCGGCGGAGCGTTCTTCATGTTCGAAGACCGCATGGAAGGCGGCAAGGTCACACCCCTACACACGCACCCTGCCGACGAGACGATGTACGTGATCGAAGGCGAAATCCTGGTGCACATGGACGGAGTCGAGCAACGGGTCGCGGCAGGCGGGCTGGTGTTCGCACCACGCGGCGTCCCTCACGCCTTCACGGTTGTGTCGGAGTCGGCAAGGTTGCTGGCGTTGCACACGCCGGGAACCTGTCAGGCGTTCTACCTGGGCGCCAGCGAGCTGGTGACTGCTGACCATCCGGCGTCAGGTGTCGTCGACTTCGACCAGATCGCGGCCTCCGCGAAGGCAAATGGCGGTATCGAGATCCTCGGCCCGCCGCCTTTCAACTCGCCCGCGACAGGCCGGGTCGATGCAGACAACGCGTCGAGCTGATCGGAAGCACGTCGGCGAGATTCTCGCCGCCGTGATCTGCGCGTTGGGCGTCACGATGTCGGCGTGCGGTGGGACTGACGAACCTTCATCCAGCGATGCGGCGCCGACTGCCACCTCGTCGAAGGGTGGAGGCGACTTCACGGGTGAACCGGTGCAGCTGACCGCCGACCCCTGCACGCTCGTCACCCGGACTGAGGCCGAGGCGGTGATTGGTGCGGTGAATGACACCCCCGGGGTCGGGACCGACAACCGTACGTGAGTCTATGTCTCGTCCGAGAACACCGGTGGGCAGCTCGCCGTCACCGAACAGTCTCCGGATCTGTGCAAGCTGCTGTTCCTCGCCCTCGACCAGGACATGTTCGGTGGAGCGCAGGTGCGCATCGACGGCATCGCCTCTGGCGGCATGCTCGTCAAGGATAACGGCAATGTGCAGCTCGTCGTCGACGGCGGTTGTGTCGAGGTCGACGGGAGGTTGACGTACGACAAGAAGGTCGACGACGAAACAATGCTCAGCCTGGCAAAGACGGCAGCTGGACGGGTGTCGTGAGGGCTTTGCGTCGCTAGAGGGCCCAGCGCTCGGGGGCGTTCGGGTGGAGCATCGCGTCGGTGCCGCCATCTGCGTAGACGACCGCGCCGACCATTAGGCTGCTCGCGTCTGACAGCAGGAATGCGATCAGGGCGCCGATCTCGTCGGGGCGTCCCATGCGGTTGATGGCTGACGGGTAGGCCGCGACGAGCGGTCCGACCTCGGGATCGGCGAGGAGCTGCTCGGTCATCGGACTGTCGATCGAGCCCGGCGCCACGGAGTTGAGCCGGATGCCCTGCCCAATCCAGGCCTCGGTCACACCTTCGCGACGAGCCCACCACGCCAGACCCGCCTTCGTCCCTGGGTAGACGGTCAATGGATCGGCGTCGGCAGCGTCTGCGCGCGCCGCCTCCTCGTCCTCAGCCAGACAGAGCTCGGCGGTCGAAGCGCGCCAGTTCGGCATACCGGTGATCGAGTTGGAGGCAATCAGCACCACGCTCGACTTCCCGGCGGCTGCGAGTTGCGGCTTGAGACCGCGTACGAGGGCAATCGCACCGAAGAAGTTGACCGAGACGATCTTGGCGCAGTCGGCGCCGGCCACACCCACGATGCCAGCGCACGGCACGAGTCCGTCGACGACATCGGTCAGCTTCTGAACTCCGGCGACGGCCCCCGCCCGACCTTCAGCCGTGGAGAGGTCGGCGACCACATCGGCGTCACGTAGGTCGACCGTGATGACCCGGTCGCCCTGCTCGCGGAGCAGGGCGGCGGTCGCGGCGCCGATACCGCTGGCGGCGCCGCTGACGACATACGTCTTCATGAGTCCTTGATCCTGACCAGGCCGGCCAGCGTCGCGATGTACGCAGCACCGTCTGGTCCGAGGTAGATGGCGGCGTAGTGGTTGTTCCATTGGATGCCGGTACCGGTGAGTCGACTCCACTTGGTCTTGCCCGTACGGATGTCGATCGCGGTGAAGTACCAGGCGTCGAGCGTGTTGGTCAGTGGATCAGCCTGCTTCGGCTTCGTGTACGCGTAGAGGAGTCCGTTGCCGAGGGACGCCTTCGCCACCGAGCTCGGAGCGGTCTCGTTGCTGGTCCAGGCGACGTGGCAACCCTTCTCGTCGACCATCACGCGGGCGAGGCCCGGTGTCGTGGTCTGCCCAAGGATCGTCGACGCCGGTCCGCCGTAGCCGTAGTTGTTCTCGATGATGAACGAGTTGCCCGCCGCGACGAGGCTGTTGTCGGTCGTGCCGGCGTTCGCCGCCAGCGTCGGCTGCTTGCAGTGGAGGCGACTCGTCACTCCCTTGCGCCGGTCGTAGACGACCACATTCGTCTTGGGGTCTGCGTTGTCGTTGATCGCGACCCATCGCTTGCCGAGCAGGGTCGGCGTCGTGCCCGAGCCCTGCGACAGGTTGCCCGTCTTGAGACGGGTGCCACGGTCGTACTTCTGACGCCAGGTCTGCTTGGGCGCTCCGGTGCTGTTGGCGTCGAGTCGGTAGAGCGCGTGGGTCGAGACGACGTACATGCCGCCGGTCTCATCCGTGGAGACCGAGTTCGTGACTTGCTCGCCCGCCGGCAGGTGCACCGTCTTGATCGCGCCAGTCGTGCGGTTCAGCGTTCCGACAATGCCCTGCTGGGTGAAGAACCAGAGGCGGCCCTTCCAGTCGGGCATCGTCGCGATCAGGCAGTCGGACGCCGGAACCTGCGAAGCGAGCGACCATTCCTTCTGCTTGACGAGCGAGCCGTCCGCCTCGACCTTGATCTTGAGAACTGTCTTCTTGGCGGTCGTCGGGTAGGCCACGTCGTTCCTGTCGAGGAAGAAGTAGGTGCCGCCGCAGATGTCGGTGAACGGGTTGGCGCCGCTGGCCAGGTTGCGAGCCGAGGTGCGGAGCTCGGAGATCGGCTTGAGCGTGACGGGGTCGATCACCATCATTCCAAAGCCCTCGAGGCCACCGCAGAGTCCCACGATGCGCTTCTTGGAGTCGAACGCGATCGTCGCGCACTCACGGATGCCGTATGACGCCGAGCTGACCTTGAGGTTCTTGCCCAGCGGGCCGCTGACCTTGTAGGCGTCGGAGGCGTACGCGTCGTTGTGCATCGTGTTGGTGCCGTCGGGCGAGAGGTACGGGTTCTGCGGGATTGTCGGGTGCGAGATCGGCTGCTTGGACGCTGCCGTACCGATGAACTTCGGCACCAGCAGGTCGGTCGGCAGCGAGGGGATCGGCAGCCCGCTGATCGCCGGGATCGGCGGCAGGGTGACCTCCGGAGTAGGAACCGGGGCCGCCGAGGACTGGGGTCCGGCGAGAATGACGGCCGCGAGCATGGAGGCTCCGGCGAGCAGTGGGAGTACGCGTCGCATCCGAAGACTGTAACCGTTCGGTTACAAGGCTGTATAGACTTCTCGGATGACGGTTGAGGCGAAGCCCCGGGGACGCGAGCAGATCCGTTCGGCAGTGTTGTCTGCCACCAGCGCTCTCGTGGCCGAGTGCGGTCCCGACGGATTCTCCGTCCGCGATATCGCCGCGCGAGCCGGGATCAACCACGCGCTGGTGCATCGCCATTTCGGCACCAAGGCCGATGTGCTGGAGCAGATGCTTGCCGTCGAGGCCGAAGCCGTCGTCGCTGCCGTCATTGAGTCGGGGCTCCCGACCAGCGGCGAGGCGGGGACTGATGTCGTTGCCGAGCTTCTCGACCTCCTGGCGGAGAGCCCGTCGTACTGGCGCACGCTCGTCCATGCCGTGCTCGACAGTCCCGAAGCTGCCCTGCCTGGCACCGCTTCGACGACTGAGCTGTTCTCAGGGCTGTGGCTCGACAGCCATCCGGACGACGCGGTTCAGACCTCGGTCGCCGGCATGTCCGTGCTGGGCTGGTTGATCTTCGGCAAGTTCATGAGCGAAGCGACGGGCGCTGACCCCGAAGACGTACGTCGTGCTGTGGCGGAGCAGGTGTCAGAGCTCATTGCGACTCAGCCCTAGAAGGGCTTGCGGTCGAGGCCCACAAGATGCAAAACTAGAACATGTTCTACTTTTCCGGTATTGCATCGACCAGGCAGGCTGACTCGTGACCACCACGTACGAACTCACCGACCTCGACAAGCTCGAGGCCGAAGCGGTCCACATCTTCCGTGAGGTGGCTGCGACCATCGAGCGCCCCGCGCTGCTCTTCTCGGGCGGCAAGGACTCGGTCGTCATGCTGCACCTGGCGACCAAGGCGTTCTGGCCCGCTCCCGTTCCGTTCCCGGTCATGCACATCGACACCGGACAGAACTTCGACGAGGTCATCACGTTTCGCGACGACACGGTCGAGCGCTTCGGTCTCCGTCTCATCGTGGCTTCGGTCCAGGACGACATCGATGCCGGCCGCGCCACCGAGATCGGCGGTCCGCTCGGACCACGCAACAAGCTGCAGACCATCTCGCTGCTGCGCGGCATCAAGGAGAACCAGTTCGGCGCTGTCTTCGGCGGCGCTCGCCGCGACGAGGAGAAGGCCCGCGCCAAGGAGCGCGTCTTCAGCTTCCGAGACGAGTTCGGTCAGTGGGACCCCAAGAACCAGCGCCCTGAGCTGTGGAGCCTCTACAACGGCCGCCACCACAAGGGCGAGAACATGCGCGTCTTCCCGCTCTCCAACTGGACTGAGCTGGACATCTGGAAGTACATCCTGCGTGAGCAGATCGATCTGCCGCAGCTCTACTACGCGCAGACCCGCACGGTCGTCGAGCGTGACGGCATGCTGCTCGCCGTCAACCGATTCATCGAGCCTACGATCGGGGAAGTGCCGTTCGAGGCAATGGTCCGTTTCCGCACCGTCGGTGACGCCACCTGCACCGGTTGCGTCGAATCGGAGGCGGTGACGCGTGAGCAAGTCGTCGACGAGGTCGCCGCCGTACGTGTCACCGAACGTGGCGCCACCCGAGCAGATGACCGAATTTCTGAAGCTGGCATGGAAGACCGCAAGAAAGAGGGCTACTTCTGATGTCGCAGCTTCTGCGTATCGCCACGGCTGGAAGCGTGGACGACGGCAAGTCGACCCTCATCGGCCGGCTGCTGTTCGACGGCAAATCGATCTTCGAGGACCAGCTGAGCGCTGTCGCCACGGCAAGCGCTGCTCGCGGTCACGAGGGCCCCGACCTCGCGCTGCTCACTGACGGTCTGCGTGCCGAGCGCGAGCAGGGCATCACGATCGACGTAGCCTACCGCTACTTCGCGACGCCCAAGCGCAAGTTCATCATCGCAGACACGCCTGGACACATTCAGTACACGCGCAACATGGTCACCGGAGCGTCCACCGCCGACGTCGCGTTGATCCTGATCGACGCCCGTCACGGTGTGCTCGAGCAGTCGCGTCGCCACGCGTTCCTCGCGACCTTGCTCGGCATCCCTCACGTCGTGCTCTGCATCAACAAGATGGACCTCGTTGACTTCTCCGAGGATCGGTTCAACGAGATCCGTGAGGAGTTCGCGGCGTTCGCGACGAAGCTCGAAGTCGCTGACCTGACGTTCATCCCGATGTCGGCGCTCTCGGGCGACAACGTCGTCACGCACAGCGCTGCGATGCCTTGGCACGACGGACCGGCGCTGCTGCACCACCTCGAGGGTCTGCACGTCGCCTCCGACCGCAACCTCATCGACACGCGTATGCCGGTCCAGTACGTCATCCGTCCGCAGCAGGCCGACTTCCACGACTTCCGTGGCTACGCCGGCACGATCGCCGGTGGCGTCTTCCGCCCCGGTGACGAAGTTGTCGCGCTGCCGTCGGGCTTCTCGACGACGGTCACGAATGTCCTTGGCCCTGGCGGCACCAAGCTGGACGAGGCGTTCACCGGTCAGGCCGTCACGATCGAGCTGGCCGACAACATCGACATCAGCCGCGGCGACATGCTGTGCCGTCCCAACAACCGGCCGACGACCTCGCAAGACGTCGACGCGATGATCGCCTGGATGGACACCGATCTGTCACTGTCCACCGACTCCACCTACACGATCCTGCACACGACCCGCGAGACCCGGGCTGCCGTCAAGAGCCTCGAGTACCGCCTCGACATCAACACGTTGCACCGTGACGAGAAGGCCACCAGCCTCGGTCTGAACGAGATCGGGCGCGTACGTCTGCGCACGCAGAAGCCGCTGCACTTCGATCCCTATCGCCGCAACCGCGACACCGGCGGCTTCATCCTGATCGATGACGCGACCAACCGGACCGTCGCCGCGGGCATGATCCTGGGCGAGACCCAGAGCGAGCCCAACATCGTCTGGCACAGCGGCGCCGTGACGCGCGAGCATCGCAAGACGCAGGGCATGACGCTCTGGTTCACCGGCCTTTCGGGCTCGGGCAAGTCGAGCGTTGCGGTCGAGGTGGAGCGACGACTCGTCGCGTCTGGTCAGCCCGCGTACATCCTTGACGGCGACAACCTGCGCCACGGGCTCAACGCCGGTCTGGGCTTCAGCCCCGAGGATCGACAGGAGAACGTACGCCGCGTGGCGGAGGTCGCCAAGCTCATGGCCGATGCCGGCGTTGTCGCGATCGTCTCGCTGGTCAGTCCCTATCGCGAGCACCGCGATGCAGCGCGCGCCGGCCACGAGGCCGACGGGCTGCCGTTCCTCGAGATCTTCATGGACACACCGCTAGATGAGTGCGAGGCGCGCGACCCGAAGGGCCTGTACGCCAAGGCCCGCGCGGGTGAGATCCCGGAGTTCACCGGGGTCAGTGCACCGTACGAAGCTCCGCAGCGGCCTGACCTGCTGCTCCGCCCGAGCGATGGCGACGTCGACGCACTGGCGACCGCGGTCATCGATCGGATGGAGCTGTGACTGACTCCGAGCTTGCGGCGTCTCTCGCCGAGCAGGCGGGAGAGCTGCTACTCGATCTGCAGCGCACCTCGTCGCTGACCGGCAAGGAGCTCGGAAAGGCTGGCGACGCCCAGTCCAACGTGCTGCTGCTGGATCTCCTGGCAGCTGAACGACCGAACGACGCTGTGCTGTCCGAGGAGTCGGGGGACTCAGCCGCACGCCTGTCGGCGGATCGGGTCTGGATCATCGATCCGGTCGACGGCACGCGTGAGTACGGGATGAAGGGGCGCACCGACTGGGCCGTACATGTTGCCCTGTGGGAGCGCGGTGCGACTGGATCGCAGATCACCGCCGCCGCCGTCGCGCAGCCCGCACTGTCGACGGTCTATTCGACGGGCGTGTCCAAGGCGACGAATGTGGAGCGCGAGACCCCGATCTTCCTGATGAGCGCCAGCCGCCCGCCGGCTTGGGGCGCAGCGGTGGTCGAGGCGTTCGGCGCCGATTCGCAGCCGATGGGCTCGGCCGGTGCCAAGGCGATGGCCGTGCTCCGCGGTGACGCGGACGCGTACCTTCACGACGGTGGCCAGTGGGAGTGGGACTCGGCAGCGCCCGTCGGCGTCGCTCTTGCCGGTGGTCTCCACGCTTCGCGGGTCGACGGATCGACGCTGACCTACAACGCCGCCCACCCGTACCTGCCCGATCTGCTCATCTGTCGAGCCGACATGGCCGATGACCTGCTCGCGGCCATCGCTGCTGCCAGCTAGGCGCCTCCAACGAACGGCAGGCTCAGGGTGCAGACGATCGGTCGTGCGTGCGCCGGGTCGAGGGCGTTGAGAACGTACAGCGTCGCGTTGCGATCGGCCGCGATCTCGAAATGCTCTGAGTAGTCGATCGCGCAACGGTCTTGCAGAACGATGTTGGTCATGCCAACCTCGCTGCCGCTCGTATAGGGCCGCACCAGCTGGTCGTACTTGGTCATGATGTTGAGGTAGCGGACACCGGGCACGGCGACGCCGCCCTTGCGGATCTCATTGATGAATGACGAGCCGGGGTTCATCTCTCCGCAGGCCTCGCAGACTGGGACGGCCGAGGACTTCATACCCAGGGCATTGGCGAGCTGGGGCGGCAGGAACTCAGTGCCGTGCCACAGCGGAGCCAACGAGATGTAGTTGTGGACCTTCGAAGCACCGCCGAGGAACTTCAGGTAGTAGGACGGCATCAGGGTTCCCTGTGAGTGCCCGATGAGGTCGACCTTGGCGGCGCCGGTGGCCGTCCGTACGCGATCGGCGAACTTCTTGAGCTGTACGGCACTGGTGCGCATGCTCGCCATGCCACCCAGCGCGTTGACCGGGTAGGGCGCGGACAGTGCGCCGTACGTCAGGGCGAACACGCAGTAGCCGTTGTTCTTGAGCAGTGGGCCGTACGTCTGCCAATTGGTGCTCTGGTTACCGCCAGTACCGTGCACCAGGACCACCGGACGGGGATGCGCCTTCGACGGCTTGCACGTCCAGTCGTTCGTACCGGGAGCGTTGGCATCCGGCATGCCGCCGAGGATCGCGGCTGGCAGGAAGTTGTACGGCACGGGCAGCGGCGTGGTTGCAGCCGTTGCGGGTGACCCGGCGAGAACCAGGGCGACGACAACTGTTGCCAGGGTGATCAATCGGCGCATGAAGACTCCAATGAGAGCGCGTTCTGCTCAGACCAACGAGTGTGTTGAGTCAGAGGTACGAGTTGGCGCGCTTGATTGATGCCGCGGCCTCTGTGACGACCCGGTCGATCAGCTCTTCGCAGGTCGGCAGGTCATTGATCACGCCGACCACCTGTCCGGACGCGAGAACACCAGCCGTGGGGTCGCCCTCGACGAGTCCTGCCTTGAGCATCATCGGGGTGTTGGCTGCGAGCGCGAGCTGGCCGAGCGTACGGCCCTGCTCCTTGCGCATCGAGCGCCCGTCGATCGCGAGCTGCTTCCACGACATGCCCGCCATCTTCTTGAACTCAAGCGTGCGCTTGGCGGTCGGGACGATGCGACGCAGACCGGATCCGGCTTCGACCTGCTCGACGAGCTCCGTGCGGAGCATGCGGTGCGGCATACCGTCGACCTTCTTGGTGACGACCGTGTCGTCGACAGTCGCTTCGAGGTAGCGCTGCTTGACCGCATCCGGGACACGGCTGTCGGCCGTGAGCAGGAAGCGCGTACCCATACCAACGCCCGCAGCGCCGTACGAGAGCGCAGCGGCCAGACCGCGGCCGTCGAAGAAGCCACCGGCAGCAATGACCGGGATGTCGACGGCGTCGAGCACGGTCGGAAGCAGGAGCGTGGTCGGCACGGAGCCGGTATGCCCTCCGCCCTCGCCGCCCTGGATCATCACGGCGTCGGCACCCCAGGAGGCAACCTTCACCGCGTGCTTGGGAAGTCCGACGCTGGGTATCACGACAATGTCGTGCTCCTTGAGCTTGGCGATCAGCTCAGGCTTGGGAGCGAGCGCGAACGAGGCGACCTTGACGCCGCACTCGATCAGCAGCTCGCAGCGGGCGGGTGCGTCAGCAGCATCGGCGCGGAGGTTCACGCCGAACGGCTTGTCGGTGCGCTCCTTGACCTCGATGATCGCCTGCTCGAGCTCCGTGATGGTCATCGTGGCCGAGGCGAGGATGCCGAGGCCGCCGGCGTTGGCGGTGCCGCTGACCAGGCTCGGTCCAGCGACCCAGCCCATACCGGTCTGCACGACCGGGTGACGCACGCCGGTCAGCTCGGTGAGCGGAGTCTTCAGCAGCTGGTCGATCACTGTTTCTCAACTTTCTGGGCGGCTTCCGTCGTGACGGGCGGGACTTCGCGGTCGCGCAGCGTCTTGGGGTCTAGCACGTTGCGGATGATCATCAGCTCGGTCTCGGTGGGCTCCCGGGTGACCGGAACGTCCGCCGGTATGGAGAGCTCGAAGCCTGTGGCAGCAACGACGTCCTCGACACTCACACCGGGGTGCACGCTGAGCAGCTGCACGGTATCGCCTTCGCCCTTGACGTCGAAGACGCCCAGGTTGGAGACGATCCGGTGGATGTCGTTGTACTTCGACGCTCCAGGACCAGCAGCCTTGGCACGCGTCGGACCGACGCCCGAGACGATGTCGACGTTCTCGACGAAGACCCGGGGACCGTGCTTCGGCACCCAGTAGGAGGTCCGGTTGTTCACGGTGTTGCCCGGGGCGCCGCGCGAACCGAGCAGCTGGCGCTTCGGCTGGGCGAAGTCGCCGATAGCCGAGATGTTCTGGTTGCCGTGCTTGTCGACCTGGGTCGCGCCCATCATCACGTGGCGCTTGCCGTAGGCGACGACGTCGAACACGCGACGGAACGGGATCCAACCCTCGACGACGTCGGCCTTCGCGAACAGCGGCGGCGTGCCGCCGAGGAAGAGCGACTCACCATCGGAGATGACCAGGTCAGGGTTGGAGGTGAGCTTGGCGAGCCGGACACCCAGCATCGGCAGCATGCCCATCGGGCTGGCGAAGATCTCGCCGTCCTCGGCGAACGCATCGGCGATGGCGGCGGCGCAGACCTCAGCGCGAGTGAACTCTGTCACGGGGTTGAAATCAGTCACTGTGCTGCCTCCTCGGCGGCGCTCTGCTCAATGTGAAGCGTGGCAACGGCTGCCTGGTAGGCGGCTTCGTCTCCAGAGAGGAAGCGCTCCTCGAATGCGGCCCAGTCCTCGTTGGACCCACCCGCCGCGGTGGCATAAGCCTTCTGGAACTTCTCGTCACGCTCGTAGTCGGGAGTGCAGGTCGTGAAGTGCGCGCCGTTGGGCGTCTCGACGACTCCGTCGACCGCCATCCGGCTGATCAGGAGCCGCTGGACTGCGGTGTCGACCGTGAGCCCGGCGGTGTCGATGATCTGCTCGCAGCTGAGGAACGCCTTGTCGGCGGCCTGCACGAACAGGTCGTCGAAGTACGGATCCGGTCCCAGGTAGGTCGCGTTGCCATGCGCGTCGGCGCGGTTCATGTGCACGAGTGCGACGTCGAGCTTCAGCGCGGGAACCGCGGTGAGCTCCTCGACGTCGCCGTTCTCGTCGGCGTACGGGCTGGTGACGGTCTTGATCCAGGTGTTGTTGACCAACACGTCCGAGCCGAGGCCGGCGCGCATCGGCAGGAACGGAAGCCGCTGCGCGGCGGCGAACAGGCCGGTCTGGAACATCCCCTCGTCGAGCTCGACGATCTCCGGGATGGTGGCGTTCTGGCGGGCGCGCTGGAAGTTGGGCTCGAGGGGGATCGAGTCGAGCGATACGAACGCGTAGATGACCTTGCGGATCTTGCCGGCACGGGCGAGCAGGCCCACGTCGGCACCGCCCCAGCTCACGATGGTCAGGTCCTTGAGGTCCGAGCGCAGGATCGCGCGGACCAGTGCCATCGGCTTCCGCCGGGGACCCCATCCGCCGATTCCGATCGTCATCCCGTCGGAGAGCTGGGCGACGACCTCGTCGATCGTCATCTGCTTGTCGCGTGGCTTGCTCACTTCGTACCCTTTGCCTTGTCAGTCCCCGCACTCTGTCCTTTGGCCGTTCCGGCAAAGGCATCGCGGAGGTCGTCGGAAACGCCCATCAGGTTGAGCTCGAAGGTGAAGCCCTGCTCGAACCGGTAGCTGTGGTTGACGTCGACCGGCTCGATGCCGTTCAGCGCCTCCTTGGCTGCGCGGATGACGCGGCCGTCCTTGGCCGCAATCTCGGCGGCGACAGCCAGCGCGGTGGCGTCGAGCTCATTGCGGGGCACCAGTCGGTAGATCGAGCCGAACTTGTGCAGCTCGGAGGCGGGGATCGTCGCCGCGGTGAAGTAGAGCGAGCGCATCATCTGTTGAGGTACGAGGCGCGCCATGTGCGTCGCAGCGCCGAGGGCGCCCTGGTTGACCTCGGGAACGCCGAAGTACGCGTCGTCGCTGGCGACCACGATGTCGGCATTGCCGACCAGGCCGACGCCACCACCGACGCAGAAGCCGTTCACGGCAGCGATCACAGGAACGGCGCACTCGTACACGGCTTTGAAGGCGGCGAAGCAGCCCTTGTTGGCGCCGATCAGGGCGTCGAAGCCGGTGGTGTTCTGCATTTCCTTGATGTCGACGCCGGCGTTGAAGCCCTTGCCCTCGGCGCGGAGGACCACGACCTTGACGGCGGGGTTGGCTGCCACGGCGTTCAGCGCCTCGGCCACGTCGAACCAGCCCTGCACGCTGAGGGCGTTGACCGGCGGCTGGGCCATCGTGACGACGAGGATCCCGTCGTCGCGTAGCTCACTGGTGACTGCAGACATGGAGACCCTTTCGAACACAACCAAGCACTTGCTTGGTACTGTATCAGTATGTCTCTCACGATTGACCTGACCGGCCGGGTGGTTCTGGTCACCGGCGGATCGCGCGGCATCGGACGGGGCATCACCGAGACCTTCGCCTTCGCCGGTGCCACGGTGGTCACCTGCGCCCGTTCTGAAGCCGAGCCGTTCCCCGGCACGACGCACGTGCAGTGCGACGTACGTGACCCCGAGTCTGTGCAGGCGATGATCGACGGCATCGTGGCCGAGCACGGTCGCCTCGACGTACTGGTCAACAACGCCGGCGGCGCTCCGGCCGCGCTCGCGGCTGAGGCCTCGCCGCGGTTCCACGACAAGATCATCGGCCTCAACCTCAACGCTCCGCTCTTGGTCGCCCAGGTCGCCAACCGCGTGATGCAGGAGCAGGGCAGCGGCGGCTCGATCATCAGCATCTCGTCGATCAGCGCCAACCGCGCTGCCCCCACGATCGCTGCGTATGCCGCAGCCAAGGCCGGCATCGACTCGCTGACCAAGAGCCTGGCGATGGAGTGGGCGCCGAAGGTCCGCGTCAACGCGATCGACGTCGGGCTCTGCCGCACAGAGCAGACCGACGACCACTACGGCGGCGATGAACGAGTCGCGAAGATCGAAGCCACCATCCCGCTCGGCCGAATGGCTCGCCCCGACGAGGTCGGCAACGTCGCCGTGTTCCTCGCCAGTGACCTCGCGTCATACGTCAGCGGCGCCAACGTCGGCTGCGACGGCGGCGGCGAACCCCCCGTATTCCTCCACGTCTGAACCACGGCACCCCTGAACAAACATAAGGAGAACCATGAGCTTGCTCGAAGGCCGTATCGCGATCGTGACCGGCGCTGGACGAGGGATTGGCCGTGCGCACGCGCTCGAGCTGGCCCGTCAGGGCGCAAAGGTCGTCGTGAACGACTTCGGCGTCTCGCTCGCTGGTGAGCGCGAGGAGTCGCCCGCAGACTCGGTGGTTGCCGAAATCAAGGCACTCGGCGGTGATGCTGTTGCCAATGGCGCTGATGTCGCGGACTTCGCCGATGCCGAGGCGATGGTGCGTCAGGCGATCGACACCTTCGGTGGGCTCGACATCCTCGTCAACAACGCTGGCTTCGTGCGCGACCGCATGCTCGTCAACACCTCCGAGGACGAGTGGGACGCGGTCATCCGGGTGCACCTCAAGGGACACTTCGCGCCGCTGCGTCACGCGGGTGCCTATTGGCGCGCCGAGGCCAAGGAAGGGCGTCAGCGCGATGCCCGCGTCATCAACACCTCGTCCGGTGCTGGGCTCCAGGGCTCGATTGGCCAGACGACATACTCCGCCGCCAAGGCCGGCATCGCCGGTATGACGCTGGTCGCCGCTGCCGAGATGGGTCGCTACGGCGTCACCGTCAACGCGATCGCTCCGGTCGCGCAGACCCGCATGACCGAGGGCGCGTTCGACACCTCGGAGATGGCGAAGCCGGAAGACAACTCACCGGTTGTCGCGTGGCTCGCCTCGGTCGAAGCGGGCGATGTGACCGGGCGCGTGATCGAGATCGACGGTGGCCAGATCTGTGTCGAGCAGGGCTGGATCCACGGGCCCAAGCGGGACATCGGTCGCCGTTGGGAAACCGCCGAGGTCGGCTCCGCCCTGCGTGATCTCATCGCCGAAGGCAACGCACCGGAACCGGTGTACGGCGCCAGCTAGGGGCGCGCGTTCCGGCCGTTCGCCGTACGCTCTCTGGATGGGTCTGCTCACTCCCCTCGCCGTGCGGATCGGGGCGATCCCGTGGCTGCCGCGCTTCCTGCCGCAGATCATGTGGATCGACAAGCTGCTGCAACGGCTGACCCGAGGCCGCGTCACGATCCTCAACGTCGCCGGCCTCCCCAATCTCATGCTCACCGTGCAGGGTCGCAAGACCGGGACGCCGCGAACCATCCCGCTGCTGTGCGTTCCCTACGGTGAGGAGATCCTGATCGCCGGGTCGAACTTCGGCAGCGACAAACAACCGATCTGGGTCAAAAACATCGAGGCAGCCGAGGAGGTCGGGGTGAGGTTTCGGCGCCGCGATATGACGATGCACGTGCGTCCACTCGAGGACGACGATCGGACAGCCGCTTGGGCACACATGGTCAAGACGTGGCCGAACTTTGCGAGGTACGCGCGACGTACCGACCGGCTCATCAAGGTGTTCCTGCTGACCGAGTCCTGATCAGCCGGCGAGGTGACCTTGGTCGACCAGCTGGATGCTGCCGTGGACTGACGAGGCGTCGTCCGAGGCCAGGAAGGCGATGACTGCGGCGACGCTGTCGGCCGTCATCAGTCCTCGCTTCGCAGCCACGCGCATGATGAGCTCCCAGTCCGCACCGTCGGGGACGTTGATGGTCGCCACCTGAGGGGTGTCCATCCCGCCCGGGCACACGCAGTTCACCCGCAGCGGCGACGACAGGTACTCGATCGCCAACGCCTTGGTGAGGCCCACGATGCCGTGCTTGGCGGCCGTGTACGCAGCGGAGTACGCCTCGCCCATCACGCCAGCGACTGACGCGACGTTCACGATGTTGCCGGACGTCTCGAGAAGGTGCGGGATCGCGGTCTGGCAGAGATAGAACGCACCGCTGAGGTTCAGGGCGATGTCCGAGTCCCACTCGTCCTCGGTGACGTCAGTGGTCACCCGGAAGTCGTGTCGGCCCGCGTCGTTGACCAGCACGTCGAGGCCCCCGTACGCGTCGACAGCAGCAGCGACCGCAGCCCGACAGTCGGCAGGCGATGCCACATCGAGAGGTCCGAACCGCACCTCGCCCGGGAGGTCAGCGCAGGAGGCAGCGACCTCGGCGAGCCTCTCCTGGTCGCGCGACGCGGCGTAGACCAGCCCGCCACCGGCGGCGAAGCGACGTACGGCGGCAGCGCCAAGTCCCGACGACGCTCCCGTCACCAGGATGCTGCGGCCCTCAAACGTCATACGCCCACGATTCCGCGCCCAGTCACCAGCGGCAGATCCAGCGCCGTGACCAGCCCGGGCTCTGCGGCAACGACAGCCGGGACGGCATTCACCAGGCGCTGGGCCGTGATGATCATGCCGCTCGTGTTGTGGTCGCCGTTCTCGCCGTGATGGGTGAACTCGACGTTCATCATCGGCTCGCCCGTGACGATGAGGCGGTATGAGCCGTCGCCCTCCAGCGGCTTGGGCCATTCCGGCGCTTGGTCAGGATGGGTACGAGTGACGTGCTCGACGACGATGCGCGGCTCGCCGTCGACCATGCCGATCACCTCGAACCGGACAGCCGCCATCGTGCCGGTCGGGATGTCGACGCAGACCGTGGATAGGTCGCTCTCGGCAGCGCGACGATCGACATTCTCGACCAGTGGTTCGTCGAGGGTGACGCCGAGTCCAGCAGCCATCTGGCGTACGACGGGGCCCCATGCCATCGACAGGATGCCGGGCTGCCACAGCGGCGCGATTTCTTCGATGGGCCTGCCGAATCCGAAGATGTCTCCCATCGAGACGGCTTGGTCGTATGTCGAGTAGTCGGCGATCTCCATGATGCGCACCTGGTCGATGCGCTGGCTGAGCGACAGGAACTGCAGCGGCAGCAGGTCATTGGCCCAGCCCGGGTCGATGCCGTTGACGTGCAGGCTGGCGTTGCCCTTGCGGCCGGCCTCCTCGATGCGATCCCAGAACATGTCGGGCAGGCTCGGGTTCGGGAACAGGAGGATGACGGGCCCGCTGCTGACGACGTTGATGCCAGCTTCGAGGAAGGCGACGAGGTCTTCGTACGCCTCCAGGACCCGGTCGTCGGTCATCGCGCAGTGCACGATGCAGTCGGGCCTGGCGGCGAGCACGGTGTCGCGATCGGTGCTGGCAATGACGCCAAGGTCCCGCCCGAGATCGGCAAGTTGCCCGGCGTCCTTGCCGTCCTTGTCGGGGTTGCTGACCCACACGCCGACCAGCTCGAGGTCAGGGTTGCGATCGATGCCAGCTATCGCGTGACGGCCGAGCGTGCCCGTGGACCACACCGCGACGCGCGTCGTCATACGACGTGTGACGGCAGGACACAGGCGGTGTCGAGTCCGAGGATTCGGTTCAGACGTCCGAACGACAGCCACGAGCCGATGCACATGCTGAGCTCGACGACCTCGCGCTGGTCGTACTCGGCGAGCATCCGCTTCCAGAACAGGTGGTCGATGCTGTGGTGGTCCGATGCGTACAGCTCGGCGTACTCGGCGGCCAGGCGCGTACGTTCGTCGAACGCGTCCGTGGTGCGCCAGTTCTGGACAGCCTCGTCGAAGGTGTCCTCGACCGTTTCGCCGTCGCGCTCGGTGCGCCAGTCCTGACAGAAAAGGCAGCCGTTGATCTGCGCGATGCGCAGGCGCGCCGCCTCGAACTCGCGGAGGCCCAGCGTCGAGTCGGAGTAGACCTTCAGCGCCATCGTTGCCGCTGCGCCGCCGATCCCTGGGACCATTTCGCCCCACACGTAGTTGATGGGGTCTTTGCCTTCGGGTACGTCGATGATCATGCTTTGACCGTCCTTGAGAGCTTGCCTACGCCTGGGATGAGCGGAACCTGGAGTGCGTCGTACAGGCCTGGCTCGTTGTCCTTGAGCCAGGGGATCGAGTTGACGATGCGGCCGACGGCTGTGGCGTTGCCGCCTGCAGCCCGGTTGCCGCCCTCGTCAGTGGCTTCGACGTTGACCTCGATGCGCGGGCGACCTTCGATGATGACGCGGTGAGCGCCATCACCGCCGTCGGGCGGTGATGGCCAATCCGGCGCGCAGTCAGGGTGAATGCGGGTGACGTGCTCGACGATGATCTTGACCTCGCCGTCGATGACGCCCTGCACCTCGAAGCGAAGCGCGCCTTGGGTGCCCTTCTCGAAGGCGCCCATCGCGGCGTTCTCGACGGTCTCCTCGAGGGCGCGGCGTTCGACGTGCTCGGTGATCTCGTCGATCTCAACGCCGAGAGCTTTGGCGATGAGCCGCACCTGACCGCCCCAGACCATCGACGGGATCGTCGGAGCCACCATCGGCGGCTCGTAGTCCATCGGTTCGCCCATGCCGATCAGGAAGCGTACGGAGTCCTGCTGGTCGTACGTCGTGTAGTCGAAGATCTCCTGACACCGGATCTGGTCGATCGTCGAGGCCAGACCGCTGATCAGCACCGGGAGGATGTCGTTGCCCCAGCCCGGGTCGATACCGGAGACGAACAGCGAACCGCCGCCCTCCTTGATCGCCGCGTGGATCGGGTCGCGGAACTCCGCGGGAGCTGAGTCGGGGTCGTACATCCCGTAAATTGACGGCGTGACGACGACGATGCCGAGGGCAATCGCCTTGTTGATGTCGGCGAGCGCCTCCTCGGGCCTGATCTCGCCTGATGCCGCATAGACGAGCGCATCGATGCCAGCGAGGGTGCCGTCGATGTCGTCAGTTGCAGCAACGCCCAGTGTCCTGCCGACATCGGAGAGATCGCCCGCGTCCTTGCCGACCTTCTCGGGGTTGTGCACGATCACCGCCGTCAGATCGAGATCGGGGTGTGCGTCGACCGCGCGAATGGACGCGCGCCCGACGTTGCCCGTTCCCCACACGGCCGTGCGGATCATGTCAGCACTCATGTCATTAACGCAGGCGGGTCTTGCGCATCAGCTTGAGCGACGTCTGCGTCTGCTTGGCGTAGGCGTCGTACGTCTGCTTGCCCTGAGGACCCATGATCTGCTTCTTGAGCACCGCGATGTTCTGCGCATCGGTGTACTTGAGCAGACCCTGGTCACCGTGACGTGCACCGACACCGGACTGCTTCAGGCCACCGGAGGGGGTGCCCTTCGAGGCGTAGGCCGTGGCGAGGATGTCGTTGACGTTGACGTTGCCCGAGTCAATACGGCGGGCGACCTGTGCCGCGTGGTCGATGTCCTTGCCCCAGACCGAGGCGTTGAGGCCGTAGTCGGTGTCGTTGGCAAGCGCGACGCCCTCGTCCTCGGTCGCGTAGCGGTAGAGACCGACGACAGGCCCGAACGTCTCGGTCTCTCCAGCGAGCATGTCCTTGGTGACACCCTCGAGAATCGTCGGCTCAAAGAAGGCAGGGCCGAGGTCGGGACGGGCGTTGCCGCCGGTGAGGATCTTCGCGCCCTTGGACTTGGCGTCCTCGACGTGGGAGGCGATGCGATCCTTCTGATCGACCGACACGAGTGAGCCCATGTCGGGCAGGAAGTCGTACGCAGCGCTGACGTTCATGGCCTTTGTCGCAGCGACGAACTTGTCACGGAACTCGTCGTAGATCGAGTCGTGGATGTAGAGACGCTCGATGTGCATGCAGATCTGGCCGGAGTTGCCGAAGGCGCCGAAGATGGCGGCCTCCACGGCTTCGTCGACGTTGGCGTCCTCGAGCACGAGCATGGGGTTCTTGCCGCCAAGCTCGAGGCAGGCGCCGATGAGGTTCTTGCCGGCGAGCTCACCGATGAGCCGGCCGGTGGCGGTCGAACCGGTGAACATGACGTAGTCGGCATTGGCCAGCATCGGCCCACCGACGTCAGGTCCCTCACCGCAGACGACCTGGACGAGCCCTGCCGGGAGGCCCGCTTCCTCCAGCAGTTGTACGCCGAGCAGCGGGGACAGCGCCGTCTTGTTGTCAGGCTTGAGCACGACGCCGTTGCCGGCGATCAGTGCCGGGATCGTGTCGGAGACGCCGGTCGCGAACGGGAAGTTCCAGGGGGCGATGATCGCGACGACACCCTTGGGACGACGTACCTCGGTCGAGCTCGAGATGAACGGGACCGGTCCGGCATGCTTGCGGTCCTTGAGCAGCTTGGGAGCCCGCTTGATGTAGTGGCTGGTGCCCATCGGGATGTCGCAGGTCTCCTCGAAGGCCATGCGGCGGTTCTTGCCACTCTCGGCTTGGATCAGATCGGTGACGAGCATCTGGTGGTCGATCACGAGACGGTGGAACTTCTTCATCACACCGAGTCGCTTCTTGACCGACCACGAGCCCCAGATCTGCTGCGCAGCGCGGGCCGCATCGAACGCCTGCTCGACGTCCTTCTCGGACGACTGAGGCAGCTCGACCAACAGATCGCCGGTGTAGACCTCGGTCAGCTTCCACGTGTTGCCGGTGCTGCCGGGTACGCGCTTGACGAGTCCGTCGAGGAATGCCGTTGTCAGGCTGGCCGGCCGATGGACGCTCATGAGCCGAGCACCAGGTCGGCGGCCTTGTCGCCGATCATGATCGAAGGTGCGTTCGTGTTGCCTCCGATGATCGACGGCATGATCGACGCATCCGCGACGCGCAAGCCCTCGATGCCGCGGACCTTGAGGTCTGGGCCGACGACCGCGCGGTCATCGGTGCCCATCCGGCAGGTGCCGACACCGTGATAGACCGTCGTGGCCCGGTTGAGGACCTCGGCCTTCATGTTCGCCGTGTCGTACTCCGGGCCCGGGTGCAGCTCGGCCTTGACGTTGCCGGCAAACGCGGCCGACTTCATGATCTCGCGGATGATCTCGACACCCTCGGCCAGCACCTGCTGGTCGCCGGGCTCGGCGAGGTAGTTCATGTCGATCAGCGGTGCCGTGGCGGCATCGGCTGATGCGAGACGGATCGTGCCGCGGCTGCGCGGGTAGATCAGCGTCGACATGACGGTGATCGCCTTGCGCGGATCGACCTGGTGACGAACCGGCGCGTCCTGGTTGGGCGACGGGTAGGCCCAGGGCAGCACGTGCAGCTGGAGGTCGGGAACGTCGGTGGCGAGCGACGTACGTACGAAGGCCACCGTCTCGAACACGGAGTTCTCGAGGAACGACCCACCGACAGTGAGCTCCTTGGCGAGGCCCCGGGCGAAGTAGGACGCCTTCCCCTTGTGCTTGGCGTTGGGCATGATCCACGTCGTCGGGACGAACAGGTGGTCGTGCAGGTTCTCGCCGACGGGGAGGTCGGCCTTGACCTCGATGCCGTGCTCCTTGAGGTGGTCGGCAGGACCGACACCCGAGAGCATCAGCAGCTGGGCGGAACCGACGAATCCAGCCGAGAGGATGACTTCCTTGCCGGCGCGGATCGTCTGACGGTTGCCCTTCTTGTCGAGGATCTCGACGCCGGTTGCCCGGCCGTTCTCGATCACGACCTTCTGCGCGTGGACCTCAGTCAGGACCTCGAGGGTCGCGGGGGCGGCGTTGGTGATGTAGCCGCGCGACGAGGAGTAGCGCTTGCCCTTGTCGGCGCTCTGCTGGAAGTGACTCACGCCCTCCTGCTCGGCGGCGTTGTAGTCCTGAAGGATCTTGACGCCGAGGGTGTCGGCAGCGGCCTGTTCGAACTGCAGCGCCGCTTCGGTGCGCTGGGTGTGGCGCTGGACCTTGATGGGTCCGCCTGCACCGCGGTACTCGTTCTCGCCGTCCTCGAAGTCCTCGACGCGCTTGTAGGTCTGGTTGACCGAGTCGGCGTCCCAGCCGGTGTTGCCCTCAGCTGCCCAGGAGTCGTAGTTGGCGCGGTTGCCGCGTACCCAGAGCAGGCCGTTGACCGAACTCGAGCCGCCGAGCACCTTGCCACGGGTCTGCGGGATGACGCGGTTGTTCATGTGCTTCTGGGGCGTTGTGTAGTAGCCCCAGTCGACCGTCTTCTTGATCTTGGGCTCGGCGTGCATCGGGCCGATCATGCCGGGCTTGGTGACCAGCATCGAGGAGTCCTTCTTGCCCGCCTCGAGCAGGATCACGGATGCGCCGGAAGCGGCGAGACGTGATGCAACGGCGGATCCGGCGCTGCCGGCACCGACGACGACGTAGTCAGCTTCGTCGCGTCCAGTGCTCGAACGAGCAGTGTTCTTGGTCATTGTGCGGCTTTCTGTCAGATTCGTTCGATGATGGTGCCCGATGCCTGCGCCCCTCCGGCACACATCGAGATGAGGGCGGTACTGGCATCGCGGCGCTCGAGCTCGTGCAGCGCAGTGGTCAGCAACCGGGTGCCGGTCGAGCCGACAGGGTGTCCGAGTGCGATGGCGCCACCGTTCACGTTGATCTTGTCCTCGGGCACGGAGTGCACCTTGGCCCACGACATGACGACGCCTGCGAACGCCTCGTTGACCTCGCAGATGTCGATGTCTTCGATGGACATCCCGCTGTCCTTGAGCACTCGCTCCGTCGCCTGTACGGGTCCATCGAGGTGGTAGTAAGGGTCGGCACCGACCAGGCAGGACGTGATGATGCGAGCGCGTGGCTTGAGTCCGAGCGACTCGGCGAGGTCGGAGTCCATGAGCAGCAGGGCGGATGCGCCGTCGGAGATCTGCGAGGACGTGCCTGCGGTGTGCGTACCGTCGGGCAGCACCGACTTGAGGGTGGCGAGCTTCTCGAGCGAGGTCTCGCGGATGCCCTGGTCGTAGTCGACGATCTGGGTGTCGCCCGTGGGCTTGCCCTCTTCGTCGAGCACGGGTGCCTTGATGGCGAAGATCTCGCGGCCGAAGTGGCCGGCGTCGCGAGCAGCCTTGGCCTTCTCCTGCGACCAGAGACCGAATGCGTCAACCTCATCCCGCGAGAAGCCACGGTCGCGAACGATGCGGTCTGCGCCCTCGAACTGGTTGGGCAGGTCGATCGACCAGTCGTCAGGGCGGGGATCGCCAGTGCCGGGCGGGACGTTGGCGCCCAGTCCGACGCGGGACATCGATTCGACTCCACAGGCAATGCCGGCCTTGATGAGACCGGCGCCGATCATGGCGTGGATCAGGTGGGTGGCCTGCTGAGCAGACGAGCACTGAGCATCGATCTGCGTCGAAGCAGTGGCATTGGGGAGTCCAGCGTGCATCCAGGCGCGGCGCACCATGTTGTTGGACTGCTCACCGGCGGCGGTGACGTTGCCTCCAATAACTTGATCAACGATGTTGGCGTCGATCCCAGCGCGAGAGATGACCTCGGACTGCGTCATGCCGAGAAGAACGGCGGGGTGGAGTCCAGCTAGTACGCCATTCTTCTTGCCTTGTGGCGTGCGGACGGCATCAACGATCACAGGGGTGCCCATAGGCTAAAACTAGAACACGTTCTCGTCTTGCACAAGCCTACCGATTTGTCCGAACCCGTGTCAGGATAGACTCAGAACTAGAACGTGTTGCAGAAACCGACTAGGAGCTTCAAGTGACAACGCTGGACGCCGCACCCGCCATCCCCGAGGGTTTTGACCCGACGGATCCAATCCTCAACGAGGCGGGCGTCCCGCACGCAGAGTTCCTCGAGCTGCGCAAGACCGCTCCAGTTTTCTGGATCGAACAGCCCGAAGAGTCGCGCGCCGGCATGGAGGGTGGCACGGGCTACTGGGCCATCAGCAAGCACGCAGACGTCTCCGCCGTCTCCAAGAGCAACGACTTCGTCACCAGTGAGAACGGCGCGATCATCCGCTTCGCTCCTGACATGACGCGCGACCAGGTTGAGCTGCAGAGCGTCATGCTCATCAACCAGGATCCGCCGGTCCACACCGCAACCCGCTCGATCATCAGCCGAGGCTTCACCCCGCGCGCGATCGAGGGCCTGCGTGAAGGTCTCAAGGAACACGCCATCGAGATCGTCAAGGAAGCCATGGAGCGCGGCGAGGGTGACTTCGTCGAGGAGCTCGCTGCAGAGCTGCCGCTCGTGGCCATCGCCAACCTTCTGGGCGTCCCGTTCGATGACCGCAAGAAGCTCTTCGAATGGTCCAACCAGATGCTGGCGTACGACGATCCGGAGTACAACTCCGATCCTGAGGCCGCGAGCATCGAGATCCTCAGCTACTTCATGGCCCTCGCCGAGGAGCGCAAGGCTGATCCTCAGGACGACATCGTCACCAAGCTCGTCACCGCTGGTGAAGACGGCGAAGGAATGGCCTCGGACGAGTTCGGCTACTTCACGATCATCCTCGCCGTTGCCGGCAACGAGACCACTCGCAACGCCATCACTCACGGTATGAACGCGTTCTTCGAGAACCCGGACCAGTGGGAGCTCTACAAGAAGGAGCGTCCGAAGTCGGCGATCGACGAGATCATCCGCATCGCCACCCCGGTCACGTCCTTCCAGCGCACAGCGTTGAAGGACCTGCAGGTCGGTGACGTCATGGTCAAGAAGGGCCAGCGCGTTGGTCTGTTCTACGCCAGCGCCAACCACGACGCAGATGTCTTCGAGAACCCCGAAGAGTTCAACATTATGCGTGACCCCAACCCGCACCTGGCCTTCGGTGGCCACGGCGCGCACTTCTGCATCGGTGCCAACCTGGCTCGCCTCGAGGTCGAGATCATGTTCAACACGATCGCGGACCTGATCCCCGACATCACCAAGCTGGCCGAGCCGCGCCGCCTGCGCCACGGCTGGATCAACGGCATCAAGGAGCTCCGGGTCAAGTACGTCTGACCTGCAGCCCGTAGAACGGCCGGCCAACCCGAGAGGGTGGGCCGGCCTTTTGATGTCTCGGTGGTTGAGTAGGCCTGGGGGTCCCCCCAGCGAGCGCAGCGAGCGAGGGGGCGGGACGAGGCCGTATCGAAACCACGTGGGTCGAGAGGCTCGGCGGAGCATTCGGTCTCACGGGGTTTCGATACGTCGGCCGCGGGCGGCCTCCTACTCAACCAGCGAACATGAAATTAGTGGCTTGGCTTGTCTGCGCCGACGACCCACATCGCGAAGAACTGTGAGCCTCCGCCGTACGCGTGTCCGAGCGCCTTCTTGGCGCCTTCGACCTGGTGCTCGCCCGCCTCGCCCATGACCTGAAGCGCTGCCTCGCCGAAGCGCAGCATGCCGCTGGCGCCAATCGGGTTGGACGACAGAACGCCGCCGCTCATGTTGACCGGGATCTTGCCCTCGATGCGGGTCTCGCCAGCCTCGGTGAGCTTCCAGCCGTCGCCCGGCTCGGCAAAGCCGAGGTTCTCGAGCCACATCGGCTCGAACCAGGAGAACGGTACGTAGATCTCGGCGCAATCGATCTCATCGATCGGCGACGTGATGCCAGCCTGCTTCCAGAGCGCAGCCGAGGCGTCGCGTCCGGCGAGCGGGTTGACCTGGTCGCGCTCGGCAGCCGTGGTGGGCTCACTGCGCATCTGGGTGCCGTGGATCCACGCAGGGTTCTTGATGTCCGACTTCGCCACTGCGTCTTCCGACGCGATGACGAGCGCGATGGCGCCGTCGGACGACGGGCAGGTCTCGTCATACCGGATCGGGTCCCACAGCATCTGCGACGCCAGCACCGACTCGACCGTGGTGTCGGGGTTCTGCAGGTGCGCGTACGGGTTCTTGAGCGCGTTCTGACGATCCTTGGCGGCCACGATCGCCCCGATGTGCGTGGGGGCTCCGGAGCGGCGGATGTACGAGCGAACGTGCGGAGCGAAGTATCCGCCTGCACCGGCGTGCACCGGCATGATGAAGGGGACAGGCACGGAGAGCGCCCACATCGCGTTGGACTCCGACTGCTTCTCGAAGGCGACCGTGAGCACGCGCTCGTGGATGCCGGCCTCGACCAGCGAGGCTGCGACAATCGCAGTCGAGCCGCCGACCGAGCCAGCGGTGTGAACGCGGAGCAGCGGCTTGCCCGGCGCTCCTAGCGCCTCGGCGAGGTAGAGCTCGGGCATCATGACGCCCTCGAACAGGTCGGGCGCCTTGCCGATGACGATCGCGTCGATGTCGTTGAACGTCACCTGCGCGTCGGTCATGGCACGGTCGATGGCCTCACGCAGGAGTCCGGCCATGGACACGTCGCTTCGCTTTGCGCGGTGATGGGTCTGGCCGACACCGATGACGGCTGCAAGCTTGTGCGTCATGCGCGGGCCTCCATCGTGAGTACGAGGTTCTGTTGCAAGGCAGGTCCTGAGGTTGCGTGGGCGAGAGCGCGCTGGGAGTTTCCAGCCCACACTTCCCGGGCGGCTTCGCCGATGCGGTTGAGTCCGGCGGTGAACATCGGGTTGGCGGTGAGAGCTCCACCCGAGGGGTTGATGCGTACGTCGTCACCGATGCCCAGGGCGTCCTTGAGGATCAGCTCCTGGTGCGAGAACGGTGCGTGCAGCTCGGCGAGATCGATGCCCTCGACTCCGGCAGCGGCGCCGGCGGACTTGGTGCTCTCGGAGACCTTGAGGTCGCGGCTGTTGAGGGCGCCGGGCTCGACGCGGTGCTCGAAGCCGGTGATCCAGGCTTTGTTGCCCTTGAGCTTGTCGAAGCCCGGAGCATCAGCGGCGGTGATGATCATCGCGGCTGCACCGTCGGAGACCGGCGCGCAGTCCCAACGGCGGAGCGGGTCGGCGTACAACGGCTGTGCGAGCACGTCGTCAGCCGTCGTGGCGCCCTTGCGGATCGCACAGTCGTTGCCAGCAGCGTCCGTCATCGAGCGTGCGACGACCTCGGCCATCTGCGTTTCGTCGAATGCGCCGCTCTCGAGACCCGAACGAGCCTGGATCGCGGCGACCGAGACGGCGTCGGCCCAGAGCGGCGTCATCGTGTACGGGTCCATCTGCAGCGACATCACGCGTCGCAGCTGGCCGGCGCTGGACTTGCCGAAGCCGTAGACGAGCGCGGAGTCGACCAGTCCGGTCTGGATCTTGACCCAGGCTTCATACAGCGCCCAAGCGGCGTCCATCTCGACGTGCGACTCCATGACGGGCGGCAGTGCACCGATCGCGTCGACAGCCGACACGAACGAGAACGCGCGCCCGGCGAGGTAGTCGCTCGAGCCGGAGCACCAGAAGCCGATGTCGGACTTGGTCCAACCTGTCTCCTCCCAGAGCTCCTGGAAGATCGGCACGAGCAGCTCCACGCAGGTGGGGGAGCCGTCGAATTCCTTCATCTGTCGCTGGGCGAACCCAACGATCGCTACGTCCCTGGTCATGCCGTCACGTCCGTAGGAAAGGCACGGTACGGACGCACCGGCATGATTGCTGCTTGATGGTTCGTTCGCTGACGCTCACTCACAGGTGCACCTTGTATGTCTCGTAGTCGGCGTCGGGCTCACCCGTCGGCTCGAAGTGGCTGATGTTGGCGATCGTGGTGCCCCACTCGTCGCGAGGCTTCCAGACAGCCTTGACCCGCAGGCCCATGCGTACGTCCGCGGCTTCGATGCCGAGGATGAGGTGCAGGAACGCGATGTCGGCGCCGTCGAGCAGCACGTAGGCCGAGACGTAGGGGATCGGGATCTGCTGGCCGGTGAACGGCACGTTGACGATGCAGAACGTGGTGACGGTCCCGTGGTCGGCGACCTCGACCTCGTCGGTGGTCGGCACGCCGTCTACGGGGCAGGCGCCGCGCGGGGGTACGTAGACCTTCTCGCAGACCGGGCAGCGCTGTCCGATGAGCTTGCCGTCGGCGAGACCGCGGAAGAACTTCGACTCCTCAGGCGAGGCCGCGTAGTCATACGCGAGCTTGACCGGAGCGATGATGCCATCGACCGCTTCGCCCTCAGGCCCGGGAACCGTCGCGGCTCCGTCGCCCTCCGGCTCGAACCAGCGGATGTCGGTGATGACGCCTGTGGTCTCGTCTGCCCAGACGGCGCGCACGCGCATGCCGGTCTGGATGTCGGCCGGGGAGTCGACCGCGACGGCGTGCAGCATCGGGCGGTCAGCGCCGTCGAGCACGATCTGCGCGAACGCGAACGGCTTGTCGAGGGGCTGACCGGGTACGGGCTCGGGGACCCAGGCCCAGCTCTGGACGACGCCGACATCGGCGACCGGCCGGAGCTCGGTGATCGGGTCGAATGTCGTGCCGTCGTACTCGGGCGGCGGGACTGCAACGGTTCCGTCGGACAGCACGCCGCCGAGGATCTGACGGCGCTTGAGGCCGGTCATGAATCCAGAGAGCGTGGGGCCGAGGGAACGGGTGTAGTCGAATTCGACTTTGAGCGGGGCGTGAAGCGTTCCTAGTTCAGTCACGGGAGAAAGTGAAACACGTTCTAGTTTTGCCTGCAAGGGGTGGCCTCGAAGTTGGCCGCTCGGTGGTTGAGTAGCACTGGGGGTTCCCCCAGCGAGCGCAGCGAGCGAAGGGGCGGAACGAGGGCGTATCGAAACCCGGTGAGATCCGTGGCTCGCGCGAGACTTCGAACTCACGGGGTTTCGATACGTCGGGCCCCCTACTCGCTGCGCTCGTGGGAGGTACCCCCAGCGGGCGGCCTCCTACTCAACCACCGAGGTAGTGGCTGACGTTTAGGCCGAGGTGAAGCTCGCCATGGTGCGGTCGGGTTCCCAGAACGCCTTCATCGACGCAACGCGGCCTTCGTCGTTGATGACGTAGACCATGATCAGGTCGGTCGTGGTGTGCGAGCCGTCCGCGAACGAAGTCTTGATGCTGCCGATGTTGGCGCAGGTGTTGCTTCCGGGGTTCGCGAACGAGTCGGTGATCAGGAACTCGAACGTGTCGATCGAGGCGATCGCGAGCTCCCAGAACGCCGAGATGCCGGCGTGCCCGTGGTGGCCCTTGCCCTCTGGGTCGAACATCGACGGACCGACCGGATCCTCGAGCACGGCATCTTCGGCATACACCGTGAGCCACTCGGCAAGGTCGCCCTTGGCGACCGCGGAGTAGGAGCGCTGCGATGCCTCACGCGCCGGGTGCGGGTCGTTGGGGGCGTTCCAGATGATGGCGTCCGAGGTGATCATGTTTTCTCCTTCGAGGGTGTGCTTCTGATGCCGCGGTAGATGCCGCGTTTGACGATGAGGGGTTGGAGCAGGGCGTTGTTGGACCAGGTGGGGAAGCGGAATCCCTTGCCGTTGGGGGCATAGACGGTCAGCCCGTTCGGCTGTGTCCCGAGCACAGAACCCCAGCGGCGTCGCGGTGGCTTGTAGGGCTTCAGCGCCCGGCCCGCGAGATGTGCCCGGATGTTCTGTCCGAGGATCTTGTCGGCGCGGTTGCGTGCCGACGTCCGCAGCGGGTCGGTGGCGGCGATGTCACCGATCGCGAACACCTCGGGGTGATGGGGAACCTGGAGGTCGGCGTTGACGCGTACGAAGCCGTCATCGTCGAGCAGCTCGCGCGGGAGCCAGTCGGAGTTGGGCCGCACGCGTCCAATCGCCCAGACAACCGCCTCGGCGGACGTCGGAGGCTGGCCGGTGCTCCACTCGATCGGATCGTGGGTGATCTCGTCGCAGTCGAACCCAGCTGGGATGGCGGCGCGGTGGCCGGGATTGATGCCGACGCCGCGCTCGCGGAGCAGGGAGCTCACGGCCTTCCACACGTCCCGGTGGTGCTGAGGGAGCGCGGCTTCGCCGGGGAAGAACAGCTCGACCTGCTTGTCGGGCCATGCCAGCGCCAGGTTGGCGGCGCTGCTGACTGCTGCGGCGCCGCCACCGACGACAGCAATCGAGCTGGACGCCGCAAGAGTCTCGTGTGCCGTACGAAGCACGCCGTCGACGTCCTCTGGAGTCTGCACGTCGGGTCGGCGCCAGAACCCGTTGGTCACGCCGGTTGCGATGACGAGCACGTCGTATGCCTCAACCCGGGTCTCACCATCGGCATCCTTGACGGTGACAGCGCGGCGATCGAGGTCGAGATCCGTGACGGTGCCGTGGATGGTTCGCGCCGGGTCGAGCTTCTTGAAGCGGTCGAACGGGAAGCGGTACTGGCGCTGCCATTCGTCAGGACGTGCCAGGCGCATCCCCAGCTCCTGACTGCTCACCATGCCCGGCTTGGTCGAGATGCCGACGACATCGGCATCTCTCGCCAGGTTGATCGCTGTCAACAGGCCGCTGTCACCCAGCCCTGCGACGACAACCCGGGGCTTGGTCAACGCTTGGCCTTCGGCGGGAGTGGCAGGAAGACGGAGACGCGGTCGATCACGTCTTGATAGTCCGGCCGGCGTTCGAGACTCCGCTTCTCCATCATCGGGATGCTGGCGAACATGAACATCGCGAGCATGGCGATGGCCCCGCCGAAGATCCACCACGCGTCGTCAGGCGATGCCGCCAGGCCAAACAGCGCGAGCGACACCCAGAAGCTGACCTCGCCGAAGTAGTTGGGGTGGCGCGACCAGCCCCACATTCCGACGTCCATGACCTGTCCGGGCGTGCGGTTCTGGACGAACCGGTAGAGCTGGAGGTCGGCGATGAATTCGATCGCGACCGCACCGAGGCCGACGATCGTCGCGACGATGTCGAGCCAGCCGACCTCGCGCCCGGTATTCGTGACGACGACGTACGTGGGTGCCAGGGCTGCGAAGACGACCAGCGTCGGAAAGAGGTGGATCCCGGTGAAGTCGACGACGGCTTCGGTCTTGCCGGCCTGCTCCTTGAGCATCGGGTAGCGCCAGTCCTCGTGGTGCATGCCCGGCCAGTTGAAGATCCAGTTGCCCGTGAGGCGGATCGCCCACGCCGAGATGACCAGCAGGACCAGCCAGAGGCGCGCACCTTCGGCCTCTGTCTCGATCCACCAGTAGACGAAGATCGCCGGCGGGACGACGCTCCAGTAGGCGTCGTAGAAACTGGAGTTCTTGTAGGCCCGGCTGAAGACGAAGATGACCACGGTCGCGACCACGTCGGCGATGAGGGTGTCGAGCCAGAGCCTGTCGGTGCTCGGGCCCCAAGCGAGCCAGGCACCAGCAGCGGCGAAGGCGATGACGTACGCGATCAGGACCCTGATCAGCGATGCGTTCTTGGTCATGCCGGCACCTCCGTTGAAAAGGGCACGGTACGGACGCGCCGGCATGACGGACCAATTGTTCGCTCGCTGCGCTCGCTCATGCCTTCTCCTCAACGATGTGCTGGACCGCGCGTGATGCGAAGACCAGGGCCTGGCCCAAGGGGGCTCCCGGGCCGGGATAGAACGGGCCGAAGATCGACGCGGCACTGTTGCTGGTGGCATACAACCCCGGGATGGGCTCACCATCTGGTCGAATCACGCGTCCGTGCTCGTCGATCACCATCCCGCCCTTGGTGCCGAGGTCGGAGAGCACGAAGCGTGCTGCGATGTACGGCGGAGTCTCGAGCGGGATGAGCGTCGCGCCGCCGGTGAAGAAGTTGTCGTACTCGTCGGTGCCGCGACCGAAGTCCTCGTCGACGCCGTTCTCGGCGAACTTGTTGAAGCGTTCGACGGTCTCGGCCAGATCGGTGAGACCGAGCTTCTCGGACAGCTCGGCGATGGTGTCAGCCTGCACCCAGGTGCCCGCCTTGAGGTGCTCGGCCGGTTCACCCTCGGGCATCGCGATGGCGGGCAAGCCGCCTCCCTCGCGGGAGTCGAACACGAAATGTGACGGGATGCGATTCGGCGCACCTGCCATCTGGATGCCGAACTGGTCGTACGGAAGGCTTTCGTTGGCATAGCGCCGACCATCGGCGTCGACCATGACGCCGCCGCGGAAGCCGAGGGTGAACGAGCCTCCACCTTCAGGCTGCTCGAGTCCGGGACAGAGCCAGCCCTGGTCCATGTGGTCGACTGCAGCACCGAGAGCCTGGCCTGCCTCGATGAGCTCGCCGACGTTCGTGCCGGACGGAGCCATGGTCCACTCGGCTGCGCCGGGTACGCCATGCTTGGTACGCAGCTCGGCGTTGCCCTCGAATCCACCGGCAGCCACGATGACGGCGAGTTCTCCGCGGATCGTTTCTCCGTCGGCCGTCGAGACACCGACGACTCGACCGTCCTCGACGACGTAGTCGGTGACGTACTGGTTGGTCAGAACCGTGCCGCCATCGCGTACGAACGCCATCAGCGTGCGAGCGATCAGCGCCTGTCCACCGCTGAGGGTGTTGCGACCACCCTGTCCGGCGCGATCTCGCTCGACCGGCGGTCGTACGAGCTCGGCGACTCCGGCGGGAAGCTCATCGCGGCGGATGTTGGTCGGCTGGATCGATCGGCCCATCGGCACCCGGCCGGGCATGTCGAAGTACTCGGGGAACGGTGACCACTCGAACTCGAAGGCATCATCGGCCTCCAGCTCGGCCACGAGCTTGGGCGACTCGGCGAGGAACACCTCGACGTTGGTCGAGAGCGGACTGGGAAGAAGTGCTTCCAGGTACGAGCGGGCTCCCTCCGTCGAGTCGCTGAGGCCGGCTCGCTGCTGGACCCCGGTGCCGGGAAGCCAGCAGGATCCACCGGAGTAGGCGGACGTGCCGCCGACCAGATCGGTGCGTTCCAGCACCACAGTCTTGAGCCCGGATTTCTGCGCGAGATAGGCGCCAATGAGGGCGCCTCCACCGGATCCGACAACAACAACATCGAAGGTCATTCGGTCATGCTAGGCCAAAAACTGGAACACGTTCTATCTGTGTTCTACTCTCTTGCCATGCCTCAGAAACTCGACACTGACACGTACCGCGGCCCGCACTCGGGACAGATGCTGCTCCATTCGCTCAAGCGACACCGCAACGCGAACGTGCTTCAGCTTGGCGATCGGACCATCACCGGACAAGAGTTCTCCGACCAGATGAGCCGTTACGTGCGTGCTCTCGAGGACCTCGGCGCCGGCAGCGGAGCAGCTGTTGGACTGCTCGCAGCCAACCGCCCGGAGGTGCTGTTCATCATCGGTGCGGGTCAGACGCAGGGCTACCGGCGTACGGCGCTGCACCCGCTCGGATCGCTCGACGACCACGCGTACGTTCTCGAGGATGCCGGCGTCAGTGCGCTGATCGTCGACAACATCGACAAGTTCCTGGAGCGCGCCGACGGTCTGAAGGAGAAGGTGCCGGGTCTCACGACGATCATCACGATCGATGACCTTGCGGCCAAGGCGGCGACGTACGACGACCAGCCGCTCGAAGCCAAGGAGCTGGCACCCGATCACGTCGTCGGTGTGACCTACACCGGCGGAACGACCGGCAAGCCCAAGGGCGTCATCGGTACGGCGTCGAGCATCGCGGCGATGACGCAGATCCAGCTCGCCGAGTGGGAGTGGCCCGAGGCGCCGACGTTCCTGATGTGCACGCCGCTGTCGCACGCCGGCGCAGCGTTCTTCGCGCCGACCGTCGCCAAGGGTGGGCGCCTCGTGGTGCTGCCCGGCTTCGATCCGGCCAACGTCCTCAAGACGATCGAGGAAGAGAAGATCACCGCGACGATGCTCGTACCGAGCATGCTCTACGCGCTGATGGATCACCCCGACTCGCACACGCGCGATCTCTCCAGCCTGGAGACGATCTACTACGGCGCCTCGGCCATCAACCCGGTACGCCTGGCTGAGGCGATCGAGCGCTTCGGCCCGATCTTCGCTCAGTACTTCGGCCAGTCCGAGGCTCCGATGGTCATCTCCTACCTCGCCAAGGGCGATCACACGCCCGAGCGTCTCGCCAGCTGCGGACGCCCGAGCGCCTTCCTCCGTACGGCGCTGCTCGGCGAGGACGGCAAGCCCGTCGCGCAGGGAGAGCCTGGCGAGATCTGTGTCGCCGGTCCCGTCCTCGCCGCCGGCTACCTCAACAAGCCCGAAGAGACCGCTGAGGCGTTCCACGACGGCTGGCTGCACACCGGCGACATTGCTCGTGAGGATGAAGACGGCTTCTGGTACATCGTCGATCGGGTCAAGGACATGATCGTCACCGGCGGCTTCAACGTGTTCCCGCGCGAGGTCGAGGACGTCATCGCTGAGCACCCGTCCGTTGCGCAGGTTGGCGTGATCGGCACACCGCACGAGAAGTTCGGGGAGGCGGTTACTGCCGTGGTCGTGCTCCGTCCCGACGCCGACACCAGCGAAGAGGCGATTGCGACGTTGACCAAGGACATCCAGGCCTTGGTGAAGGACCGCAAGGGTGCGGTTCAGTCGCCGAAGGACGTCATCATCGCCGACTCGTTGCCGCTGACCGCGTTGGGCAAGCCCGACAAGAAGGCGCTGCGTGCGAACTTCTGGACGGGTGACCGCAGCGTCGGCTAAGGGCGAACCACCTCGCGAACCGTTGACCAGAGTGGTCGGTTCGCTAATGTCTGCGCCCCCACGGTGCTGAGCTGCTCGGCCCCGAGGTGGCGCAGTACGAGGAGTCGTACCGGCTTTGCTATCTCCGCGGCCCGGACGGCATCATCGTCGCCCTGGCCCAGGAGATCGGCTAGCTACTTGCCGGTGAACTGCGCGGGGCGCTTCTCGAGGAATGCCCGCGGGCCTTCCTTGGCGTCGGCGGACTTGAAGACCGCGGCGCCGACCTTGGCGTCGTCGGCCCAGCAGTCGTCCTCGTGCTTGCCCTCGGAGTCGCGCATCGTCTTGAGGATCGCCTGCACTGCGAGCGGGCCGTTCTTGGCGATCATGTCCGCGAGCTCGTGCGCCTTGGCCAGTGCGGTGCCGTCCGGTACGACGTGGCCGATCAGACCGAGCTCCTTCGCCTCGGGGGCGAGGATCGGTCGTCCGGTGAGCAGCAGCTCCGCGGCGACGGTGTAGGGGATCTGACGGGGCAGGCGCACGGCCGAGCCGCCCAGCGGGTAGAGGCTCCAGCGTGCCTCGGCGACTCCGAACTTGGCGGACTCGCCGGCGACCCGGATGTCGGTGCCCTGCAGGATCTCGGTGCCACCGGCGATTGCGGGGCCCTCGACGGCTGCGATCAACGGCTTGGTGAGCCGGAACCCCTTGAGCAAGCCCTTGAGGATCGTCGGGTCGAAATCGCCCGACTCGAAGCTGTCGCCCGGCGGCTTCTCGTTCGCCGTGCTGAGATCCATGCCCGCGCAGAAGTAGCCGCCAGCGCCGGTCAGGATGCAGACCCGGATCTCCGGATCCGAGTTCACCCGGTCCCAGGCGTCCTCCATGATCCGGAGCATCTGGGACGAGAGCGCGTTGCGGCGCTCGGGTCGGTTCATCGTCACGATGAGCTTGTGACCGTCCTGCTCGACGAGACAGTCGGGGGATGAGGCATCTGCGGTTTCTGACATGAGAGGCAGCGTAGTCAAAAACGAGAACGTGTTCTAGTCTTGCCCTCATGGCACTGAACATTGCTGACCTTTTCGAGCACGCTGTCGACGCAGCTCCCCAGAACCCCGCCGTCAAGGTGGGAGAGCGGACCGTCACGTACGCCGAACTGGAGACAGAGTCCAACAAGCTGGCGCACTACCTGCAGTCCCGTGGCGTGAAGCCCGGTGAGCACGTCGCGGTCTACGCCAAGAACAGCATCGAGCACGTCATCGCGGTTCTCGCGATCGTCAAGATTCGTGCAGTCAACATCAACGTCAACTACCGCTACGTCGAGGGCGAGCTCAACTACCTCTTCGACAACGCCGACGTGGTGGCCTTGATCGTTGAGCGCACCTACGCGCCGCTTGTGGCCAAGACCAAGCCGAATCATCCCAAGCTGCAGACCGTCGTCGTCATCCCCGACGTGATCGAGCCTGATGACCAGTCAGACATCTCCGCTTTCGACGGCGTTCTGTACGCCGACGCGATCGCTGACCAGTCCCCGGAACGGGACTTCGCGGGGCGCAGCGCCGACGACCTGCACATCATCTACACCGGCGGCACCACCGGTTTCCCGAAGGGCGTCATGTGGCGCCACGAGGACTTCTGGCGCACCCTCGGCGGAGGCATCGACTTCTACACCGGCGAGAAGCTCGACGAGTTCGACCAGTCGAAGCAGGCGGCGCAGGACGGCCGCATGGTCACCTTCCCGCTGAGCCCGCTGATGCACGGCGGTGCCCAGGCCGGACTGCTGATGCACCTGTTCGCAGGTCACCTGACGATCCTCGAGCCGAAGTTCGACGCCCAGCGCACCTGGGAAATCATCGACGAAAACGGCGTGATGCTGATCTTCATGACCGGCGACGCCATGGCGCGACCGCTGATCGAGGAGTTCGAGCGCAAGGCCGCCACCGATGCGCCGTACAGCGGTGCGAGCCTGTTCGCCGTCTCGAGCAGCGCCGCGATCTTCTCCCCGGAGGTCAAGGAGCGCTGGATCGAGGCCCTCCCGAACCCCGTCTATACCGACTCGGTCGGTGCAAGCGAGACCGGTTTCCAGGGCATGGGCATGCAGGACAAGACGCACATCTCGAGCGACGGCCCGGTCGTCGGACTCGGCCCGAGCAGTGTGGTCCTCGATGAGGACAACAACGTCCTCGACCTGGCCACCAACGTCGGCAAGATCGGACGCCTTGGTCGTGGCGGGTCTGTGCCGGTCGGCTACTACAAGGACGAGAAGAAGTCCGCGGAGACCTTCCTGGTCGTCGACGGTATGCGGATCTCGGTCCCCGGCGACTTCGCCCGGATCGAGGAAGAGGGCAAGGTCACTCTGCTCGGTCGCGGCTCCAACTGCGTGAACACCGGCGGTGAAAAGGTCTACCCCGAAGAGGTCGAGATGGCGATCAAGCGCCACCCGGCCGTCTATGACGTGCTCGTCGTCGGCATCCCGGACGCGAAGTTCGGCCAGGCCGTCGCCGCCTTGATCCAACCGCGCGAGGGCGAGACGCTCGAGCTCGAGGAGCTGCGCAACTACCTGCGCGAGTTCCTGTCCGGCTACAAGCTTCCGCGAGTGCTGACACTCGTTCCGGAGATCCCGCGCAACGCCACAGGCAAGGCGCAGTACCCCCGTGCCAAGGAGCTCCTGCTCGAGGCCCAGAACGCAGAAGGGGCTAACGCCTGATGCACACCGAGCTTTGCGAACGTTTCGGGATCCAGTACCCGATCTTCGCCTTCACCCCGTCCGAGCACGTCGCCGCTGCTGTTTCACGCGCCGGAGGTCTCGGCGTCCTGGGCTGCGTACGGTTCAACGACGCCGACGAGCTCGACGGGGTCCTGGACTGGATGGACGAGAACACCGACGGCAAGCCGTACGGCGTTGACGTCGTCATGCCGATGAAAATCCCCACCGAGGGCAAGTCGGTCGACCTGAAGGCGATGATCCCCGAAGAGCACATCTCCTTCGTTGATCGCACCTTGCAGCAACTTGGCGTACCGCCGCTGCCCGAGGGTGAAGGCCGCGAAGGCGTCTTGGGCTGGCTGCACTCGGTGGCCCGCTCACACGTCGACATCGCCCTCAACGGCAAGCACCGTCCCGTGCTGATCGCCAACGCGCTCGGCTCGCCGCCCACGGACGTCATCGACCAGGCGCACGAGGCAGGCGTACAGGTTGCCGCTCTTGCCGGTGCCGCGAAGCACGCAATGTCGCATGTCGCCAACGGCGTCGACATCATCATCGCCCAGGGCTACGAAGCCGGCGGACACACCGGTGAGATCGCCAGCATGGTGCTCACCCCGGAGATCGTCGACGCAGTCGGACCCGACGTCGCAGTGCTCGGTGCCGGTGGCATCGGCCGTGGTCGGCAGGTCGCAGCATCGCTCGCTCTCGGCGCCCAGGGGGTCTGGACCGGATCGGTCTGGCTGACGACCGAGGAGTACGCGAACCTCAACACGAACGCCGGTATGACTGAGGCATTCCTTCGGGCATCCAGCGCCGACACGGTTCGTACGCGCGTCTACACCGGCAAGCCGGCTCGGCTCCTCAAGACCAAGTGGACTGAGGCGTGGGAAGCCGAGGATGCGCCGACACCGCTGCCGATGCCGCTGCAGAACCTGCTGGTCGCTGACGCGCACAGCCGGATGAACTCAGCTGGCAACCCGGATGTCATCTCGATGCCGGTGGGTCAGATCGTCGGATCGATGAACACGGTGCGCCCCGTTGCCGAGGTCATGGCTGATCTGATCAGTGAGTACGAAGAGACCGTCAAGCGTCTTTCGTCGCTGTAAATCGAAATTTTCTAGAACTTGTTCTAGAAAATGCGTGCGTTGAATCGATCGCTGCTTTACCTTTGGTGGTGGTGTGCTAGGTCACACTCCCGATCACACTCCCGATCACAGTTAAGGCTTCTGTCGTGCGACGACTGCGCTCAAACTCCCAAGGCTCACCCGACAAGCACCGACGCGTCCGACGCGTCGCAGGCAGTGCTCTCGTCGCATTCGCGCTGGTACTTGCAGCTGCGTGCGGTGGATCAACGCTCGATCCTGAGTACGTCCAGTCGGCCAACAATCCGAATGGCGTCGCCGCTGGCGGAACGCCCGGCGACGTCACCGGGTCCGGGGACACGCCTGCCGATGCCGGCCCGGATGCGGGCGACAGCGGGTCTGGGGACTCGGGCGGCGGAGCATCGATCCCCGGCGTCAAGGCAGCGTCGTGCGATGGGTTCAAGAACCAAAAGGGCATCACCGACAAGCAGATCCTGCTTGGCAACGCCTCGGACATCAGCGGTCCGGTGCCGGGCCTGTTCACTTCCGCGCAGCAGGGCACGAAGGCGTACATCGCCTACTTCAACGCGACGACCAGCATCTGTGGCCGCAAACTCGCGTTGACCACCCTGGACTCACGTACGGATGCCGGTGCCGATCAGCAGGCCTACACCAAGCTCTGTGAGTCCGTGTTCGCTGCGGTTGGCTCGATGTCGGCCTTCGACTCGGGCGGAGCGCGTACTGCTCAGTCGTGCGGACTCCCCGACATCCGCAGCGCTGCAGTGACGGCCACTCGCAACGTCTGCAACACCTGCTTCGGCGCCCAGGCCACGGGGGCGCGTGAGTGGTCCAATGCGATCCCTGACTTCTTCGTCAAGAACTACAAGGCGGCCACTCAGAAGGCAGCATTCCTCTACCTGAATGCGGGAGCGGCAGCCGAGAATGCGGTCACCCAGCAAAAGGTCGGGACAAAGCGGGGGATGAAGTTCATCTACACCGCCGGCATCGATGTCGCCGAGTTCAATTACGGCCCGTACGTCCAGCAGATGAAGAGCAAGGGAGTGCGCTGGGTGCAGTTCATCGGCGGCTATCAACAGGGTGTCCGACTGGCTCAGGCGATGCAGTCGGCAAACTACAAACCAGACGTCATGCACTTCGACCCGACTGTCTACGACGCAGGTTTTGTCCGAAGTGGTGGTTCGGCGGTCGAGGGGGCAATCACCTCACCCAGTTTCACGCCATTTGAGGAGTCGCAGCCAGAACTGAACCTCTACAAGCGATGGCTGCAGCAGGTCGCGCCAGGAGCTGTGCCGACCTTCTTCGGTCTCTACTCCTGGTCCGCGGCCAAGCTGTTCGTGGAGGAATCGCTGGGCCTGGGCGGCAAGCTCACCCGAGCCTCGCTGGTCGCGAGCGTGAAGGGCGTCCGAGCCTGGACTGCCGACGGAATGCATGGCCCCATGGACGTGGGCGGCAAGCACGCACCGTCGTGTGTTCGGTTCCTCCAACTGCGTGGCGGAAAGTGGGTGCCGTTGAAGGGCACCGCGTATCTCTGCCGCGGCGCCGGTAAAGCGTGACCTCGTGAGTGAGTTCATTTCTTACACGATCATCGGCATCTTCACGGGTGCGGCGTACGCCATCGCAGCCAGTGGTCTGGTGCTGACCTACAGCACCACGCGCGTCTTCAACATCGCCCATGGTGCCGTCGGCATGGTCTTCGCCTTCGTCTACTGGGACTTCTCGATCCGGCAGGAGATTCCCGTCTGGCTCTCGTTGATCCTCGTGCTCTTCGTGGCGGCCCCGCTGTTCGGCGTGTTCGTCCAGCGCGTGCTCGCTCGTGGCCTTGGCTCGGCACCGATCAGTGTCTCTCTGGTCGTGACCGTCGGCCTGCTGGTCGCCCTGATTGGTGTCGCCACCCAGATCTGGCCGCCAGAGTCGCGGACACTTCCGCAGTTCTTCAAGGGGCAGATGATCGAGGTCGGCGACATCACGATCACCTGGCACCAGGTGATCACGGTGGTCGTCTCGATCATCGTCGCGATGGGCCTGTACGTCCTGCTGGCACGCACACGGATCGGCACCGGCATGCGTGCCTCGGTCGACAACCCCGAGCTGCTCCAGCTCTATGGCGGCCGCCCCCAGCTGGTGGCGGCGCTTGCGTGGGCAATCGGCTGCTCACTCGCCGCACTCGCCGGCATCCTGCTGGCTCCGGTGATCGGTTTGCAGTACTACGACCTCACCCTCCTGGTGATCTCGGCGTACGCCGCCGCGATGCTCGGCAAGCTCACCAATCTGCCCATGACCTACATCGGCGCCATGGCGCTCGGCATAGGTCAGTCCTACGTCGTGGGCTACCTCGACAAGATTCCGTTCAGCGAAGAGGTTCCTGGTCTGGCGGCTGTCATCCCGACCCTGTTCCTGTTCGCGATCCTGGTGCTGCTGCCCCAGGCGCCACTGCGCATTGGGCAGGTCAAGGGCATCGTCTCCGCGCCGGTGCCGACGCTCGGTCGAGCCGCTGGCTGGGGAGCGGCACTCATCGTCGGCGTCATGGTGCTCTCGGTCGTGTTGCCCGGTTCCGAGCTGTTGCTGGTCGGAACTGCGGCCACGTACGCGATCGTCATGCTCTCCCTGGTCCTGCTGACCGGCTACGGCGGCTACGTCTCGCTGGCTCAGTTCACCTTCGCCGGAGTCGGCGCTGTTGCGTACGCCAAGATCGATCAGCCCAACCTGTTGGGGCTTTTCATCGCCGTACTTGTCGCTGCCGCCGTCGGAGCTCTCGTGGCGATCCCGGTGCTGCGACTTACTGGTCTCTATCTCGCGCTGGCGACGCTGGCGTTTGCCCAGCTCATGGACAAGCTCCTCTTCCAGTCCGCGATCGCCTTCGAGTTCAACAATCCACTCAAGGCCGATCGCCTCTCCATCTTTGGGTTGAATCTGGACGGCACCGGCCGATACGCCGTCATGATGACCGTCTTCTTCGTGCTCATTGCGCTGGTTGTCCTTGCCGTACGGCGTGGACGGCTGGGCCGGATCCTGGTGGCGGTGCGCGATAGCCCCGCAGGCGCCGGAACGCTCGGCGTAGACATGCGGTGGCTCCGAGTGGGTCTGTTCGCCGCGTCCGCCGGAATCGCCGGATTTGCGGGAGCGCTCTTCGCCGGGCTCCGAGGCACCATCGTGGCCTTCGACTTCCAGTTCTTCGCCAGCCTGCTCCTGCTGTTGATGGCCGTGGTGTGGGGAGTCACCTCCGTGACGGGTGCTGCCCTGGGCGGAATCTTCTTGATGTACCTCCCGGTGGCCCAGTCGGACAGCCCGTCGATCGCAGGCCTGCTGTTCTTGCTCCTCGGCGTCGGCGCAGTCATCCTCGCTCGGGATCCGAACGGCTTGGCCAACAAGCTGTTCCAGATTCCCGGAAAGATCCAGGACGACATCTACCCAGCTCTCGTCAAGAGGTTCCCGGCGCTCGCCAGGTCGAGATATGTCGACGACGACGTCGATGATGAGCTCCTCGAAAGCGAGAAGGAGGTGGATTCGGATGCCGTTGCTGCACGTTAAGGACGTTGTCGTCCGGTTCGGCGGTGTGACCGCCGTCAACCACGCAAACTTCGAGGTCGAGAAGGGCACCGTCACGGGCCTGATCGGGCCCAACGGCGCCGGCAAGACCACCTGCTTCAACGTGATCACCGGGCTGCAGGCACCGACTGCGGGTCGGGTGATCCTGGATGGCAAGGACATCACCCGGATGCCCGTGCCCCGGCGGGCGCGGCACGGCATGGGTCGTACGTTCCAGCGCCTTGAGGCGTTCGGCTCGCTGAGCGTCGAGGACAACATCCGCGTCGCGATCGACATCCGCGATGGATTCCGCGGGTTCATGCGAGCGGTTGACGGCTCAGTCGATGCGGAGATCGACGCCCTGCTCGAGCGGGTCGGCATCCTCGACTATGCCGAGGAGCGGGCTGACTCCGTCCCGACTGGCACCGCCCGTCTTCTCGAGGTGGCCCGAGCGCTTGCCCGCAACCCGCGACTGCTGCTCCTCGATGAGCCGTCCTCGGGACTGGACGAGGCCGAGACGGAAGCGTTTGGCGGCCTGCTTCTCGACCTCGCGGCCGAGGGTCGCACCATCCTCATGGTCGAGCACGACATGGACCTGGTGATGCGCGTGTGCCACGAGATCCACGTTCTCGACTTCGGATCGATCATCGCCCGGGGCGCTCCCGAGCAGATTCGCAAGGATCCGGCGGTCCAGAAGGCTTATCTCGGCTACAGCGATGACGAGTCGGACGACGTCGACGTGACGAAAGAGGTGGCGCTATGACTGTCCCGATCCTGGAAGTCGTCGACATACACGCCGCATATGGCCGTATCGAGGTCCTGCGCGGCATCAACCTCTCCGTCCCACGTGGCGCTGTGATGGCACTGCTCGGGCCCAACGGCGCCGGCAAGTCCACACTGCTCAAGGTCATCTCCGGTCAGATGGAGCAGACCTCGGGCGACATCCACCTCTCGGGCGTTCACGTACGAGGCGCCAAGCCCGACGACCTGGCGCGACTGGGTCTGACGACCGTCCCTGAAGGGCGCAGCGTCTTCCCCAACCTCACGGTCGAGGAGAACTTGCTGCTGATGTCGTACGCGGGCGTCGAAGCCTATAAGGTGTTCGACACCGCCTACTCCTACTTCCCGCGACTGCACGAACGCCGCTACCAGCTCGCCGGCACCCTGTCCGGCGGCGAGCAGCAGATGCTGGCGATGGCGCGAGCGCTGAGCTCCGACCCGGCACTGCTGCTGCTTGACGAGTTGTCGATGGGCCTTGCGCCGCTGATCGTCGATGAGCTCTACGAGACCGTCGGACAAATCGCCCAGTCTGGTGTCTCAATCCTTGTCGTCGAGCAGTTTGCGCGCACCGCGCTGAAGATCGCTGACTATGCAGCAGTGATGACCGGCGGCCGCATCGTGGCCACCGGAGAACCGGACGAGATCAGCGACATCATGGCCGACGTGATTCTGGGAGGTGCCGCATGACCTGTGGCCCACGCAAGAGCGACAAGACCCTCTATGACAAGACGGTGGTCGGCCGTGCCCGGTCGATGAGCCGACGCGCGAAGCGCACCGCGTCGGGCCTGCTCGCCCTCGGTCTCCTCGCTGGCGGAACGGCATCAGGAGCCGCGCCTGCGCAGGCGGTGGCGTACGGCGGGTTCAGCACGATGGCCACGGCCGCCCCGATCAAGCTGGAGATTTTCGAACCCGTCATTCCTATTCCGACAGAACCTCAGGGAGAGTTCGACATCTCCTATACGCGCGTACTCGGTAGTTCCGGACCGGCGACGGCGGCCCGTGCCTCGGCGCTGTGGCCAGGCGCGGCGGTCGGCGAAGGCTTCAAGACCTTCGGGGATCAGCTCGGCCTGCCGCCCGACCTCACCGCCGGCGGCTACCCGGTCCAGGCGAATGCCGGTTACCCGGGCGACACGACCGAGCAGAGGCAGGAGTTCTTCCCCGGAATGATCGGCCGGGTGACTGCGGGTGACAAGCGGACCGTCTCCAAGGTCGCTTACACACCTTCGGACGTCACGGACGGCGATGCTGGTGACGGCAAGGCGGCCCCTGCGAACCCGCTGGATGCGCTGACCCAGCTCCTCGGCCCGAAGTCAGGGCCTGAGACCACGAACCCACTAGGAACGTTGAGCCTGCTCATCGATTTTGACGGCATGACCAGCGTCTCAAGCACCGACTACGACGGCAACACAGTGATCGCGACAGCAACCAGCCGGATCGGCGAGCTGCGACTGCTCGCCGGCTTGATCAAGCTCACCGGTGTCAACGTTGTCTCCAAGGTGACGAGCACTCTCGACGGTGGGGCCCAGACGGCCCAGACGGTTGACGTCGGCGGTATGACGGTCGCGGGTCAGAAGTTCGCCTATGGGCCCGACGGTTTCACTGCAGTCGGCAAGGCTACGCCGATCCCGGGGATCCCGACCTCCGCTGCAGATCTGCTCAAGTCGCTCGGGGTTGCCATCGAGGTGCCCAAGCCCGAGATCACCAAAAGCGGTGCCACGGCCAAAGTCGTCGCTGAAGCGGCTCGAGTCACGATCGACACCGCGCCGCTGCGCAAGAATCTGCCGAAGCTGCCGCTGGACGACTTGGTGAACGGTCTCCCCGATCTTCAGCAGGGCAACATACTCAAGGGTCTACTGCTGTCCATCAACACCATTGCACCCAGGATCGTCCTGCACCTGGGCTACTCGGAGGCCTCGGCCTCCGCCATTACGTTGGCAGAACTCGGCGGAGCCGGCGCGGTACCTGCAGCGGGCACCGGCGGGGGCGGCCTCGCGCCCGCACTCGATGACGTGCCGCCGACGACCGACCTCGGCGGCGATACCGCCACCACGGCCGCGCCAGTTGCCAAGGGGATGCCGCCGTTGCGGAGCTTGCCGATGATCCTGCTGATCGGCGGGGCACTGCTCGCCAGCGGTGTGGCTTGGTACCTGCGCCAAGCGGGTCTCCTGCTGTTCGGCGGAGCCAATGACTGTTCGTTCGGCCTCCAGGCCGGTATCCCGGATCTCAGAAAGGCCTGACATGACGACGCAACAGATTGCTGCCCAGCCCGCCAAGGGGGCGCCGCATGTGATGCCTCGCGCAGGATCGCGCGACGGCACGGCGCCGCTGCGCGACAACCCCGTACAGATGCTGCACCTGGTGCTGTTCATTGCCGGTGCGGTGCTCTTGCCCGCTGGCCTGATCGTGATCGGTCTCGGCTGGTACGGCGCCGCGCACACCCCTTACGCGTACGACCAGATCGCCTACTTGGTCTCGGCGGTCTTCGGACTGGGCATGACCTTCGTCGGCGGATTCCTCTACTTCGGGTCCTGGCTGGCCCGAATCGCCGGTGACCAGAAAGAAGCGCAGCGTCAGCTCTCTGAATCGGTGCTCCGCCTGGCAAACTCCGTGGCTCGCAACACCGCCATGGCCGCGGGCTCCACGCTCGAGGCCGACGGCTCAGGTGCGAAGCGGGGACAGGTACGTGCGGTGGTTCGTCCCAAGGATCCGGGAGCTGTCCTGGTGATGGCTGGCCGCGGTACGACCGTGCACCGCGCCGACTGCAGCCTGATCTCCGGTCGCGAGGATCTGCGGCCTGCCGGTCCGGATGCCAACAACCTCACGCAGTGCCGGCTCTGCCGAAAGCAAGCGACTACCTGAAAGATCCTGCGTTGCAGGCCAATATGACAATTGGACGCCGAGCGTCATGCGCGAGCATACTAGAACGTGTTCTAGTTTTCTAAGGTCGGGAGCACGACGTGTACGACTTCGAGGGCAGCGAGTCAGCGGCCGAGGCGAAAGCGCCTCCTCGTCTGCTGACGGCACTGGAGTTTCCCCGCTGGATCGGCGAGTACGCGACCTCGCGCACGATCGACACCGTCACGCGTCGGACCGATGTCGGCAAGGGGCGCCCGGTGCTGGTGCTGCCAGGCTTCAGTGCGACCGACTTCATGACCGGTCGACTGCGCGATCACCTGCGAAGGCGAGGCTTCCACGTGTACGGGTGGGGCCAGGGTCGCAATGTCGGACTGACGGACGAGCTGGTTGACGGGTTGATCGAGCGGTTCCTCGAGATCGCTGATCGCCATGACGAGCCCGTGTCGATCGTGGGCTGGAGCTTTGGTGGACTTCTGGCCCGCCGTATTGCCCACGAGCACCCAGACCGCGTACGGCAGATCATCTGCCTCGGCTCTCCTTGGAGGGCTGAGGGCGAGCGCACCCGTGCGACTGCCATGTTCGAGCGATCGCGGGTCCGCCACGGATTGTCCGACCGGGCGCGTGACATTGTCGACCAGCTGAGGCAGCCGGTCCCGGTCCCAACCACAGCCATCTGGTCACGCTCCGATGGCATCACGTCGTGGTCGGGCTGCTACGTGGACGAGACGACAACCCCGGCGATTTCAGAGAACATCGAAGTTCTCAGCAGCCACGTCGGAATGGTCGCCAGTCCGGTGGTGCTCGCGGTCGTGGTCAACCGTCTCCTGCAAGACCCTGCCGACTGGCAGCGCTTCGAGTGGCGCCAGGTGGCTGGCCGTACTTCCGCGAACCAACAGAGGAAGTCCGCATGAGCGACATCGACGGACGGGCACCCGAGTCGGTTGCCAAGGTCCTGCCGTTCCTCAGAATTGCGATGAAGGGCTACTTCCGTAGCGAGGTCCGCGACATGGACCGTCTGCCCGAAGGTGGAGTCCTCATCGTCTCCAACCATTCCGGCGGACTGCTTCCGATGGACGTGCCGATCATCGCGGTCGGCATCGCCGATGTGTTCGGGGAGGTGCGACCGCTCTACTGCCTGTCGCACGACGTCTTGTTCACCGGTCCGCTCGGGCCAATCATGCGCAAGTACGGAATGATCCCCGCGACTCGGGAGAACGCGCACGACGTACTGACGTCTGGCGGTGCCACGATCGTCTTCCCAGGCGGCGACTACGACTGCCTGCGTGAGCAGAGCAAGGCCAACGTCATCGATTTTGCCGGCCGCACAGGCTATGTGCGTACGGCATTGGCCGCTGGGGTCCCGATTCTCCCGGTGGTCTCGATTGGTGGTCAGGAGGACCAGTTCCACATCAGCCGCGGCGCGGCGATCGCGCGGTTCAACCCGGTCCTCAAGGCGCTGAGGATGCCCTACTTCCCCATCAGCTTCGGTTTTCCATTCGGTCTTACTCCTGCTTTCCCGATCAATCTCCCGCTGCCGACCAAGATCACGACGCAAGTGCTTGAACCGATCGACATCGCCGCTGAATTCGGGCCCGATCCAGATATCGCTGAGGTCGACGCGACAATTCGTGAACGCATGCAAGCCGCTCTTGACGTGCTGGCCAGTCAGCGACGCTTCCCGGTTCTGGGCTGAGGGGCACTAGATGCGTGCTGTACGTCGTCTTTGGTCCGCACTGATGGAACAGCTGTGGATTGGCAAGATGCTGTTCGGCAGCCGAATGATGACTGTCATGCGACCCGACAAGTACTTCGGCTTCGTCAAGGTCATCCGGACGCAGGGCACCCATGCCACCAGTGGTTTTGCACTTGCTGCGGTTCGCGCCCCCAACGGGATCGGCATCATCGATGAGCGCGGCAGCCTGACCTGGACCGAGATCCAGCAGCGGGCCGGCGCGTTCGGTGCGGGTCTGATCGACGCCAACGGGGGGCCCGTCACATCCGTCGCAATCCTGGCGCGAAACCATCGCGGCTTCGTCGACTCGTTGCTCGCCAGCACGCGGATCGGCGCACATGCACTGTTGCTCAACACCGGCTTCTCCGGGCCCCAGCTTGCTGAGGTCATGGAGCGCGAGGGCGCACGAGTGATTGTGTATGACGAGGAGTTCGACGGGGTCCTTGCCGAGGTGCGCGATCGCGTCGACGGACTGGTTGAGGTGCTGGCCTGGACTGACGCTGACGTGGACGGTCTGACCGTTGACGGCCTGATCGCCGAGAACCTGAACACGCCAGCTCCGCACGCGTCCGCGCCGGGCCGAGTTGTTCTCTTGACCTCCGGGACCACCGGCACACCCAAGGGCGCACGACGATCCGGCGGCGGCCCCGACGAGCTGGCGGGGATGCTCGAGGCGATCCCGTGGCGCGGCGGTGAGAAGACCGTCGTCGCCGCCCCGATGTTCCACGCTTGGGGGTTCGGACAGCTGGTGATCGCGGCCACCATGACTTGCACGGCGATCATGCGTCGCCGGTTCGACCCCGAAGCGACACTCGCCCTGGTCGATGATCACGGTGCGACTGGACTCTCGGTCGTTCCGGTGATGCTCGAGCGGATCATGGACCTGCCGGATGAGGTCCTCGACCGCTACTCGTTGGGCAGTCTGCGCTTCGTCTCGGCGAGCGGTTCGCGGATGCGTCCGGACTCCGTCATCGCATTCATGGATCGCTTCGGCGACGTCGTCCACAACAGCTACAACGCCACCGAGGCGGGACAGATCAGTGTCGCCAGACCAGCAGACCTGCGGCATGCACCAGACACCGCTGGCCGAGCGGTGCGCGGCTCGCTGGTACGGATCGTCGACGACGAAGATGCAGATCTGGCGCCGGGTGAGGTCGGACGGATCGTCGTGCGCGGCTCATCGCCCTTCGACGGCTACACCTCAGGTGCCAGCAAGGATTTCATCGAGGACTTCATGGTCACCGGCGATGTCGGGCGCCTCGACACAGCCGGCCTGCTGTTTGTCGTCGGCCGCGACGACGACATGATTGTCAGCGGCGGCGAGAACGTCTATCCGATCGAGGTCGAGAAGGCGCTGGGCACCCACGACGCCGTACGCGAAGTGGTCGTCGTGGGAGTCCCCGACGAAGCGTTCGGTCAACGGTTGGCGGCGTACGTCGTCCCGCACTTCGAGGTCGACGCCGCCACACTCAAAGACCATGTTCGGTCGAGGCTTGCTGGCTACAAGGTTCCCCGGGAAGTGGTCTTCCTTGACGAGCTGCCGCGCAACGCCTCCGGCAAGGTGATGGCACGTGACCTACCGGCGGTGAGCCCATGAGTGCAGCTCGCACACGCCCGGCGGTCGAGCGCATGGATGGTGTGGACGCAGGTTTCCTCTACCTCGAGACGCCAGCCGTGCACATGCATACGTTGAAGATCGCGATCCTTGATCCGGACGAGCACCTCAACTTCGACTCCTTCGTCAACGGAACGCTGGCCCGACTCCGTCGGTTGCCTCCCATGCGGCGACGCATCGTGACGATTCCATTCGGACTCAATCATCCGATGTGGGTGACCCTGAATCGGATCAACCCCAAGCGCCACATGTTCCGGCATCGGATCCCGGGCGACGGCACCATGCGCGATCTGGAAGTGCTGATCGGGCGAATCGCCAGCACCCAGATCGATCGCCGATTCCCGTTGTGGGAGCTGCACTACTGCGAAGGACTCGTAGATGGCCGCGTTGCGATTGTGGGCAAGATGCACCACGCGCTCGCCGACGGCGCGGCGGCCAATGCGCTGCTCGGCAACGTCACGGATGTGCGCAGTGCAGCCGTGCCTCCTGCACCCGATGACGTCTTCGAGTCGACTGACAAGATTCCCGGCCCGCTGTGGCTCATGAGGCGCGCGCTGTTGGACGCGATCACGCAGATCGTGATTCTGCCAGCGTTGATTGTCCGTACGGCCCGGGGACTGTTCGCAGCCGGCCGCTATCGCCGTGCGTCCGGCAAGGATGTGCCCCTGCCGGTGCTCCACGCACCGCGTACGTCTTTCAACAAGTCGCTGACCGCGGCGCGAAGCTTCGCCACGGTCACACTGCCCTTCGGCGATGTGCGCCGCATCCGTGCACAACAAGAAGGCGTCACGGTCAACGACGTCGTTCTCGCGGTTGTGTCAGGGGCGCTGCGCCGTTGGCTGGTCGCCCACGACGAACACCCCTCGCGGTCGTTGACCGCTGGCGTGCCGATCGGAGCCGATCAGAGCGGGTCGGCGCCGAGACTGGGTGGCAACCGAATCTCCAACATGTTCACCACGTTGGCGACTGACATCGATGATCCGATCGAGCGTCTTCTGCACATCTCGCGAACCAGCAGCAGCGCGAAGCAGATCCAACGCCGCATGGGCCTGGAGCTGATGACCGATTGGGGCCAGTTCATGCCGCCGAGCGTGTTGCCGATCGTCGTGCGGGCCTACTCGCGTACGAAGGGCGCGTCACTGCACGCACCAGCTTTCAATGCCACCGTCTCCAACGTGCCAGGACCAAGAGAACCCGTCTCGATTGGCGGGGCTCGACTCAGCGACGTGTTCAGTGTCGGACCGCTGGCTGACGGCATCGGTCTCAACGTGACGGTGTGGAGCTACGTCTCCAAGCTGAACTTCTCGTTGCTCGCTTGCTCGGATCTGCTTCCAGACGTGGAGGTGCTGGCGTCCTACTTCCCGGAGGCGCTGGCTGAGCTGGACCTTGAACCCGAAGTCGTACCCAGTGCCACAACGGCAGAAGTCAATCCGGACGAAGCGAGCGCATGATCATGAAGCACATGGCACACACATTGGGCGTTGCGGCCGGGGTGGCAACCCGGTTGACGGGCTCTGCGCTTCGTAGCGGGATGCGTGTGGCGGTTCGCAGGTCCGGCAAGGTCCCCGAAAGGTCACCACTTCCTCCGGGCATCATGATCAGTCTGGAAGGCCGCGGGGAGACCTGCGTCATGGACACGGGTGAACCGTTTCCGGGCGCGCCGACCGTGCTCCTGCTCCATGGGATCGCCACCACCGCATCGCTGTGCTGGTTCACGACTGTCGATGAGCTGCGCGGTGACTATCGCGTTGTGCTGATGGATCAGCGCTGGCACGGTCGCGGGCTGCGCGCGGATCGGTTCAGCCTGGCCGAGTGCGCTGACGACATCGACGCACTGTTGACCTTTCTCGACATCGACCAGGTCATCGTTGTCGGATATTCGATGGGCGGGGCGCTGGCTCAGGTCTTGGCTCGTCGACATCCGGAGCGCCTCTCGGGACTTCTGCTGTGTTCGACGGCGCCGACGTGGAAGGGCAACAAGGCCGAGGCCCTGTTCTATCCGGTTCTCGGTGCCATCACCGCCCTCAGCCGGCGGCATACGTCCTCGAAGGTCACTTTCAAGGCTGATTCCCTCCCGCCGCTGTCTGAGATCGAGCAGGACGACGTGATGCAGTGGGCGTGGTCGGAGTTCCGCGCGACCAGCTTCTGGTCGCTTCCGGAGGTGTTGGCTGAGCTGGGTCGCTTCGATGCGCGCAAAGACCTCAGCTCGGTCGCAGTCCCGGCCGCAGTCGTCGTCACCGCCGAGGACAAAGTGATCCCGGCAGTGCGACAGCTTGAGATGGCGGCGATGATTCCCGGCGCCAAGACGTTCATGGCAGAGGGAGGACATGCGTCGGTCGTGCTCGACTCCGAGCGCTGGCGCCCGGTGTTCCTCGAAGCCCTGGCGGATGTGGCTGCCAGGTCCGTGCGAAAGACGTCTGAAACCCCCGCCCGCAGAACACGTCTTGGGGCTTAGAGGTAGCTGGTTCCGCGTTCTTCGCGGGTCCAGGTGGCGTCGGCTATGCCTGCGGCCGTGAGCTCGCGATGGACGACCTTGTGCGTTGCCGTGCGGGGAAGATCGTTGACCACGCGTATGTAGCGCGGCCGTGCCTTGGGTGACAGATCGCGCTGCTCGTCGAGGAACTGCTCGAGCTCGTCGGGTGCGAGATCGCCGCGGAGCACGAGGGCCGCAGCGACCTGGTCGCCGGCTCGTTCGTCTGGCACGGCGTACACCGCGACCTGATCGATTGCCGGATGGCGGAGCAGGATCTGCTCGATCGGCGCTGTGGCGAGGTTCTCGCCGTCGACCCGGAGCCAGGCAGCGGTGCGACCCGCGAACCAGACCCAGCCGTCTTCCGTTCGGTAGGCGAGGTCGCCTGACCAGTACATACCGCCGCGCATCCGCTCGGCAGTGGCCTCGGGGTCGTTGTAGTAGCCGGAGAACTGTCCGGAACCTGTGGTGTTGACCAGCTCGCCAACGCACTCGTCGAGATTGGTGACGCGGCCGTTCTCGTCGAGGATCGCGCGCGGGCACTCGGTCACGGACTCGGGGTCATAGATGGCAACACCGGCGGCCGGCCAGCCGAGGGCACCCGGCGGCGTTCCCTCGATCTTGCTCACGATCACGGCGTTCTCGGTCGAGCCGAACCCGTCGACGACGTAGCAGCCGAATCGCTCGCCAAAGGCCTTGATGTCACGGTCGCCCGCCTCGTTGCCGAAGACGAAGCGGAGCGGGTTGTCCGCGTCGTCGGGCTTGGCCGGTGTGGCAAGTACGTAGGTCAGTGGCTTGCCGACGTACGACGCGTACGTCGCCCCGAACTGGCGAACATCCGACAGGAACTCGGACGCCGAGAACTTCTCGCGCAGGGCGACCGTCGCACCGTTGTGGAGAGCGGGCGCCCAGCCGGCCATGACGGCATTGGAGTGGAACAGCGGCATCGCGACGTAGTGCACGTCATTGGGTCCGAGCCCGAGCTTGTCGGATAGATAGAACCCGGGAACGGTGATCTTCTCGTGGGTGATTCGCACGGCCTTGGGTCGGCCACTCGTGCCGGAGGTGAAGATCAGCATGAACAGCGAGTCGTTCGTGGGCGCAGCCTCAGGCGCGGAAGCCGGTACGAGGAGGTCGCCCCACTCGGCGCTGCCCGTGTCGATCACCCGAATGTCACCGAGGTCGAGCTCATCGAGAAGATGTTTCTGGGTCTCGTCAGTGAGCAGGATCTGTACGTCCGCGCGCTGGAGGTCAGCCGTGAGCGCCTCGCCGCGGCGGGTGCTGTTGACGCCGACCGCGACGTGGCTGCCCAGCCCCGCGGCGGACAGCCCGAGGAGCATCTCGGCGGTGTTGTCCATCAGCAGCCCGACGTGTGGCGGCAGTGCAGGGTCGAGCAAGTCCATGATGGCCGCTGCCCTCGACGACGCGTCGGCGACGAGCTCGCGCCAGGTCCACGAGCGATCGTGGGTCAGAAGTGCCGGGGTGTCCTGCTCGGCTCTGGCGAGAAGCAGGTCCCGGATCGTCACGCGGGTTCGGTAGCCAGAAGCTTGCAGAGGCGCAGGGCTTGTTCGGTCGCCCCGCCGTACTCGAAGTCGTAGCGTGTGCCGGCGGTGAAGTAGCGGTGCGCTTCGCCGTCGAGGTCGATGCCCACGCCGCCGTGGATGTGCACGGTCGTGTGGGCGAGGTGGTGACCAGCGTCGGATGCCC
>JBBSJW010000003.1:0-88005 GCA_038256885.1 Propionibacteriales bacterium
CGGCGATCGACCGTACGACCACCGCGAGCCGGGTCCTGACCCTGATCCCTTCGGTCCTGACTCTGGGCGTCAGCCTCCTCGTGCTCATAGTCCTCCTGAATACCCTCACCGAGGTAGGCAACAAGAGCGACTCACTTCCCGCCGGGTTCAACCGTCGCAGCTTCCTGAAGGTGGCTCTCGGCGCATCTGCCCTCGTCGTCGTCGGCGGAGTCGTCGGCCGGGTCTACGGCAGCGCGGCCGCTGCGGCCTCGCGCGCTGGGATCCGCCTCCCGGGTGCTGCCGTCAAGGCCCCGCCGATCCCCGCCGGGGTGGAGCTCGACCTGAAGGGCATCACCCCGTTCGTCACCCCCAACCGCGACTTCTACCGGGTCGACACCGCGCTGCGCGTACCTGATGTGCCGGCCGAGGGCTGGAACCTGCGCGTCCACGGGATGGTCGACAAGGAGCTCAACCTCTCCTACCGCGACATCATGAACATGCCGCTCGTCGAGAACCGCATCACTCTCACGTGCGTGTCGAATGAAGTCGGCGGACGCTACCTGGGCAACGCTGCCTGGCTGGGCGTGCTGACCAAGGATCTGCTCGAGATGGCCGGCGTCCAGAGCGGCGCCGACGCGATCAAGAGCACCAGCGCTGACCGCTGGACGGCCGGTACTCCGCTCGACGTCGTGACAGACGAGCGCAACGCGATGCTCGCGATCGGCATGAATGGTGAGCCGCTCCCCTTGGAGCACGGCTTCCCGGCGCGGCTGGTCGTACCCGGCCTGTACGGATTCGTCTCGGCGACCAAGTGGCTCGTCGACATCGAGGTGACTCGCTTCGCTGATTTCAAGGGCTACTGGACCACTCGCGACTACACCGCCGAGGCGCCGATCAAGTTCTCGTCGCGCATCGACGTACCGAAGTCGTTCCAGTCATTCCCGCGCGACAAGGTCCGCCTCGGCGGTGTGGCCTGGGCGCAGACCGTTGGCATCGAGCAGGTAGAGGTCAAGATCGACGACGGACCGTGGGAGATCGCAACCCTCGGCGCGGAAGACAACCTCGAGACGTGGCGCCAGTGGATGTGGCAATGGGATGACGCCACCACCGGCACCCACAAGGCAACGATCCGAGCCACCAACAAAGACGGCAAAACCCAGACTTCCGAGCGGGCGCGAATTCGCCCGAACGGGACGACCGGCTGGCACAGCGTCCAGTTTCGCGTCGAGTAGCACCCACCAACCCAAGGAGAAATGAAATGCGTACAACCACCAAGAGCTTCGCCATCGCGGCGGTTGCCTCGCTGTCACTGTTCACCGCGGCGTGCGGCTCGAGCGACAGCGACCCCGCTGCATCAGAAGACACCAGCTCGGCAGCACCGGCGGACGACGTAGCAGCGGACCTCGTTGGTCCCGGCTGCGCGGACTACGCCGCACAGGTCCCCGACGGCAAGGGCTCGGTCAGCGGTATGTCCGAGGACCCGGTCGCGACTGCGGCAAGCAACAACCCGCTCCTCAAGACCCTCGTTGCAGCTGTCTCCGGTCAGCTCAACCCCGACGTCGACCTGGTCGACACCCTCAACGGTGGAGAGTTCACCGTGTTCGCGCCCGTCGACAGCGCATTCGCCAAGCTCGACAAGGCGACTGTTGAGACGCTGGGCACCCCCGAAGGCGCCAAGACGCTCGAGAGCGTCCTGACGTACCACGTGATCCCCGGCAGGATCCTGCCGAAGGACATCGACGGAACGCTCAAGACCGTCAACGGTGCTGAGCTCACGGTCACCGGTTCGGGTGACGACATCAACGTCGGCGACCAGGCCAGCGTCATCTGCGGTGGCGTCCGTACTGCCAACGCGACGGTCTACCTGATCGACTCGGTGCTCATGCCGCCTGCGGCCTGATCCACACCGCTTCACACCCGGACGGGTCGGCTCCCATTGGGAGTCGGCCCGTTCGTCGTCGATAGGCTTCCGCACATGGGAACTGTCCACCTGGTCCGCCACGGTCAGGCGTCCTGGGGTGCTGACGACTACGACCTGCTTTCCGAGCTGGGGCAGAAGCAGTCGACCGCACTCGGCATGTCTTGGGAAGCCTCGGACTGGTCGCCGACTGCCGCCGTTGCCGGATCCATGAAGCGGCACGCGCAGACCGCGATCTCAGCGATCGATGCGTGTGGGCAGGGCGAGGGCTATGACATCGACGTGGGCTGGAACGAGTTCGACCACATCGCCATCGCGCGAGCACACGATCCCACCTCGCTCACCCAGGACCCCAAAGCGTTCCAGGCGATGCTCAACGTTGCGCTCGACGGCTGGATCGCCGGAGGTGAGGGTGCCGGCGAGAGCTATGAGCAGTTCGTCGACCGTGTCATGAAGGCGTTCGGTCGGGTCGTTGCTGAGGCGGTTTCTGGGCGCTCAGTCGCGGTGTTCACCTCGGGCGGACCGATCGCACTGGTCACCTCGCACCTGCTGACCGGCGGATCGACGCTCTTCCAGCGCGTCAACGATGTCGTCATCAATGCCAGCGTCACGACGGTGATCGTCGGGCAGTCCGGACCGAGACTGCTGACGTTCAACGAGCATGGGCACCTTCCTCGCGACTTGGTCACCTATCGCTGACCCCGAACCCGCGTAACATCGATGGATCGGGAGCAAGGATTCAGCGTGACAGTCGACATCGAACCTCAGCAGCGCACCTCGGACAGCGCGGCTGACAGCGACCACCCGCTCCGTCCACTCAAGGAGCTCGGCTCGTTGGGTTGGCTCGCGATCGTTGCTGCCGCCTCGCTCGCCGCCGGCGCCATCCACGCCACCGCCATCGGTGCTCACAGCGAGCACCGCCAGGCAGTCCTGATCTTCACGCTCACCGCGGTGGCTCAGCTCGGGGTCGGCGTGTCAGCGCTCATGCGTCCCGGCCCTGGTCTGCTCACGTTCGGCGCGATGGCGAACGTAGGCGCCGTCCTCGGTTGGATTCTCGCCAAGACGGTCGGACTGCCCTTCGAAGGCCTCGACGCTGCCGAGCCGCTGCAACGAGCCGACACCTTGGCCGCGAGCCTGGCCACGATTTCTGCGCTCGCTACGGTGGCGCACCTGCGTACGTTCGGCACCTCGCGGCTGATCCGTCACCCGCTGTTGGTCGCTGTCACCGCATTGGCCGTGGCGGCTCTGTCAGTTCCGGGGATGCTCGCAACCGGTGGTCACGCACACGCCGGCACCGATGACCACGCCGCCCATGCTGTGGCGAAGCCGTACGACCCCGCGCTGCCGATCGATCTCAGCGGCACGCCTGGCGTGACACTCCAGCAGCAGGCCGCGGCGGAGAATCTCATCGCCATCACCCTGCTCCGGCTCCCACAGTTCTCCGATGCCAGCAAGCTCGAGGCCCAGGGCTTCAAGTCGATCGGCGATGGGTTCTCCGGCTTCGAGCACTACCTGAACGTCGACAACATGGCTGACGGCAACATCCTTGATCCCGACCATCCCGAGTCGCTCGTCTACGACACGACCCAGACGCCCAAGAAGCTCGTCTCGGCGATGTACATGCTGAACCCCGGAGACACGCTCGAAGACGTGCCCGAGCTGGGCGGCCGGCTCACGCAGTGGCACATCCACGACAACCTGTGCTTCGCCGACGGCAAGGTGGTCGGACTGATCAATCCCGGCCAGCCCTGCCCACCCGGATCGAGCATCGGTGCGGCGGTGCCGATGATCCACGTATGGATCGAGGCGCACCGGTGCGGACCGTTCGCGGCTCTCGAGGGTGTGGCCGCGGGATCGGTCAAGAAGGGCGAGGTCACCCTCTGCGATCACAAGCACGGATCCGTCTGACCCAATCCGGATACCGCTAGTATCTGAACATGAAGATCGCCCCAGACTCGCGCGTCCTGATCACCGGAGGCGCCTCGGGCCTCGGCCTCGCACTTGTCCTCCAGCTCGTCGAGCGCGGAGCCCGCGTGCTCGCGACTGACGTGCACGAGGAGATCCCCGAGACCCTGCGAGGACTCGAGGGCGTCTCGTACCTGACGCTCAACGTGACGCAGGACGTCGACTGGGCCAAGGGTCGCGACTGGGTGACGGAGACATGGGGCGGCCTCGACTACTTGTTCAACAACGCCGGTGTGGCCGCGGGAGGCCGGATCGAGCTGTCCGAGATGGATCAGTGGCAGTGGATCGTCGACATCAACCTGCTCGGCGTCGCACGCGGCTGTCGTACGTTCACGCCGCTCATGAAGGAACAGGGCAGCGGCCACATCATCAACACAGCATCCGCCGCAGGTCTGATTCACCCCCCGCGGATGACGGAGTACGTCGCGGTCAAGGCGGGTGTCGTCGCGATCAGCGAGTCCCTGTTCCATGAGCTCAAGCCCTATGACGTCAAGGTCTCGGTGATCTGTCCGACGTTCTTCAAGACCAACCTCACCGAGTCGCTCCGTGGCAAGGACGAGCAGGCCAACAAGTCAGCCGCCAAGCTGATCGACAAGGCCAAGTTGTCCGCCGACACGATCGCGGCAAGAGTCATCAGAGGCATCGAGAGGGACCGGCACATCATCCTCACCGACCGCGACGGCAAGGTGGCCTACGCGGCCAAGCGATTTGCGCGCCCGCTGTACTACTCGATGATGAAGAAGGCTTCATTCCAGATGGCGAAGAAGGACTGACATGCGCAAGAACGTTCTGATCACCGGAGCAAGCTCCGGCCTCGGCGCCGGTATGGCACGCATCCTCGCTGCCAAGGGCCACAACCTCGCTCTGACCGCGCGACGCTTGGACCGACTCGAAGCGCTGAAGGCCGAGCTGCTCGAGGCCAACCCCACGATCGAGGTCGTGGTGCACGAGCTTGACGTCAACGACCACGACCAGGTCTTCGCGGTGTTCAAGAAGGCCATCGTCGAGCTCGGCGGACTTGACCGGGTCATCGTCAACGCCGGCCTCGGCAAGGGTGGTCGCATCGGTACCGGCAAGTTCTACGCCAACAAGCAGACGGCCGAGACCAATTTCATCGCAGCGTTGGCGCAGTGCGAAGCGTCGATGGAGCACTTCTACGAGCGCAAGGCCGGCCACCTCGTCGTCATCTCGTCAATGTCGGCGATGCGCGGTATGCCATCGGCGATGACGACATACGCGGCGACCAAGTCTGCTGTCGCGATGCTCGCTGAAGGCATTCGCTCCGACCTCATCGGCCGCAAGGGCCACGACATCAAGGTCACCACGCTCTACCCCGGCTACATCGCCTCGGAGATGAACGAGGCGGTGCAGAAGGAAGCGCGGATGATGGTCGACACCGAGACGGGCTGCAAGGCGCTGGTCAAGAAGATCGAGGCGGAGGTCGTCGACGCCGCCGTGCCCGCATGGCCGTGGGCGCCGATCGGCAAGGTCATGAAGCACGCGCCACTAGGCGTCGTGCGCAAGCTGGTCTGAGGGGCTGAACTGCTTCAGCTTCTTGCGGCCTGAGACGAACACCCGGGTCGCGATGAACCCGACGCCTGCGGCGTGGGTGACCAGCACGAACCCGAGGACGATGCCACCAACGATCAGGATCCACTCGGTCATACGAACATTTTAGAGCCCTCGTACGCTGCTCTGGTGGCGGATCTGGCAGACATAGTCGACGCGATCGAGAACCTCCGGGAGGTGTCGTCGCGCATCGTCGTGGCGATCACCGGCTTCGCTGGTGCGGGAAAGTCGACACTGAGCCGCACCCTGGTCGAGCTCGTTCCCGACAGTGCTCGGCTGCGTGGCGACGACTTCCTCGACCCGATGCGGTCCCATATTCGATCTCCGGACTGGGATGGCGTCGAACGCAGCCGCATCAGGTCCGAGGTGATCGAACCGTTCCGTCGCGGTGAGCCTTCGATCTATCGCCCGTACGACTGGAACGTCGGAGCGCTCGGGCCGTTGACCATGCTGCCCGAGGCGACAGTCCTCATCGTCGACGCGATAGCGCTGCTTCACCCCGATCTCGAGGGCTGCTTCGACCTGACGGTCTGGGTCGATGCCGACCTCGAGACGGCCGCTAAGCAGGGGATCGAGCGGGACCGTCGGGCGGGCAGCGATCATGACGCGCTGTGGGACGAGGTGTGGGTCCCCAACGATCGCGAGTTCGCCGAGACGTACGACCCGATTGGCCAGGCAGACCTGCTGTATCGGACGGAGTAGCCCAGGATCGGTCTCAGGAGATCGAGAAGGGCTGAGCCGTCGACTCGAGGACGCTCAGCCACAGGTCACCCTCGGGCGAGACGCTGTGCGCTCCTTGCGTCACGAACGGGATCGGCACGTTGACGAAACGATGGCGCCGACGTCCGACGACGATGTCAGTTCGGCCTGCCATCGCGGCATGGACTGCAGTCTGCGCCAAACGGGCGCAGTAGACCGAGTCGGAGGCATCGGCTGGCACTGAGCGGATCGCGTAGCCGGGATTGAAGTAGCGCATCGTCAGTGGCTGGTCAGCGTTGGCGAAATGCTTGGTGATCTGCTCGCGCAGGTAGCGCGCGATGTCGCCGAGCACGGTGTTGCCGCTCGGGTCCATACGATCGCTTGCCGGTATGAGGTGCTGTCCTGCTCCTTCAGCCAGCACGATCACGGCGCTTCCGCGTTCGGCAACGCGTCGTTCGAGCAGCGCCAGCAGGCCGTTGTCACCGTCGAGCGAGAAGTCGACCTCCGGGATCAGGACGAAGTCGGCGTCGTGGTTGGCGAGAGCGGCGTAGCAGGCGATGAAGCCGGCATGGCGACCCATGACCTTGACGATGCCGATGCCGCCGACCGCCGCCTCCACCTCGACCCGCGCAGCCTTGATCGACTCCGCTGCCTTGGCGAAGGCCGTGGAGAAGCCGAAGCTCTGGCCGATGTGCGGGATGTCGTTGTCGATCGTCTTGGGTACGCCGACGACCCCGATCTTGAGTCCACGTCGCTCGATCTCGACCACGATGTTGTGGGCGCCGCGCATCGACCCGTCGCCGCCGATCACCATGAGGATGTTGATCCCCTCGTCGACCAGCCGGTCGACGATGACGGCGGGATCCTGCGCGCCGCGCGACGTCCCGAGCACTGTGCCGCCGCGCTCGTTGATGCGCGCGACCGACTCGGGCGTCAGCTGAATGACGTGGTGGCCGAGCTCTGGAACGAAGCCTGCGTAGCCGTGCTGGAAGCCGACCACATTGCGTACTCCGTAGTGCGTGTAGAGCTCGAGGACGATCGCGCGGATGACGTCGTTGAGACCGGGACACAAGCCGCCGCAGGTCACGACGCCGACCTTGGTGGTCGATGGGTCGAAGAAGATCTTGTCGCGTGGGCCTCCTGACTCGAAGGTCGGCAGGTCCTCGAGTGCGACTCCGCGGGACTCGATCAGCGCGAGAGTGTCGTCGTACAGGATCCGGTCGTGCTCGCCAACGTAGTACTCGTTGGTCGTGCGACCACCGACGTACAGCGCCAACGGCGAATCGATCGTGCACGGACCTAGTGAGCTGACCTGGAGATCGTCGAGGGTGACCACGGGTCAATCCTATATGAGGAAACCCTCATGTTTAGCAGCGGTTTCAGGGCTTGAAGATCAGGCACGTCGAGGTAGCCGTGGCCAGCAGGCGACCGTCGGAATCACGTATGTCGGCTTCGACGAATGCCGCGCGCGAGCCCGGCTTGGTGACCCGGCCGTGGGCGACGACCCGGGCAGTGTCGGAGGTGATGCCGCGGCCGGAGGGCTCGAGCGAGCATCTCTTCTCACGGGGTTTCGATACGCCCCTCGTTCCTCGGGGCTACTCAACCAGCGAAACGCTCGTCAGGCGTAGGAGTAGGCGTCGAGGGGGAATCGGCCAGCCTCGCGGAAGGCGTTGATGGTTGACGTCGGTCGCAGGATCGCCGCTTCGCCGTGCTGGTTGAAGTAGTAGCTGCGGGCCGTCGAGCAGCTGCCAAGCGCGAACACCGAGTCCTCGAGCTTCTCGGTCATCCGGTCGAGGAACTCGGCATTGGCCTCCGATGTGACCTCGAAGGTCGAGGCGCCGCGCTTGCTGATCTCGCCGAACAGCCGCTTCATGTGCTTCATCTGCGACTCGATCGTCGTGAAGTAGGACAGACCGCTGTACGAGTAGGGGCTCGCGAGGGTCAGGAAGTTCGGGAAGTGCGGCACGGCGACGCCTTCGTACGCCTGGAAGCGGTTGTCTCGCCACCACTTTCCGAGGTTGCGTCCGTCGCGACCGATGATCTCGATCGCCGGGAAGTTGACGTCCCAGAGGTTGAATCCGGTCGCAAGGATCAGGGTGTCGATCGTCGTCTTGTTGCCGTCGCTCGTGACGATCCCGTCAGGCTCGATCCGCTCGATCGACGTGGTCTCGAGGTTGACGTTGTCGCGGGTGAACGCCTTGAAGTAGTCGTTGGAAAACGTCGGGCGCTTGCAGCCGAAGTCGTAGTCGGGCGTCAGCTTCTTGCGCAGCTCGGGATCGTCGATCTGGCGAGCCATGTGGCGCTTGGCGACGCGCTCGGCGATCTTGTTGAATATCTTGAAGCGGCGGTACTTCAGCACGGCCGCAACCATCAGCACCTCGAGCACGCCGGAGCCGAAGCCGCGCACGATGCGCTGGGTGAGCGGCACTCGTGCGTACATCGACCGGACGCGCTTGGGGATCTTGGCGTCTGACTTGGGAGTCACCCAGATCGCGGTGCGCTGGTAGACGGTCAGCTCGGCCAGGGTCGGCGCGATCTCGGGGATGAGCTGTACGGCGGTGGCGCCGGTGCCGATGACGGCGGCCTTCTTGCCCGCGAGGTCGTACGAGTCGTCCCACTTCGTGGTGTGGATGACCTTGCCCGCGAACGTCTCGATACCGGGGATGTCAGGCATCTTCGGCTGGGACAGGAATCCGGTGGCCGTCAGCAGGTAGCGCGCGTGGAGGCGTTCGCCGCCGGCGACGTTGACGGTCCAGTGCTCGTTCTCGGCGTCCCAGACTGCGCCTTCGACGACGGAGTTGAAGCGCATGAGCGTGCGGAGGTCGTACTTGTCAGCGACGTGCGAGGCGTACTTCTTGAGTTCTTCGCCCGGCGCATACAGGCGCGACCAGTGCGGATTGGGCTCGAAGGAGTAGGAGTACGTCGAGGACGGGATGTCGACTGCGAGGCCCGGGTAGCGGTTGACGTGCCAGGTGCCGCCGAGGTCGTCCTCACGCTCGAGGATCACCAGATCCGTGAAACCGAGACGGCCGAGCTGGATCGCTGCACCCATTCCGCCGAAGCCGGCGCCGATGATCGCCGCGTCGTGCACGGTGGTGTCCGTCATGGGGTCCTCCGTTGGCATACCGAGAGTATTTGAACTCAAGTAAAACAGCAGGCCGGCGATGTGACAACCCCGATGTCGCATTCGCGCGTGGATCTGTGGGGCATCATGACCTCATGACGCTCGAAATCATCGTCCGCGGATCTGCGGAGACCCGCCATCCCGCCGAGCGAGCCACTGTCTCGATGGCCGCCTCGATCGAGGGGCCGGACAAGTCGAAGGTGTTCGCCGAGGCTGTCGCGCTGCAGGAGCCGCTGTCCAAGCAGCTGCGCGAGCTGGTCGACCTCGACGCCGTGGCGACCTGGTCGAGCGACCAGGTACGCGTCTTCAGTCACCGGCCTTGGGACCACGAGGGCAAGCGTCTCGATGTCGTCCACGTGGCGCGGGTTCAGGTCGTTGCCGAGTTCATCGACTTCGAGCGGCTCAGCGGCTTCCTCGACTTCTGGTCGGGCAAGGACGGGATCGAGGTCGGCTACATTTCGTGGGACGTGACGGTCAAGAACCGGCGTGCGTACGAGGCGGAGGCGCGCAAGGCTGCTGTCGACGACGCAGTGGCGAAGGCGCAGGTCTATTCCAACACTGTGCGTCGCGGCAAGGTCGTGGCTCTCCAGCTGTCAGATCCGGGGATGCTCGGCAACGGCCCTCAGGACTTCGACTCAGGACCCGGGATGGCCAAGGTGATGTCGATGGGGGCAGCCGATATGGGCGGTGGACCGTCGCTCGCACTCGCACCGGAGGAGATCGTCATACGTGTCGAGGTGGACGCGCGCTTCTCGGCTGAATAGCAGGCTCAGTCGAACCAAACGATCTTGATCAGCGCCAGCGTGCCGATCAACAGGATGATCGCCCGGAGCACGAGTGGTGGCAGGCGGCGACCGATACGAGAGCCGAGCAGGCCGCCGATCAAGCTGCCTCCGCCGATGAGCGCGACGATCTTCCAGTCGATCCGGTCCCACGCAAAGATCATGAACGCGACCGCCGCCACGGCGTTGACGAGGGTTCCGAGGACGTTCTTGAGTCCGTTGAGCGCCTGGATACCGGCGCTGAGCATGATGCCCATCAGGCCCATGAGCAAGATGCCCTGCGCAGCACCGAAGTAGCCGCCATAGACGCCGAGCCCGAAGATCCCGAGGAACAGTGCAGGCGACACCCGTTCGACGTCGGTCCCTTGTGCTTGCTTGCGACGAGCAACCCGGCGTTGGATCGATGGTCCGACGATGACCATGACGAGCGCCAGCGCGATGAGCGCCGGCACGATCGCATCGAAGGAGCTGTCGGGCAGCGTCAGCAGCAGTGCCGCACCGGCGACTGCTCCGAGGACCGATGCCGGTGCGAGACGTATGAGAGTCGCCTTGAGCTCGCGAGCCTCGTGGCGGTAGCCGTACGTACCGGAGATGCCGCCGGCGACCAGGCCGATGTTGTTGGAGACGTTGGCCGTCAGCGCGGGATAGCCGAACAGCAGCAACGTCGGGAAGGTGATGAGGGTGCCTGAGCCGACGATCGTGTTGATCATGCCCGCCCAGATTCCAGCGGCAAAGATCACGACGCCCTCGAGCACCCCCTGAGCGTAGCGTCCCCGAGCGCGCCCGACTGATTGTGCCGCTGACCTGCACAAATACCTGAGTACGGCTTGGTGCACACGCATACCGCAGGTATGCTCGAAGAATGTTCTGGACCCAGCTGCGCAGGCGACTCATGATCTGGCGACGCCCCAGCACCACGGTTCGCATGCTGCTTCCAGGCCGTGGCCCGATGCGCGTTGTCTACGACAAGGCCGTCGTCCACGAGAGCTACAGCTTCCGCGCCCGTGTGCTGCAGCGGGCCGCCCGGCTCGTGTTCAAGCCGCTTCTGAGCATCACACCGCTCAACGACCGGTCACTCGCGACGATCCGGGCGATCGACCGGTTGTCGGCACGGCGACCCCGCTCCCCCTACGTCGAGTCGATCCGCTTCGAGCTCGGCGGCGTGCCCGTCGAGTCCATGGTGCACCGCTACGGCACGACCAGTGACATGACGATCCTCTACCTCCACGGCGGCGGATTCTTCTCCGGCAGCATCGAGACCCACCGCCGCATCTGCGAGCGGCTTGCCCGCAAGACCGGCGCGACCGTCATCTCGGTCGACTACGTCCAGCTGCCCGAGGGTGCCATCGCCGACTCGGTGCAGGACGTCATCACGGCGTACGAGGCATTGCTCGAGCAAAGCGTTCACCCGGACAAGATCGTCGTCGCCGGCGACTCGGCCGGTGGCTACCTGACGATGAAGGTCGCCGAGCTCGCCAACCGTCGAGGACTCCAGGCGCCGGCTGCACTCCTGTGCTTCTCACCGCTGTTGAGCATCGATCCCGATCGTGAGGACAAGGCGGTCGAACGCATCATCCGCCATCGCGACGCCTACCTTCCTGTTCGTCGCATTGCCCAGATCCGCGAGCGCTGGTTGCCCGAGGGCTCAGCCATCGAGGGCTACGCCTCGCCGCTTCATGCCGCTGCCTACATCACCTCGCCGACCTTCCTGGTCGCTGTCGAGGACGAGATGCTGCGACCTGAGGTCGAGGCCATGGCTCTGCTGCTGTCCGACCGCGGAGTCGAGGTCGAGACGCATCTGTGGCGCAAGCAGGTGCACGCGTTCCCGGTGCTGGCCAAGGTGCTGCCAGAGAGCGAGATGGCTCTGCAGCTTGCGGCCGACTTCGCGAGCCGAGCCGTCGGCGAGCTCGATCGACCGCCGGTGGTCGATCCCGACGCCCATGACGAGGTCATCGTCGGCGAGCTCGTCCCCGACGACGCTGCCTAGGTCGTCACTCTGCCCGGGCGCGGTGCACAGGTGTTTGGAAAGCCGATGGTAGGGATTCCACTGAACTTTTGCGCGATCGCTCCGCTGGGGTGCCGCCGAGACTTAACTTGGCATGTCGCCGATGTGCGGTGACATTCGAGGGAGGGTGCATTTCATGCGCAAATCCACAGCCATTCTGTCGGCCGCCGTCATGGCGCTGGCCACAGCAATCTCCATGTCGCCGGCCCAAGCCGCGTCCTTCTCAGTCAGCGCGTCCATCTCCACGAGCAGTGCCCAGTCAGGACTCGGCCCCTACATCAAGGGTTCGATCTCGCCGGCCCGTTCCAGGGTAATCAAGCTGCAGCGCTACTACAGCGGCGCATGGCACACCATCGAGACGACGACGAGCAGCAGCGATGGCAAGTACGGCAAGCGCCTCGCACCGGATGACCTCAACTACGCCATCGGGTCGTTGAAGTTCCGCGCGCTGCTTGACTCTCCCGACACGGGCAAGAGCAGCACCATCACGAAGACGATCTACGGCTGGCGCAGCCTCGCCTACATGATCGCGTCGACGGGCAACTCATATCGGTACTTTGACGACGGTCCACACCTCACGGTCGATGGAATTGCAGGGCAGGAGGGGTGGCTCTCGGCCATCGACGGAGTGGGATACACCAAGTGGAACCTGCAGGAGAAGTGCATCAGGCTCCGCGGGTTCGCCGGCCTCGACGACGAAACCTCCGGCACAGCCTCTCTGGCCAAGCTCTACATCGGCTTGGATGGCACGTCCCACGACTACGACCGAACCTTCAGTCAGTACGAGTTTGCGGACTTGGACAAGCCTCTTTATAAGACGCACTACCTGTCCTTCAAGGCGAAGCGAATCGATCTCGACGAGAATGCCCCGCTTGGGGTCGGCGAGCCCAGGGTGCTCTGCAGCAAGGAGCTCCCGAGCGATTGACCTGCGTCTGACGCGGGCCCGGTCGACGACGTCGGCCGGGCTTTCGCATACCCAAATCACAAACAATCAGGCTTGACTGTTTGTGGGATTGGACGCATGCTGGATCGGTGAGCACCCAGGCGCAGTCGAGAACTCCCCAAGGGGAGCGCACTCGCACGATGCGACTGCGGCTGATGGAGGCCACTGTCGACTGTCTCGTCGAGCTCGGCTGGTCCGGTACCACCACAACAGTCGTCAGCAAGCGCGCTGGCGTCAGCCGCGGTGCCCAGCTCCACCACTTCCCGACCAAGCAAGATCTCGTGGTCGCTGCCGTCGGTCACCTCACCGAGCGACGCCGCGATGACATGCGCCAAGCGGCTGCTGATCTGCCGGAGGCCGGCCGCACTCGAGCCGTGCTCGAGATCTTGTCGGCACAGTTTGTCTCGCCGGTGTTCTTCGCCGCACTCGAGCTTTGGGTTGCCGCACGTACGGATGCTGAGCTCCGCGAGTCCGTCGCTCCGCTCGAGCGTCGCGTCGGCCGGGAGACCCACGCATACGCACTCGAGCTCCTCGGCGTGGACGAGTCGCGCGGCAACAACCGCGAGGTCATTCAGGCCACCCTCGACCTGCTGCGTGGCCTCGGCCTCGCAGCGTCCCTGTCCGATGATGCGAAGCGACGTTCTGTCGTCCTCGACTCATGGGCGATCATCCTCGACCAACAGTTGGAGATTGCATGAGCGAGCGTCAGCGAGCGAACAATCAGGCTGTCATGCCACGGCCTCCTTACCGTGGCTTCTTGAAGGAGGCTGGGGCATGACGATCCTCGACCAGGTGCTCACCGACCTCGAAGCCGAGAGCGCGCAGCTCGACGGCTGGGTGTCGGTGCTCGACGCGTCCGGCTGGGAGACCGTCACGACGCCTGAGGGCTGGACCGTCACCCACCAGATCGGTCACCTGCACTGGACCGACGTTGCGTCGGTCACGGCGATCACGGACGAGCCCGCCTTCGCTGAAGGGCTCAAGGCGGCCGCTGCCAACCCCACCGGCTTCGTCGACGAGGCAGCAGAGGAGATGGCGCTCATCCCTCCAGCCGAGCTGCTCGCGACCTGGCGCGAAGGTCGCTCGTCACTGCACGCTGCGCTGCGCGCCGTGCCAGACGGCGAGAAGATCCCGTGGTTCGGTCCACCGATGAGCCCGGTCTCAATGGCCACGGCACGCGTGATGGAGACGTGGGCGCACTCGCACGACGTGGCTGAGGCGCTCGGCATCGAGGTGCCCAAGACGTCGCGGTCCAAGCACGTGGCACACATCGGCGTACGAGCTCGCGGCTTCTCGTACATGATGCGCGGCGAGGAGATCCCCGAAGGAGACGTACGAGTCGAGCTCACCGGGCCCGATGGCGACCTCTGGACCTGGGGACCCGAGGACGCCGCCGAGCGGGTGACCGGCGACGGCTACGACTTCGCTCTGCTCGTCACTCGCCGCCGCCACTACGAGGACGTCGACGTGCACGCGGTCGGCGAGAACGCTTCGCGGTGGCTGACGATCGCACAGGCATTCGCCGGCTTGCCGGGCAACGACCCCAAGCGTCTGGCGGACCGATGAACACGATTCGTGTGGGCAACTGCTCTGGTTACTACGGTGACCGCATCGAAGCGATGCGGCAGATGCTCGAGGGCGGTGACCTCGACTACCTCACCGGCGACTACCTCGCCGAGCTGACGATGCTGATCCTTGGGCGCGACCGGATGAAGGACGCCTCGCTGGGATATGCCAAGACGTTCGTCAAGCAGATGACCGACTCAATTTCGCTCGCCAAGGAACTCGGCGTCAAGATCGTTGCCAACGCCGGCGGACTCAACCCGGCAGGGCTCGCCGAGGCGCTGCGAGCGATTGCGGCCGAGCAGGGACTCACCATCGCGATCGCGCATGTCGAAGGCGACGATCTGGTTGACCGTGCAGAGGAGCTGAACTTCGGTAGCGTCATGACGGCGAATGCCTATCTCGGTGCATTCGGCATTGCGTCGGCGCTGGAGGGAGGCGCCGACGTCGTGGTGACCGGCCGCGTCACGGATGCCTCCGTCGTGGTTGGCCCGGCGATAGCTTCGTTCGGTTGGGGTCGTGAGGACTACGACGCGCTGGCTGGCGCGGTCGTGGCTGGTCACGTCATCGAGTGCGGGACCCAGGCGACTGGCGGCAACTTCTCGGGCTTCGGCACGATCGACACGTCGCGCCCGCTGGGCTTCCCGATCGCCGAGATCTCCGAAGACGGATCGGTCGTCATCACCAAGCACGAAGGCACTGGCGGAGCGGTCACGATCGACACTGTCACGGCGCAGTTGGTCTACGAGGTTGGCGGGCCCGCATACCTCGGCCCTGATGTGAGCTCGCGGCTCGACACGATGACACTCACGCAGCAGGGCCCGGACCGGGTTGCGATCACCGGCGTGACTGGCGAGGCTCCGCCGGAGATGACGAAGGTCTGTCTCAACACGATCGGTGGATTCCGCAACAGCGTCGAGTTCCTGCTCACAGGTCTCGATATCCCCGAGAAGGCCTCGCTCATCCAGACGCAGATGAACAAGGCGCTGGCCGTCTCGCCTCCCGACTCAATCGAGTGGCAGTTCGACCGTACGGATGTGCCAGACCCCGCGACTGAAGCGGCGGGCACCTCGTTGCTGCGATGCCACGTGAAGAGCGCAGAGGCCGGACCGGTGGGTCGTGCGTTCAGCGACGCGGCGATCCAGCTGGCTCTGGCGTCATACCCGGGCTTTAGCGTCACTCGCCCACCAGCGGCCGGTACGCCGTTCGGCATCTATCGCGCCGCGTACGTACCGCAGGACAAGGTTCCGCACATCGTCATCGACGACAGCGGCAACCGCACCGAGATCGCCCCGCCGACACGAGTCGCTCCAATCTTCGACGCTGCGGTTCCTAGCGACGAAGTCGCGGGAGCGAGCTCTGCGAGCGAAGGATGGCTCGGCGAAGTGGTCCGCGCCCCGCTCGGTCGCCTCGCGTATGCCCGCTCCGGCGACAAAGGCGGTGACGCCAACGTCGGCGTCTGGATTCCTGCCGATCACCCTGAGGCCGATGAGGCGTACGCCTGGCTGGTCGGATTCCTCGACGAGCCGACGGTGCGCGAGCTCCTGCCCGAGGCTGCAGAGCTCAAGCTCGAGATCCATCCGCTGCCCAACCTGCGGGCCGTCAACATCGTGATCCACGGTCTGCTCGGGGAGGGTGTCGCCTCATCGACGCGCCTCGACCCGCAGGCCAAGGGGCTCGGTGAGTGGCTGCGCGCCCGCGATTGCGCGATCCCCTCGAAGCTCCTCCCCGATGCACTTGTGGCTGGTGAACTGTGAGCACGCTCTGGGACACGGCGGAGCGCACTGCGCTGCGTGACATGGTCACCTCCTTCACCGAGAAGGAGCTCGTTCCGCATCTCCCTGCTTGGGAAGACGCCGGCGAGGTCCCGCGCGATGTGCACGCCAAGGCCGCATCGGCCGGGCTGCTCGGCGTCGCCTTCCCGTCCGAGGTCGGCGGTCAGGGCGGCGACCTGATCGATGGCTCGACCGTCACCGAGTCGCTCATCCAGGCCGGCGGCTCGTCCGGGCTCATCGCGGCACTGTTCACCCACGGCATCGCGCTCCCTCACATCGTGGCGTCGGGCAATGCCGATCTGATCGACCGCTACGTACGACCGACTCTCACTGGCGAGATGATCGGATCTCTCGGCATCACCGAGCCTGGGGGCGGCTCCGATGTCGCCAACATCCGTACGAAGGCAGTCCGCGACGGCGACGACTTCGTGGTCAACGGCGCCAAGACGTTCATCACCTCCGGCGTACGTGCCGACTTCGTGACGACCGCGGTTCGCACCGGCGGCGAAGGCTACGCGGGCATCAGCCTGCTGGTCATCGACAAGGGACTGCCGGGCTTCACCGTTGCGCGGCCGCTGCGCAAGATGGGCTGGCACTGCTCCGACACCGCCGAGCTGAGCTTCGACAACGTACGAGTGCCGGCGAGCCAGGTTGTCGGCGAGGCAGATGGCGGCTTCGTGCTCGTCATGCAGCAGTTCGTCAGCGAACGCCTCGGCCTTGCCGTGCAGGGCTACGCGACAGCGCAGCGTGCGCTCGACCTCGCTGTTGCCTACGCCCGCGAGCGCGAGACGTTCGGCAAGCCACTCATCACGCGACAGGTCATTCGCCACAAGCTCGTCGAGATGCATCGCCGTACGTCGGCCGCCCGGGCGCTGACCCGCCAGGCCGTCGAGCGCGCGGTGGACGGCGACAACACCGACCCGGCGAACCTCGGCGGAGCCGAGCAAATGGCACTGGTTCTCGACGCCGTGATGGCCAAGAACCAGGCCGTCGAGGCGTGCGAGTGGGTGGTCTCCGAAGCCGTGCAGATCTTCGGCGGCATGGGCTACATGCGCGAGTCCGAGATCGACCGGCACTACCGCGATGCCCGAATCCTCGGCATCGGCGGTGGCGCCACCGAAGTCCTGAACGACCTGGCCGCAAAGCTCCTGGGGTACTGAGATGACGAATTCACACGTGGTTTCGATACGGCGCTCGTCCCTCGCGCCTACTCAACCACCGAGAGGTGACGCATGAAAACGACTGTCGACACCACGACCGAGACATACGTGGGCAACCGCGAGTCGATGCTGGAACGCATCGACGACCTCGCGGTCCAGCACGCCAAGGCCCTCGAGGCCGGCGGTGAGCGCAACATCAAACGGCACCACGAGCGCGGCAAGCTGACCGCGCGAGAGCGCATTGAGCTGCTGCTCGATCCCGACTCGCCGTTCCTCGAGCTGTCGACCTTGGCGGCGTGGGGCACCGACTTCGCGGTTGGCGCCTCGATTGTCACAGGCATCGGCGTCGTCGAGGGCGTCGAGTGCATGATCATCGCGAACGACCCAACGGTGAAGGGCGGCTCGTCCAACCCGAGCACTCTTCGCAAGGGTCATCGCGCCGCGCAGATCGCCATGGAGTGCGGCCTGCCGAGCATCAACCTCGTCGAGTCCGGCGGTGCCGACCTGCCGACGCAGAAGGACATCTTCATTCCCGGCGGCGCATCGTTCCGCAACATCACCCGCGCCAGCGCGGCACGACGCCCGACGGTGGCGCTGGTGTTCGGCAACTCGACGGCCGGTGGCGCATATATCCCGGGCATGAGCGACTACGTCGTCATGGTCAAGGAGGGCGCCAAGGTGTTCCTCGCAGGCCCGCCCCTGGTCAAGATGGCGACCGGCGAAGAGTCCTCCGACGAGGAGCTGGGCGGCGCCGAGATGCACGCGCGTCAGTCGGGCCTCGCGGACTATCTTGCGGTCGACGAACGCGATGCGATCCGTATCGGCCGGTCGATCATCAATAACATCAACTGGAGCAAGAAGGGCTTCGTGCCCGAGCCGACGTACGCCGAGCCAGTCTTCGATCCGGAAGAGCTGCTGGGCATCGTGCCGACCGATCTAAAGATCCCGTTCGATCCGCGTGAAGTCATCGCGCGCCTCGTCGACGGCAGCCCAACCGGAACAAGCACCTTCGATGAGTTCAAGCCGCTTTATGGATCGTCGCTGGTCACAGGCTTCGCCCAGCTGCACGGCTACCCGATCGGCATCCTCGCCAACGCTCAGGGTGTGCTGTTCAGCCAAGAGGCGCAGAAGGCGACGCAGTTCATCCAGCTCGCCAACCAGACCGACACTCCGCTGCTGTTCCTGCACAACACGACGGGCTACATGGTCGGCGCGGAGTACGAGCAGGGCGGCATCATCAAGCACGGCGCACAAATGATCAACGCCGTCTCCAACTCGACCGTCCCGCACATCTCGGTCGTGATCGGCGCTTCGTACGGAGCGGGTCACTACGGGATGAGCGGACGCGCGTACGACCCGCGCTTCATGTTCAGCTGGCCCAACGCCAAGTCCGCCGTCATGGGCGCGACCCAGCTCGCCGGCGTGATCTCGATCGTCGCTCGCGGAGCCGCGGAGTCGAAGGGTCAGCCGTATGACGAAGAGGCCGACAAGCAGATGCGTGCCTTCATCGAGCAGCAGATCGAGGAGCAGTCGCTCGCGTACTTCACCTCGGGGATGCTCTACGACGACGGGGTGATCGATCCTCGGGACACCCGCTCGATCCTCGGCATCTGCCTCAGCGCCATCAACACCGTGCCCAATAGGGGCGCCGAAGGCTACGGAGTGTTCCGCGTATGAGTGCCTCGATCACCTCAGTACTCGTTGCAAACAGGGGGGAGATAGCACGTCGCGTGTTCCGCACGTGCCGCGATCTCGGCATCCGTACCGTCGCGGTCTACTCCGATGCTGACGCTGGCGCGCCCTTCGTCGGTGGCGCCGACGTCGCCGTACGCCTGCCCGGCAACGCTCCGTCAGACACATACCTGCGCGGGGACCTCGTCATCGCCGCAGCGTTGAAGGCTGGCGCCGACGCGATCCATCCCGGCTACGGCTTCCTCTCGGAGAACGCCGAATTCGCCAGGGACGTCGCTAAGGCCGGTCTGACCTGGATCGGCCCGGCACCCGACACGATCGACTCGATGGGCGACAAGATCCGCGCCAAGGAGCTGATGGACAAGGCCGGAGTGCCGATCCTCAGCGTCGACATTGAGCAGCTCAAGAAGTCCGCCAAAAAAGATTGGGATGGCCCGCTGCTGGTCAAGGCGTCGGCAGGAGGTGGCGGTCGCGGAATGCGCATCGTCACCGATCCCAAGGACCTGGAGGGTGAGCTCACCGCAGCTGGCGCTGAAGCCTTGTCGGCCTTCGGTGACGCCACGGTGTTTGTCGAGCCCTACCTGCCGACCGCACGCCACATCGAGGTCCAGGTCATGGCGGACACCCATGGCACGTGCTGGATCGTCGGCGACCGTGACTGCTCGATCCAGCGCCGTCACCAGAAGGTCGTCGAGGAAGCGCCAGCACCATCGGTCAGCGACGAAGTGCGCAAGGTTCTGCACGACGCCTCGCGCGCTGCCGTCGAGGCAGTGGGTTATGTCGGCGCAGGCACGGTCGAGTTCCTCGTGGCGGACGCGCACCTGGCTTCCGGCAAGGCGTACTTCCTCGAGATGAACACCCGACTCCAGGTCGAGCACCCCGTCAGCGAGGAGGTCTTCGGTGTCGACCTCGTTGCCGCGCAGATCCTCGTCGCCGAGGGCAAGCATCTCGTCGAGGAGCCTGAAGGACCGAAGGGTCACGCGATCGAGGTCCGCCTGTACGCCGAGGATCCGGCCGACGACTGGCAGCCTCAGACCGGCACCGTTCGTACGTTCGACGTGCCTGACGGCCCGGGACTCCGAGTCGACTCCGGCATCGAGAGCGGATCGGTCATCGGGATCCACTACGACGCCATGATCGCCAAAGTCATCGCGTACGGAGACAACCGTGCCCACGCCGTTCGGCTGCTCGGCGACGCACTCCGCCGCACCCGCCTGCACGGGGTCACGACCAACATCGATCTGCTGCTCGGCATCCTCGGAGACGAGGAGTTCCGCGCCGAGCGCGTGCACACCGCATTGCTCGACGAGCGGCTCGCAGACTGGTCCAAGCCCGCGAATGGCGAGCACGCCGTACGCAAGGCGGCCCTCGCGGCGGCTCTCGCCGAGGCGGCAAGCAGCACGGCGAATGCCAGGGTGCTGGGACGCATCCCGACCGCCTATCGCAACGTGCCGAGCCAGGAGCGCACGCGTTCGTACACGGTCGGCACTGAGGAGATCGCCGTCTCCTACCGAGGCATCCGAACCGGGCTCGTGCAGTCAGAGCTCGAGGGCGTGACGATCGGTGCGGTCACGCCGACCCGAGTCGTGCTCGACGATGACGGACTGACGGAGACGTACGACGTGGCGGTCGGCTCCGGCTGGGTCGACGTCGACGGTCCCAGCGGATCGTTCGACTTCACACCGGTCCCGGAGTTCGTCGACCCGGCGGATGTCATCGCAGAGGGCTCACTGCTCGCCCCGATGCCCGCCGCGGTCATGAGCGTCGCGGTCACCGAAGGACAACACGTCATCAAGGGCGACATCGTCGTCGTCCTTGAAGCCATGAAGATGCAGCACACCATCACGGCGCCGTACGACGGCGTCGTCACCGAGCTGTCGGCCACCGCCGGCGCACAAGTCGAGTCCGGCGCAGTTCTTGCCGTCATTGAAGGAGAATCAGAATGAGCAACTTCACCGAGACCGAAGAGCGCCTCGCGCTCCGCAAGGCCGTCTCCGACCTGGGCAAGAAGTTCGGTCGCGACTACTTCGAGCAGGCCGCCAAGCACGGACGCAAGACCACTGAGCTGTGGGAGGAAGCCGGCAAGCTCGGCTACCTCGGCGTCGCAGTGCCGGAGGAGTTCGGTGGTGGTGGCGGAGACATCGGTGACCTCGCCGCCGTATGTGAAGAGCTCGCTGCAGCAGGCAGCCCGTTGCTGCTCATGGTGGTCTCCCCGGCGATCGTCGGCACGATCATCGCGCAGTTCGGCACGCAGGATCAGAAGGAACGCTGGCTGCCCGGCCTCGCCGACGGCACCTCGACGTTCGCGTTCTCGATCACCGAGCCCGACGCGGGATCCAACTCGCACAAGATCATCACGACGGCTTACCGGACCGACGACGGCGGATGGCGCCTCACCGGCACCAAGACGTATATCTCGGGTGTCGACGAGGCCAGCCACGTGTTGGTCGTCGCGCGCACCGAGGATGCCAAGACCGGCAACCTCAAGCCCGCGCTGTTCCTCGTACCGGTCGACTCGAAGGGCTTCACGCACCAAGAGATCGACATGGGCCTGACCTCGCCGGAGAAGCAGTTCACGCTGTTCTTCGACGACGTGCTGCTCCCCGCTGACACCCTGATCGGCAGCGAGGACGCGGGCATCGACCAGCTCTTCGCGGGCCTCAACCCCGAGCGAATCATGGGTGCCTCGTTCGCCACCGGCACCGCGCGCCTCGCGCTGGCCAAGGCGACCGAGTACGCCAAGGAGCGCCAGGTCTGGAAGGCGCCGATCGGTTCGCACCAGGCAATCGCGCACCCGCTCGCCGAGTCGTACATCGAGATCGAGATGGCCCGCCTGATGACCCAGAAGGCCGCAGCGCTGTACGTCTCCGGCGACTTCATGGCGGCAGGTGAGGCGGCCAACATGGCGAAGTACGCGGCCGGCGAGGCCGTGTGCAACGTCGTCGACCGCGCCATCCAGACGCACGGTGGCAACGGCCTGGCCAACGAGTACGGTCTGGTGCAGATGCTGGCGGGCTCGCGCCTGTCGCGCATCGCGCCGGTGAGCAAGGAGATGGTGCTCAACTTCATCGCCCAGTTCTCCCTCGGCCTGCCGAAGTCCTACTAGAAGCATCCACCTCGGTGGTTGAGTAGGAGGCCGCCCGCGGCCGACTTATCGAAACCTCGCAAGGCGAGATGGTCGCGCGAGCAGCGAACTCACTGGGTTTCGATACGCCCTCGTTCCTCGGGCTACTCAACCACCGGGATGGTGAAAGGATCACCACATGACTGAGCTCGTACATCTCGAGGTTGCCGACCAGGTCGCCACGATCACGCTCGACAGCGACCACAACCGCAACGCGCTGAGCCGCCAGCTCGTCAGCGAGCTGTTGGCGCACTTGACGACGGCTGGCGCGGACACTGCGGTGAAGGCAGTCCTGATCCGATCGGCCGGCTCGGTGTTCTGCTCGGGTGCCGACCTCTCGGAGGCGTCGGCCGACGGGATGGTCGAGGGAGCCAAGACGGTGGTGGCCCTGCAGCGCCAGATCGCGACCCTCGACAAGCCCGTCGTCGTCGAGCTCGGCGGACCCGTACGCGCGGGTGGCCTCGGCATCGTCGGTGCCGCCGACATCGTGATCGCGGGTGAGTCGGTGACGTTCCAGCTCACCGAGGTACGCCTCGGACTCGCGGCCGCGGTCATCTCGTTGTCGCTGCTGCCGCGGTTCACCGACCGTGCGGCGGCAGACCTGTTCCTGACGGCTCGCAAGTTCGATGCCGCGGAAGCCGCTCGAGTCGGTCTGATCACGCGCGCTGTGGCGGACGCCGAGCTCCAGGGGGACGTCGCCCGCGTGCTCGGTGACCTGGTGAAGGGCTACCCGCAGGGGCTGCGCGAGTCGAAGAAGCTGCTCAACCACGACCTGGTCGCCCGCATCGACGCACTCGGTGAGCAGGTTGCGGCTCAGTCGGCTGCTCTGTTCGGCAGTGACGAGGCACGCGAGGCGATGACTGCGTTTCTCAGCAAGAAGTAGCCGATTTCGCGTGGCGTCCGCCACCTGAGAGCCGCCTGCGGAATAGATCACCCACCGCCTAGACTTATGAGTTCGACAAACGGCAAAGGGGCTGGGGTGACGACACACAGCGCTGAGCACATTGCTCAGCAAGAAGTCGCTGCCGAGCAGGCCTACGTCGACAACGTCTACGAGCGGCTCGAAGCGTCGGGCCAGATGGCTCAGGCACTCGTCGCCGAGGGCTACGCACGCGGCCATATTGGGCACGAAGGTGGCCTCGTCGAGCGCGATGCCATGGTCTTCCAGGCGTCCAAGCGCATCGCTGCGCTCAATGCCGCACACGACGGACTTGTGTTCGGTCGCCTCAACCTGCTCGATGGAGAGTCGCGCTACATCGGTCGCATCGGCGTACGCGATGAGAATCGTGACGTCATTGTCGTCGACTGGCGTGCACCGGCCGCCGCCGTGTTCTATCAAGCCACCGCCCAGGATCCGGCCGGCGTCATTCGCCGTCGCGTGCTGCGTTGCTCGGGCGAGAAGGTCATCGGCGTCGAGGACGACCTGCTCGATGCCGACAACGCCGCTGACGATCTGGTCATCGTGGGCGAAGGTGCGCTGCTTGCCAGCCTGAGCCGCGCGCGTGACAGCTCCATGCACTCCGTGGTCGCCACCATCCAGAAGGAGCAGGACGAAGCGATTCGCGCTCCGAGCCGTGGCGCCACCACGATCGGCGGTGGACCGGGCACCGGCAAGACCGTTGTAGCCCTGCACCGTGCGGCCTACCTCCTCTACACCGACCGTCGTCGTTTCGAGTCCGGCGGCGTGCTCGTCGTAGGCCCGTCGTCGGTTTTCATGAACTACATCGAACGCGTCTTGCCGAGCCTCGGCGAGACCAGCGTGACGCTGCGATCTCTCGGCGAGGTCGTCGATGGCCTGCGCGCTGACCGCCATGACGAGCCGGTCGCCGCAGCTGCCAAGGGCTCATCGCGTATGACGGCCTTCATCGGTCGCGCTGCCGCCGCACCTCTGCCGGGTGCGCCGACCGAGTTCCGCTTCTTCTACAAGGACGACGTCCTGCGCCTTGAGGCGGCAGACCTCGAACGGATCCGTCGCCAGCTGCTGTCGGGAGGCAAGCGCAACCGCGCATACGACAAGGCCCCCGCGGCTCTCGTCGATGCGCTGTGGCGCCAGGTCGCAGGCGAACGCGCGCTGGAGAAGGGTGAAGCCGAGTTCACCGAGATCGTCACGACTGACGACCGTTTCGTGTCGTTTGTTGAGGACTGGTGGCCCCCCGTTGACCCGATCGAGGTGTGGCGCACGCTGCCCGACGTCATCGACTCGCTCGGACGCGGAGCATTCTCGGCCGAAGAGCTCACGGCGCTCAAGGCGTCCTGGGCGATGGGCGAGCCCAGCATCGAGGACATCCCGCTGATCGACGAGCTTCGCTACGTCATTGGCGAGATCCCCGACACGAACGACAACGACGACGACGGCCCCAAGCAGCTGATGAGTTTCGAGCGTCAGGAGCGCGAAGCACGCGACGATCGCTATCGCGCCACGCGCAGCATCGAGGACGATGGCTTCGCCCACGTACTCGTTGACGAGGCGCAGGACCTGTCGCCCATGCAGTGGCGCATGCTCGGTCGTCGTGGCCGCCACGCGAGCTGGACGATCGTCGGCGACCAGGCGCAGTCGTCCTGGCCGCACCCGCGCGAGTCCGAGGCGGCCCGCAAGGCGGCGCTCGAGGGCAAGCCCGAGCACGCGTTCCGGCTGTCGACCAACTACCGCAACTCGGCCGAGATCTACGACCTTGCCGCCAAGGTTGCCGTGATCGGCGTCAAGGATCCCGATCTGGCCGACGCAGTCCGCCGTACGGGAGACCTGCCACAGCACCACGTCGTCGGTGCAGCCGAGCTCACCGCGCAGCTGCGTACGAGCATCGACGACATCCTCGAGCGCGTTGAAGGCACTGTCGCAGTCGTGGCATCGCGCGCCGACCTGGATCGACTTGAGGGCGAGCTGGCCGACCTGATCGAGGAGCATTCGGGACGGTTGCGGCTCCTCGACGGACTCGACACCAAGGGCCTGGAGTTCGACGGCGTCGTCGTGGCCGAACCCGACGCGATCACCGATGAGTCGACCGCAGGATGGCGCACGCTGTACGTCGTGCTGACCCGCGCCACCCAGCTCCTCACGACGGTCGGCACGACCGACCGATGGCGAGGGCGGATCTTCTGACCCGCGCTCTCAAGGTCCTGCTTCTGGCGCTGCTCGCGATCAGCGTCGCGCTACCGACTGCCTACACGACGTTCATCCACAGTGAGCGGTCGATCAGCATCGGTGCGCACGAGGCGACAGTGCACCCTGACTTCAGTCAGTACGCGCGCATCGACTTTGGCGCGGTGCTCCCGCAGGTTCGGCTACCTGCCAATGCGCCACTTGGCATCGGTGTTGACATACGGCTCGGAGAGAGCGAGGTATCCGACCTCAACAAGCTGGTGGCCCGCGATGCGGTCATCGCCTCGCAGCCCCAAGGTGAAATCGCTGCCGTACGGTCGCAGGTCATCTCGATGGCCATCGACGCTGCGCTTCGCGGTCTGGGCGTTGCTCTGATCGCTCTCCTGATCGCGATCCTCGGTTGGAAGGCGATCGGCCGACGACGACGTCGCGCGCTCTGGGCGGCGGCTCGGCACCCGGACCGTGGCCAGAAGATCGGAGCTGTATCGGTCGCGGTACTCACGATTGGCGCCCTTGCGCTCGTCGCGACTCCCGAGCGGCCCAGGTCAGACGACGCTGCCTGGGTGCCGATTGGCACCGTGTTCCCACTTCTGCCGGCAGACCCCGTGCTCGACCACGTCGAGATCGCCGAAGGTGCCTCCACGAGTGGCAGCAAGGCGATCGTAGAAGGCGCTTTGTCGACATATCGCAGATCGGTATCGTTCTACGGCAAGCTCGCGGAGAAGGCCGAGTCGGTGATCGTACGCGCGCCGCTCGAAGGTGAGACCACGGCATTGGTCGTGACCGACCGCCACGACAACATCGGTATGGATCCTGTTGCTCGAGCGATTGCCGATCGGGCAGAGGCGAGCACGCTGATCACCCTCGGCGATGACACGTCCAGCGGCGCCAGCTGGGAGACGTTCAGCCTCAATTCGCTGGCGCGTGAGTTCGATGGCTTCGATATTGTCTCCGTGGCTGGCAACCATGACACCGGGCCGGTCGTCCCCGAGCAGATGAAGGAGAAGGGCTTCACCGTTCTCGACGGTGAACCGGTGACCGTCAACGGGATCAGGTTCTTGGGCAGCAGTGATCCCCGAAGCTCAGGACTCACAGCTGGCTACAACGGCGATGAGTCAGACAACATTGCAGCGATCGGCGAGCAGGATGCAGCGCTGGCGACCGCCGCATGCGACGCCGGTGATGTCAATGTCGTCGCGGTTCACAGCCCTGCCTCCGCCAAGACCGTTGCGGAGTCCGGCTGTGTCGATCTCGTGCTCTCGGGTCATCTGCATCGTCAGGTCGGACCGACGGTAGTCGACGGTCTGAACGGACGGCAGACCGTCACCCTCACGACCGGCACCACGGGCGGTGCGGTCTATGCGTTCGCGCTGGGCAGCAAGCTTCGGCGCACCGCGCAGGTCACCATCGTCACGTTCTCCGACGGAGTGCCCGTAGGCCTCCAACCGATCACCTTCGACTCGGGCGGCCGCATCATGGTGGCAGACTACGTAGCCGTCAGCGCATCCCCGAGGAACAGCGGCTGACGATCAGCTCGGCGTACGCGCGGGCGCAGGCCACGACGTCATCTATCAACACGTTCTCGTCGATCGCATGGGCGTCGATGATCGCGCCGGGACCGTACTGCAGCGTCGGTATGCCAGCTGCTGCGTACTGACGAAGATCAGATCCGTACGGTGCACCAACGAGTTGAGGACTCGGTGCGCCACTGGCGGTGACCGCTGCGGCGACCTCCGCGCCGAACGGATGCCCGTTGGGGAGCGTTCCGGCGGCGAAGTGCCCACCGGGCCAGGTCACAGTCGGTGGGTTGTACGCTAGCCACTCGTCCTCGGCAGTGGCAATGGCCCGCTCGAAGACGCGTTTGGCGTCAGCAAACGACTCACCGGGCATGACGCCGTACCGGCCCTCGGCCACAAGTTGGTCGGGAACCGTGCTCGCCCAGTCGCCGGCATGCAGGATTCCGACGCTGATGGGCCACGGCAGCTCCGCGAACGGTGCCGGCGGGGTCGCGTTGCGCACGGTCTCGAGCTCTCGAAGCGCGCGGTTGAGCACCTCGAAGGCGTCGATCGCGCTGCGCCCAGCCGCGCGCATGGACCCGTGGGTCGACCGGCCCTGCACCTCGATCCTGAACGTCAGCGAGCCGGCATTGGCGGAAACGATCTGCTGGTCGGTCGGCTCTGCGATGACACACGCCTCACCGGTGTGACCGCGACGCAGCGTCGCGAACGTACCGAGTCCGCCGTCCTCCTCGCCGATCACGGTGTGGACGGCGTACGGACGAATGAGACGGAGGTCGCTGACGGCTCGGGCGGCGGCGATGATCGCGATGACGCCACCCTTCATGTCGCACACGCCACGCCCGTACCAACGACCCGCGTCCTCGCGGATCAGCCACGGATCGCCGTTGGTCCATGACTCGGCCTCACCGGGCGGTACGACATCGACGTGGCCGTTGAGGATCAGCGCGGGCGTGCCTGAACCCGAGACCCCGGCGACGCCCCAGGCCTCCTCACGTTCGACCTCTTCGCCGGGGTAGTCAGGATCAGCACGCAGGTCGGCGAGGTCGAGCTTCCATTGGTCGACCTCGAGGCCGAGACCGGTCAACGTTGCAGCGCACCAGCGCTGTGCAGCGATCTCGGCATCTGAGCCGCCGACGCTCGGGATGTTGACGAGCTGGGCCAGATCGCGCCTGATCAGATCGACGTCGATGTCCATGCGGCCAGCATGGCACCCAGCCCCTCAACAGTCGCCGATAGGATCGTGCCCTCATGTCCCAGCTCGACGATCTCCTCGCGCAGCCGGCGTTCGCACTCATCAGGGTGCGCGACGCCGACACCGTCACGCTCGTCGGCGGTACGCGTGCGGATCTCGACTCGCTCGCCGACATCCCGGCGGTTCCGGGCTCGGGTGAAGGCTGGGACCACCTGGTGCTGGTGCCGTTCGCGCAGGTGCGCGAGCGCGGCTTCGAGGCACACCAGGACGGCACGCCGCTGACGTCGATTGCGGTCGACTTCTCAGCCGAGGTCCCGATCACGGAGCTGCTGCCATCGCTGCCAGATCTGCCCATCGAGTTCGCAGATCGTGGTGGGTTCGAGACCAGCGACGACGACTATGCCGCAGTCGTGCGCCAGATCATCGATGACGAGATCGGCCAGGGCGAGGGTGCCAACCTCGTGATCGGCCGTCACTTCCGCGCCCAGGTCTCCGACTGGGGTCACGAGCGCGCACTCACGGTGTTCCGCCGCCTGCTCGAGCGCGAGCGCGGCGCGTTCTGGACGTTCCTGGTCTTCACGGGTGACCGCTACCTGATCGGTGCGAGCCCCGAGCGCCACGTCAGCGTGGAGGCCGGCCAGGTCCGGATGAACCCCATCAGCGGCACCTTCCGCATGCGCGGTCTCGAGACGCATGCCGACAAGAAGCGTGAGCTCCTCTCGTTCCTCAAGGACGAGAAGGAGATCTACGAGCTCTTCATGGTCGTCGACGAAGAGCTCAAGATGATGTGCGACATCTGCCATGAGGGCGGACTCGTGCTCGGGCCCTACCTCAAGCCGATGACCCACCTCGTGCACACCGAGTACCTCCTCGCCGGTCGCACCCACCGCACCGTCAACGAGGTGCTGCGCGACTCGATGTTTGCCGCCACCGTCACCGGCAGCCCGGTCGAGAACGCGTGCCGACTGATCAAGCAGTACGAGGCAGAGGGTCGCGGTTACTACGCCGCCGTGGCCGCCCTGATCGGACGCGACGCCGATGGCATGCCGCGGGCCGATGCACCGATCCTGATCCGTACGGCGGACGTCGACCTCGAGGGCAACCTCAAGGTCACCGCCGGGGCAACCCTCGTACGCGACTCCGATCCGATGTACGAGACCAAGGAGACCTGGGCCAAGGCCTCGGGGATCCTCAGCGCCTTCGGTCTCGTCGACGCGGCGCCCGAACCCGTCGAGGGCTTCGACGCGTTCACTCGCGAGGACGACGTGATCATCGCGCTCGGCTCACGCAACCAGCGACTCAGCCAGTTCTGGCTCACCGACCAGTCCGGCGCCGCACCGGTTCCGTCCCTCGTGGGCAAGCGGGTCGTGATCGTCGATGGCGAGGATGACTTCGTCAACATGCTGTCGCACGTGTTCGGCGTGCTGGGCATGACGACCGACCTCATCCGCCACGACGCCGCAGTGCTGAAAGAGGAGGGCTCCGGCGCCCTCGACGGCTATGACCTCGTGGTGGTTGGCCCGGGTCCTGGTGACCCGCGAGAACTCAACGATCCCAAGATGTCGGTGCTGCACGGTGTCGTCGCCGGATTGCTCGAGACGAAGCGGCCGTTCCTCGCCGTATGCCTTGGTCACCAGGCGCTCAGCCACCAGATCGGGCTCGACCTCGCGTTCAAGGACATCGTCTTCCAGGGCACTCAGAGCAAGCTGCAGGTGCTCGAGCGCCCCGAGGTAGTCGGTTTCTACAACACCTTCGTCGCTCGGGTGCCGTCCGGCGGCCTGCCTGAGGGCGTCACGGTCGAGACCGATCCCGAGACCGGTGACATCCACCTGCTCGCCGGCCCGCACTACCGCGGCGTGCAGTTCCATGCCGAGTCGATCCTGACTCAAAACGGCTTCGGCATCCTGCGGGACCTGGTCACCGATCTCATCGGATGAAGACGATCGGCCTGCTCGGCGGCATGAGCTGGGAGAGCACTGCCGAGTACTACCGCCTGGCCAATGAGCTCGTACGCGATCAGCTCGGCGGCCTGCACTCGGCGAAGATCCTGATGCACTCGGTCGACTTCGCGGAGATCGAGGCGATGCAGGTTGATGGCCGATGGGATGACGCCGGCGCACTGTTGGCTGAGGCAGCTGAGCGTCTGCAGGGTGCCGGAGCGGACCTGATCTTGCTGTGCACCAACACGATGCACAAGGTCGCGGCGCCCATCGAGGCCGCTGTGTCCGTACCGTTCATTCACCTCGGCGACACCACCGCTGAAGCCGTGAAGGCAGCCGGGATCACCAAGGTCGGGCTGCTCGGCACCATCTTCACCATGGAGCAGGACTTCTACGTCGACCGGCTCAAGCAGCACGGGCTAGATGTCGTGCTGCCCGGTCAAGAGGATCGCCAGCGCATCAGCGAGATCATCTACGACGAGCTGTGCCTGGGTGTCGTACGCGATGAGTCGCGAGCGTTCTACCTCGACGTGATCCAGCGGCTCCGCACCGATGGCGCGCAAGGCGTGATCCTCGGCTGCACCGAGATCGAGCTGTTGATTGACCAGTCACACGTTGAACTACCGGTGTTCCCGACGACGGCACTCCACGTGCAGACTGCCGTCAGGCTTGCCCTGACGTAAGCGCGGGTTCGGCGACTACCGCGGTGCGGCGCTTGAGGCGAGTGATCGTGACGCCAAGCAGGCACAGACCGCCGCCGATGAAAGCCAGAGCCGTCGGGATCTCGCCGAGGTAGGCCCAGGAGATCAGCGTTGCCACGGCGGGAACGAGGTAGGTCGTCGACGCGACCTGCCCGGCCGTGAGCCGCTTGAGCGCGTAGGCCCAGGTGCTGAAGCCGATCGCTGTCGGGAAGACGCCGAGGAACACCAGCCAGGCGATGTCTCCGGCGGACGCATCGCCGAGCTCGTCGATCAGCTGAGGTGTGAACGGGAGGCACACCACGGTGCCGACCAGGCACGCAAGCCACACCGACATGACGGGTGACGTGTCGCGAAGCGCGACCTTCTGGCCCAGCGTGCCGATCGCGTAGCAAACCGCAGCCACGAGGCACAGCACGACGCCGACCGTGCTTGAGGTCTCGACGGACGAGCTGCGGGTGCTGATGGCGATCAGCGCGACGCCAGCGAAAGCCACCGTCATGCCGATGATGAGGGGCCTGGGAAAGCCCTCCTTGAAGATGACTCCAGCGATCAGGGCGATCAGGATCGGACCAATGTTGACGATCAGCGCGGTGGTGCCGGCATCGAGGTCTTGCTCGGCGGCGTTGAGGGCGATGTTGTAGGCCCCGAACCACACCACGCCGTAGAGGATGATGAGCTGCAGTGATCGGCCTGTCGGCAAGGGCTCACGCTTCGGCCACGCGATCGCGGTGAGCGCGATGGAGGCGGCGAGCAGCCGGCCGAGGGACAGCGAGCCGGGGGAGAACGTGTCTGCGATGGCGCGAATGCCGACGAATGCGGATGCCCAGAGAAGGACGGTGACCAACAGCGCCGGGAGGGAGAGATCGCGATTCTTCACGTATTGACGCTAGTCACCGGCACCGACAGGCACGAGCGATAATCGGCCATCCTGGCGTGCGAAACGGCCGACCTTTGAAGGCCGGCCGCTCGCGTGACGTCAGTTGTCGAGGTTGCCGCCGTCTGAGTCGAGCGTGACGTCGACCGTGGTGGTCTTGCCATCTCGCTGATAGGTGACCTTGATGGTCTCGCCGGGCTGGTAGCCGCGTACGGATGCGACCAGCGCTTCATTGCTCGCCACCGCGTGACCGTTGACCGCGGTGATGATGTCGTCCTTCTTGAGCCCGGCCTTGTCCCCCGCGCCGCCCTTGGTGACCTCGGATATGAGGGCGCCGATGCCGGTGATGTCATCGGACGAGATGGCCTGTCCGACCTTGACGCCGATACGGGCGTGCTCGACCTTCTTGCCGTCGAGCAGCTGCTTGGAGACGTTCTTGGCCAGGTCGATCGGAATGGCAAAACCGAGGCCGATCGAACCTGCGTCTCCGGCGGACGCCCCGGAGCGAATCGCGGAGTTGATCGCCACGACGTTGCCGTTGAGGTCGACCAGCGGACCACCGGAGTTGCCCGGGTTGATCGCGGCGTCGGTCTGCACGGCGGGGAACGTGGTCCCCTGGCTCGTCGCGGTGGCGGAGTTGGAGGTCACCGGGCGGTTGAGCGCCGAGATGATGCCGCTGGTGACGGTGCTCTCGAGGCCGAACGGTGAGCCGATCGCGACGACTTCCTGGCCGACCCTGAGGTCGCCCGAGCTGCCAAGCGTCGCCGGCATCAGGCCGGACTTGCCGGAAGCCTTGATGACGGCGAGGTCGGTGAGTGGATCGGTGCCGACGATCGTTGCCTTGGCATTGGTGCCGTCGTTGAACGCGACAGTCAGCGTTCCGCCGTCGCCGGCGACCTCGACAACGTGGTTGTTGGTCAGGATCTCGCCGTCCGAGCTGATGATGATGCCGGTGCCTGATCCGGCGTCGTCCTTGCCCTTGACGTTGATCTGTACGACGGAGGGCAGCACCTTCGATGCGACCTTCTCGACCGCGCCGGCGGGCCCGCTGGTCTTGCTGGTGTTGCCGGTGTCGAGCGAGCTGACCGTGGTGGTGCCGTCGTTGTTGTCTACGAGCTCGTCGTACGCGTAGGCGCCGCCGAAACCTGCGCCCGCGGCGAGAGCCGCGATGGCCAGGACGCTCACGACCTTGCGGCCGCGTCGCTTGGGCGGCTCGTCACCGGTGGTGCGAGCCGGCGGGAACGGGTCTCCTCCGTCAACGGCGGGTGCCGGGAACGTCGTGGTCGGCGCCGGCCGCTCGAAGGGCGCCTCGACCGGTGCCTGTGTGGCCGCTGCGGCAAGCGCGGGCTCGCTGGAGTAGCGGTGCGTGTAGGCGGGAGGCTCTTCGACGGGAGCGACGGGAGCGACGGGCTCCACGGGAGGTGCAGCCGACTCAGCAGCAGCTGGTTCGACCACCGGGGCCGCGACGGGCTCTTCGGCAGGCAGCTCTGCTGCGGGCGTCTCGACGGCTGCCGCCAGAGCTGGTTCGAGGGCAGGCTCGACGTCAGCGTCGTCGCGCAACGGCGACCAGTCCTCGGCCGGAGCTACGTCGGCAGGTGCGGCTTCGTCGGGCGCTTCAACCTCGTCGGTGGCGACCGGAATCTCGGTCGTGGCCTCTGCGGGGGCCGGTTCGTCGAGGTCGCGCGAGGTCGGCGGGACGTACGGACGGTCGGCGAAGGGATCCTGCGTTTCACTCATAGACAAAGATTCTCGCCTATTTCTGAAACCGCGCTGAGGGCGGTGTGTGAGCGCGGAAAGAATATCTGCCGCTAGTCGTCCTCGGAGCCGGGCAGGGTGAGCGTGAAGAGAGTGCCTCCCCCGTCGCCCGAGGCTGCTTCGACGGTCCCGCCATGGCGGTCGGCCGCACGTCGCACGATGGAAAGTCCCAGCCCGGAGCCGGGCAACGTACGCGCCTCGCTCGATCGGTAGAACCGGTCAAAGACGTGCGGGAGGTCGGCGGCGTCGATACCGGGGCCCTGATCGGCAACCGTGAGGACGCCCTCGTCGAGACGAACGCGCACGGTGCTGCCGTCTGGACTCCACTTGGCGGCATTGTCGAGGAGGTTGGTCACAGCGCGCTCGAGCAGCTGGGACTCGCCGAACACCAGCCATGGCGCGAGCTCGACGTCGAAGGTCACGGCAGGGGCGCGCAGGCGTACGCGATCGACCGACTGCGTCACGACATCGGCGAAGTCGAGTGGCTCGGGGTCACGGCGCATCGGTTCGTCGCGGGCGAGCTCGACGAGGTCGCCGACCAGAGTCGTCATCTCCTCGAGCTGCGAACGTACGTCGCCCATGATCTCGTGGCGCTCTTCGGTCGACAGCGACCTCTCGTCGTTGTCTGCGGCCTGTCCGATCAGCTCGATGTTGGTACGCAGGCTGGTCAGCGGCGTTCGAAGCTCGTGGCCGGCGTCCGCGACGAGCTGCCGCTGCCGGCGCTGGGACGCATCGAGGGCCTGGAGCATCGAGTTGAACGAGGTCGTGAGTCGGGCCAGCTCATCGCTGCCGCTCACCGCAATCGGCTGGAGCTGCTGGGTGCGGGCAACGCGTTCGGTTGCGGCGGTGAGACGACGGACGGGACGCAGACCATTGGCGGCGACAGCCCATCCGGCGATACCGGCAAGCGCGACACCGGCGGCACTGCTCAGCAGCAGGATCACCTTCAGTCGGTCGAGTGCCCGCTCAATCGACTCCATCGGCTGGGCCAATACAAGTGCCACGCCAGGGCTCGCGCTGACAGCCACGACCCGGTAGGAGACGCCGTTGTACGTGAGGGTGCGCATCGAGCGCTTCTCGGTGCCGATCGAGACGGCGACCTCGTGATGGTCGAACGGGAAGTCGCGGTCGGCCGACGCTGGCGCGAACAGCTCGCCACCTCGTACAACGAAGGCCTTCACGCCAGTCAGCGCGTCCTCCGCGTCGTTCTTCTCCGTCGGCACGTAGTTGGCGGCGACTGCATCGTTCGCGCGCCGGAACATCGAGTCATCCAGCGAGCTCTTGAACTCGGAAGCCACCGTCACGTACACGATGGCGCTGAGGGCTCCGAGGGTCAGCGCGACCGACAGCGTGGTCAGGATCGCGACGCGCAGCGCCAACGAAATGCGTGACGTGAGCGGTCGGACCAGTCGGCGAAACAGCTCGATCACGGTGGGGTCTCGCGCAGGACGTATCCGACGCCACGCACGGTGTGGAGCAGTCGCGACTCGCCTTCGGCCTCGAGCTTGCGACGTACGTAGCCGACATAGACCTCGAGGGAGTTGGCGGTGGTGGGGAAGTCAAAGCCCCACACCTCCTCGAGGATGAACGATCGTTCGAGCACTCGCTTGGGGCGCTGGAGGAACAGCTCGAGCAGCGCGAACTCGGTACGCGTGAGTGACAGTGCGCGATCACCGCGAGTCACGTCGCGCGTGACCGGATCGAGCGACAGGTCAGCGAACACCAGAGGCGCCTCGTCGGGCTCGACCGCGGCGGCGCGGCTCGATCGACGCAGCAGCGAACGTACGCGGGCAAGCAGTTCTTCGAGGGCGAACGGCTTGGTGAGGTAGTCGTCCGCACCGGCGTCCAGGCCGTCGACGCGATCGGACACGGCATCGCGGGCTGTCAGGACGAGGATCGGCACGTCATTGCCGGCTCCGCGCAGCGCACGCGTGGCTTCGAGGCCGTCGAGCCTCGGCATCATCACGTCCATGATGATCGCGTCGGGATTGATCTGGGGCACCCGCGCGAGCGCCTCGGCACCGTCCGATGCGAGGTCGACCGTGTAACCGTTGAACTCCAGTGATCGCCGCAGCGAGTCGCGCACGGCGCGGTCATCGTCAACGACAAGAATTCGCATGGATATCAGTGTGCCCCTCGTGTCTGAGACGTTCCTGAGTCAGTCGCCAGAGGTGCCGTCGAGCAGGGACTGCGCAGCGGAGGCGGCGCGGCCGCCGTACGTGCCGCCGAACATCACCGCGTGCACGAGCAGTGGATGGAGCTGGTGCAGCGAGAGGCGTTCGCGCCAGCCGTCTGCGAGCGGCGCTGCTTCGTCGTACGAGTCGATCATCCGCTGGAGATGTGGAGCGCCGAACAGGGCGAGCATCGCGAGATCGGTCTCTCGGTGACCACCGTGGGCGGCCGCGTCGATCAGCCAGATGTTGCCGTCAGCTCCCCAGACGATGTTGCCGGACCAGAGATCGCCGTGGATGCGTGATGGCGGCTCCGCGTCACCTGCGAATTCGTGGATGCGACGCATCGCGGCCTCGATCGTCTCGGCTTCGTCCATCGTGAGGGCCTGACGGTCGACCGCAGCGCGTACGTACGGCATGACGCGACGCGAGGCGAAGAACTCGGGCCACGTCGGAAGGGGGCGGTTGGGCAGCGGTGCGAGGCCGATGAATCCGTCGGACTCGGCCCCGAACGTCGACGCCCCTGCGGCATGCGTTGTGGCGAGATCGCGGCCGAAGCGTTCGGCGGCGTCAGCTGTGGGTTTGCCCTGCTCCACCCACGCCAGGATCAGGCAGTCCTCGGCGACGGCCAGCACCTGGGGCACGTGCGCGCCTCCGGCCTCAGCCAGCCAGCGCAGTCCCTCGGCCTCGCGTACGAACATGTCGACGGGGGCCTGGGGTCGCGTCTTGATGATGGCGTTGTGGCCGTCGGTGAGGCGCAGTCGCGTCGACGTGCAGATGTCGCCGCCGGCGACCGAGGTGGTGGATACGACACCCTGACCAAGGAGAGACTCCGCCCGTGCGGCGGTTCCTGTCATTCGTGCCATGTCGATGACGTTACCCCGTGTATTGGTGCTCTGTTCAGGACTCCAACAGGTCCGGCAGCTGCTCGACCAGCTGGTCGGTGGTCCGCTCGATCATTGCGAGGACTGCGACGAATCCTGAAGCGCCGCCATACCAAGGGTCAGGCACCTCGAGATCACCCTCGCTGGCCTCGGGATCGAACTCCCGAAACATGCGTACGCGGGCCTGTTCTTCGACCGTCGGAGCCTGGTCGCTCATGTCGGCCTGGTTGCTCAGGTCCATCGCGAGCAGGAGGTCGTTCTCGGCGAACCAGTCGGTGCTGAACGTACGCGCGACATGTCGGCTGGGGTCGTAGCCGGCGGATCGCAGTACGTCGGCAGCGCGGGAGTCCATCGCCTCACCCTCGTGCCACCCGCCCGTACCGGATGAGACGACCTCGACCCGGTCGTCGAGCCTGGCCTTGATGAGCCGGTCCTCGAGCACGACGTGCGCCATCGGCGATCGGCAGATGTTGCCGAGGCACACCAGTGCGATGCGGTAGCGATCGTTCTTTCTGGGCGCAGTGATCACTTCTTGTTGGTGAACGCCCCGAGCACGGTGTTGACCAGCGAGATCACGACTGCGCCGAGCACGGCCCACCAGAAGCCATCGACGAAGAACGGCACGTCGAACTTTCCGGTGATCCAGTCCGTGAGGAGAAGCAGCAAAGCGTTGATCGCGAGCAGCGCCAGGCCGAGCGAGATGATGATGAACGGGAGCGACAGCGTCTTGATGACCGGGGCGACGAACGTGTTGATCACCGCGAAGATGGCACCGACGATCGCGATCGAGATGACCCGGGCGGTCGTGCTGTCTCCGTCGTCACCGATGTCCATGTGGTCGCCGAGGAGCTGGGCGGCGATCGCCAAGGAGGCTGAGCTGAGGATCCAGGTTGTCAGAAGCTTGGGCATGGCCCGATTGTTGCACTCCGGGCGTGGCCGACGGCTTATTGCGGCGGCAGCGCTGCGGGTGCCGTCGTACGCGAGGTTTGCGCCAGGATGATGCCGCCGAGCACGGCGAGAGCGCCCAGCACCTGCACTGGCGTGAGTGATTCGCGGAACCACGCCCACCCGAGCACGTTCGCTATGACTGGCTCGAGCATCGCGATGACGGTGACGATCGTGGCCGGTATGTGGCGGAGCGCCACCATTTGCAGGAAGAACGGTGCGACGGTGCCAAACACGACGACCCACGCAACCACCAGCCACGGTGCGGCCGACAGATCCTCGAGCCGGCCGAGCATGCTGGTGCTGCCGCCGAGTCCGGGCGATCCCCAGATCGGCTCGATCAGGTTCATCACCACGGTGGCCACGACGAAGGCCCAGAGGATGACGCGCAGCGGGTCATCCACGCCGACGTTGTGCTCGGCGAGCAGGAAGTACGCCGCGAAGCTCACCGCCGCCAGCAGCGCCATCACGACGCCGAGACCGTCGAAGGTCAGCCCGTTCCACACGCGACTGACGACGGCGAGCCCGACCAGCGCGAGAGACACGGCCAGCCACATGCGCGGGCGCACCTCCTCGTGTCGGACGAAGCGCACCCACAGCACGACGAGGACCGGAGCGAGGTATTCGATCAACAGCGCGATGCCGAGCGGCAGCCGGGTGATCGCCACGTTGTACGTCAGCTGCAGGGCGACGACGCCGACCAGCCCGAGCCCGATGATCAGCAGGAACGATGTTCCGGTCGGCCGTTTAAGGGCGGATCGGCGGAAGAGTGCGGCGTACAGGACGAACACCAGTGTCGCGCCGGTGATGCGCAGCGTCGTGAACATCGCGGGTGTCAGCTCGGTCGCCATGGCAACGCGCGAGACGCCACCATTCAGACCGAACAGCACGGCCCCGATCAGGACCAGCACGATGCCGAGTCGGGGGTTGCGGGCTGTCACGTCCCGATTGTGTCAGCCGACCGCGGGGATATGGTCGGCAACATGAGCAGTCCCAGTGCGCGCAGAGCCCTTGATGGCATTCCCGTCTACAAGCCGGGGAAGTCCGCTGCGGACGAGAACTACAAGCTGTCGAGCAACGAGAACCCGTACGGTCCGCTGCCCGGCGTGATGGAGCGCGCAGGAGGTCAGCTGGGCCGGATCAACCGCTATCCCGATGCCGGTATGACGGTGCTCTACGACGCGCTGGGCGCCAAGTTCAAGCTCTCGCCCGACCACTTCGCGGCGGGTACGGGTTCAGTCGCCGTGCTCTTCGCCCTGCTCAACGCGCACTGCGAGGCCGGAGACGAGATCATCTACGCTTGGCGCTCGTTCGAGGCTTATCCGATCGCGGCCGACCTGACTGGAGCGACGACCGTACGAGTGCCCCTGTGCGATGACGCGACTCACGACCTCGACGCCATGGCGGCGGCGATCACTGATCGCACACGCGTCGTACTGGTGTGCACGCCCAACAACCCGACGGGCCCGATCGTCAAGCACGTCCATCTCGAGTCCTTCCTGGCCAAGGTTCCGGCTGGCGTCATCGTGGTGGTCGACGAGGCATACGTGGAGTTCGTCCGCGACCCCGACGCCGCCGACGGTCTTGCGATGCTCGCCGAACACGACAACGTCGTCGTCCTCCGTACGTTCTCCAAGGCGTACGGGCTGGCCGGCCTGCGAGTTGGCTATGCGATCGCCCAGCCTGCGGTTGCCGAGTCGATCCGCAAGGCGACGGCGCCGTTCAGCGTCACCGACCTCGCCCAGGCAGCTGCTGTTGCATCACTCGACTCCGAGGCTGAGCTGAGCGCTCGAGTCGAGTCGATCGTCAAGGAGCGCGAGGTCATGCTGGTCGCTCTCCGTGAGCAGGGGTGGGACGTGCCCGAGGCGCAGGGCAACTTCGTCTGGCTCGCCCTCGGTGATGACGCGATGGAGTTCGCCGCTGCCTGCGACCCGGTGTCGGTGCGTCCGTTCGCGGGTGACGGCGTTCGCATCAGCGTGGGTGATCCGGCAGTCAACGCCGAGTTCATCGCACTGGCGGGCGCCTGGCGCGCGGCTCGCCCGGCACATCCGAGGTGAACAACCGCTAACCTGCAGGTCAGGGGCCCAAAACGCCAGAAGGAAACACTCAACGGTAGACACGATTTCTGGCTAGAGTCATGGTCAGGTGGGAGCACACCTAGGAGCACAACATGACTTGTCGGGTCCTTCCGCAAGCCCTTGCCGGGCCTATTTGGGATGCACGCCGAGCCGCTCACCTGCACCGTTTGGTCGGTCCACCAGCCGCAGGATACGATCGCCACAAGCGTGATGCCGGTCACGCTCGTGAGATCGCCACCAGTCCGACCACCCCTGTGACCCGACGATCCCACCGCTTCGACATCTCGGCCCGGAGACCCCGTGGCCGCGTGATTGAGGGAGTTGCATGAGCCTGACCACGCCCGACACTTACATGGCTGACGATCCTGCGGGAGACTTTCCGCTCGTTCAGCTCCTGACGCCCGAAGGCGAGCGCGTCAGCCACCCCGAGTTCGCATACGAAGGCGACGACGAGAGCATCCGCGGCCTCTACCGCGACCTCGTCCTCATGCGCCGCGTCGACTTCGAGGCACACGCTCTTCAGCGTCACGGCGAGATCGGGCTGTGGCCCCCCGCGCAGGGTCAGGAAGCTGCACAGATCGGCTCGGGCCGCGCTCTTCGCAAGCAGGACTTCGCGTTCCCCACCTACCGCGAGCACGGCGTCGCGCTCTGCCGCGGAGTCGAACCGGGGGAGCTGGTCGGACTTTTCCGGGGTACGGACCTTGGCGGCTGGGACCCGTCGGAGCACGGCATAGCGCTCTACAGCATCGTGATTGGCGCGCAGACCCTGCACGCGACTGGCTACGCGATGGGCCTGACTCTCGATGGAGCAGTCGGACACAACGACCCGGAGCGCGACGCAGCCGTCATCGCCTACTTCGGCGATGGCGCGACCAGCCAGGGCAGCGTCAACGAGGCATTCGATTGGGCGGCGGTCTTCAACGCTCCGGTCGTGTTCTTCTGCCAGAACAACCAGTACGCGATCTCCGCTTCAACTGATCGGCAGACCCGGGGACCGATTGCACAGCGTGCCAGAGGCTTCGGGTTCCGTGGACTGCGTGTCGACGGCAACGACGTCCTGGCGTGCCATGCCGTGACACAGGTGGCATTGCAGAAGGCGCGTGACGGGGAGGGTCCGACCTTGATCGAGGCCTACACCTATCGCATGGGTGCGCACACCACGTCCGATGACCCGACCCGCTACCGCGAGACTGCCGAGGTCGAGACCTGGAAGCTCAAGGACCCGATCGAGCGCGTCAAGCGCTACCTGCAGGTGCAGGGCACTCCTCAGGAGTTCTTCGACGCCATTGAGGTCGAGGCCGAGGAGCTGGGCAAGAACCTCCGCGAGGCTTGCAAGGCGCTGCCCGAGCCCGATCTTGAAGCGCTGTTCGACAAGGTCTACGTCGACGGCGCAACCCCCGAACTGCTTGAGCAGAAGGCCGCCTACATCGCGTTCAGGGACGGCCTCGAGACCGAAGGGACACCCGCATGACGAAGATGCCCCTCTCCAAAGGTTTGAACGCTGGACTGCGCGCGGCCATGGAGGCCGATGAGAAGGTCCTGATCATGGGCGAGGATGTCGGCCGACTCGGTGGCGTCTTCCGCATCACCGACGGACTGCAGAAGGACTTCGGCGAGAGCCGCGTCATCGACTCTCCGCTCTCCGAACAGGGCATCCTCGGCACCGCGGTCGGCATGGCGATGCGGGGCTATCGCCCCGTGCTCGAGATCCAGTTCGACGGCTTCGTCTACCCTGCGTACGACCAGATCGTCAGCCAGGTCGCCAAGTTCCACTTCCGCAGTGCCGGCAAGGTCAAGATGCCGCTCGTCATCCGCATTCCGTTCGGCGGTGGCATCGGCGCAGTTGAGCACCACTCCGAGAGCCCGGAGGGCCAGTTCGCGCTGACCGCCGGACTCAAGGTTGTCGCCTGTTCGAACGCCAACGACGCCTACTGGATGATCCAGCAGGCCATCGCCAGCGACGACCCGATCGTGTTCATGGAGCCCAAGCGTCGTTACTGGGACCAAGGTGAAGTCGACCTCGAGCACGAGCCGTTCCCTCTCCACAAGTCGCGCATCGTTCGCGAAGGAACCGACGCGACGCTGATCGCGTACGGGCCGATGGTCAAGACCTGCCTGGAGTCCGCGAACGCTGCCGCCGAGGACGGAGTCGACCTCGAGGTCATCGACCTGCGTACGTTGTCGCCGCTCGACCTCGACCCGGTCTACGACTCCGTACGCAAGACGGGGCACGCCGTTGTCGTGCACGAGGCCGCCCAGACGTTGGGCCTCGGCGCCGAGATCTCCGCGCGCATCACCGAGACGTGCTTCTACAGCCTCGAGGCGCCGGTCATCCGCGTCACGGGTTACGACATGCCCTATCCGCCGAGCCGCGTCGAGGAAGAGTTCCTGCCGGGACTCGACCGCGTGCTCGACGCCGTCGACCGTTCGCTGGAGTACTGATGAGTGAGTTCAAGCTTCCAGACGTGGGTGAAGGCCTGACCGAGGCAGAGATCGTCCTGTGGAAGGTCAAGGTCGGCGACGTCATCAAGATCAACGACATCATCGTCGACATCGAGACGGCCAAGTCGATCGTTGAGCTGCCCAGCCCGTACGAAGGCACGATTGATGCGCTGCTCGTCGCCGAAGGGGAGACGGTCGCGGTCGGCACTCCGATCATCCGCATCACATCTTTGGAAGACGCTGTGGCCGATGAAAACGCAGCGCCTGCTGTGGCTGCACCCGCTGTGACCGCACCGACGGCCAGCGACTTCTCTACCCCCGAGTTCATCGGCGCACCCGCCGTCGAAGGATCCGCCCAGGCCGCCGAGCCGTCCGCCCAGCCGGAGGAGCGCCAGAAGGTGCTCGTCGGTTACGGACCGCGCGCATCGTCGCTCAAGCGTCGCGCTCGCAAGGGTGCTGTGGCCTCGGTCAACACCGAGAAGGTTGCTCAGCACAAGCCGTTGCGTGCGCTGGCCAAGCCGCCCGTACGCAAGCTCGCCAAGGACCTCGGCATCGACCTCGGCTCCGTCCCGAGCGCCGGCGAGATCATCACCCGCGCAGACGTCGAGGCATTCGCCGGGCGTGCTGATACACCGGCTGCTCCTGCGGCTCGATCGTCGTCAGCAGGTGACGTACGCGTGCCGATCAAGGGCGTCCGCAAGATGACCGCCGCCGCCATGGTGTCGTCGGCCTTCACCGCCCCGCACGTCACCGAGTGGGTCACGGTCGATGTCACCCGGACGATGGATCTGGTCAAGCAGCTCAAGAAGGACCCCGCGTTCGCTGATGTCCGGGTCTCACCGCTGCTGATCGTCGCGAAGGCAGTGCTGCTCGCCATGAAGCACACGCCCGAGATCAACTCGACGTGGGACGAAGCCGCTCAGGAGATCGTGCTCAAGGGCTCGGTCAACCTCGGCATCGCTGCGGCAACTCCGCGCGGACTGGTCGTACCCAATGTCGTCGGCGCTGACTCGATGACGATGGTCGAGCTGGGACAGGCGTTCGGTGACCTGATCACCACGGCCCGCGACGGCAAGACGCAGCCTGCTCAGATGACTGGCGGATCGTTCACGATCACCAACATCGGCGTGTTCGGCATCGACGCCGGCACACCGATTCTCAACCCGGGCGAAGCCGGCATCCTCGCTGTCGGCGCCATCAACAAGCGTCCCTGGGTGGGAGACAACGACGAGATCGTCGCCCGCTGGGTCACGACGTTGGCGCTGAGCTTCGATCACCGTCTGGTCGACGGCGAACAGGGGTCGCACTTCCTCGCTGATGTCGCTGCGATCCTGCGCGATCCGGCTGTTGCGCTGACCTACTAGGGCCCGGATTTGCCTCTGTCCACGGAGGTTTCGCCGCCTCAAATTGTTGTCGGTGGGTGCTTCTAGGTTGGAAGTATGTTCACCGAAGTCGCCACCGAGGACGTCCTGACGGTCGTCCGGGCGCACGATTTCGAGGCCGATCCGGTGGCCCGATTCAGCGGTGCTCGCATCGACGCAGTCGCGGCACTTGATCGGTTGGTTCGTGCCGCTCAGGCCGAGCAGGCGGTGCAGATCGCAGCAATTCACGCCGAGCGATCGGCAACCATGGGCATTGGTCGTGGCGACCCGACTCTCTCGGTGATCGGTGAGATTGCCATGGCCCGCAACATCGGCCCGTCCGCTGCTGGGACCCAGGTCGGACTGGCGCTCGGACTCAAGCGGCTGCCGTTGGTCGCCGAGTTGTTCGCTGACGGCACCATTCCGCAGGCTGTTGCTCAGGCCGTCGTCAACGAGTCGGTCTGCCTCGCCGTCGACGACTCGGTGGTCTTCGACGGCGAGATCGCTCCACGGCTACCCGGTCTGACAGCCAAGAAGGCGGCCAAGGCGGCCCGGCGAGAGGTGGTGCGAATCGATGTGGAGGCCGCACGTGAGCGCGCCGAGCGCAACCGAGCCGACCAGCGCGTGTCGATGTTCCCCGACACCGATGGGATCGCGATCCTGCAAGTGCGGGGTCCCGCCGAGCAGATCCTGGCCACCTACAACTCCCTCGACTCGTGGGCCCGCGGTCTCCGCTCGGCTGGTGACGAGCGCACGGTGGGCCAGATCATGGCCCAGACATTGGTCGAGCGCGTCACCGGACTCGCTCATGCCGATGCGATCGATGTCGAGATCCAGCTCGTCATGGATGCGCCCACCATGCTCGGTCAGGATGGCGAACCGGTCGACCTGGTCGGCTACGGCCCCATCAGTCCTGATGTGTCAGACGACCTCATCGCCCATGCACCCAACCCGTCGATCCGCCGCCTTCTGACCGATCCGATCGACGGCACACTCCTGGTGCGCGAACCACGCCGTCGCCGCTTCGACTCACCAACCCGGCGTCACATCCGGGCCCGAGACCGGATCTGTCGGATGCCTGGTTGCGATGCGCGCATTCGCGATGACGACCACATCCACGACCACGTTCTCGGTGGCTTGACAACATCAGACAACGGTCAAGGACTCTGCAAGCGGTCGCACACCATCAAGTCACTGCCCGGCTGGAAGGTCACGAGCGAGGGCAGGACCACGATCTGGCAGACGCCAACCGGCCACACCTACCGCAGCGACCCACCACCCTTGCTGCCCCGCAACCAACCCGGCCACCTCCGCCAATAGGTAGACACAAGCGGGCTTGGCCAGCCCACGTCCCACCCAGACATCTTCGATCAGGACGGGAGCTGAACGAGCATGTAAGTCGCTGTGGCGCGCGCGAGGTCACGGCCCTCAGCGTCGCAGATCACGCACTCGGCACTCAGGATCAGGCGCCCGCGATGAACAACGGTGGCGCGGGCCGTCAGTGGGCCGCTCCTCGGTTGACGAAAGTAGCGGATGTGCATATCGGTGGTGACTTGGATGTGCTCCGTGCCGTGCAGCGACTGGGTGAGTGCCAAGGCGGCAGTCACGTCGGCGAATGTTGCGAGCATGCCGCCGTGCACAGTTCCAGGACCCGATCCTGCCGTCTCCGCACTCAGTTCCATGGTCGTCTCAGCCGAGTCCTCGGTGATCGCAATGATCGTGATTCCCATGCGGTCGTGAAGGCGAACCAGCTCACGATTCAAAATTGTGGCGGTCTCGAGGTCGCCGGCGTTCAGGGCTTCCATGGCCCGCGCAATAACCGATGGTTCAAGCTCGTCCGACATCTGCCCAACCTAAGGGCAACCACGGCGCCATGTCTTGGGTTGGGGTGAAGGCGGGTACTCAGACCGATCTGCGTGTCGGCTGCGCTGGTCGCGGCGCTCTAGTCTTGGTTGGTGACCGACGCCAGCCCACGACAGCGAGGGGCGCTGTTGGTGTGGTTCGTTGGGCTTCTTGTCTACCTGCTTGCGGTGTTTCATCGCTCGTCGCTCGCGGTCGCTGGCCTGGCCGCAACCGAGCGGTTCGACATCTCAGCTGCCCAGTTGTCGACGTTCACGATGCTGCAGCTGCTGGTCTACACGGCCATGCAGATCCCGGTCGGGCTGATCCTCGATCGCTTCGGCTCACGCCGCGTCATGCTCACCGGCCTGGTGACGTTGACGGCCGCGCAGTCGTTGTTCGCAGTCGCCGATACGTACGCGGTCGCGCTCATCGCGCGAGTCGTCGTCGGTATCGGCGACGCCATGATCTTCGTGTGTCTCCTCCGCTTGGTGAACACCTGGTTCGCACCTCGGCGCATCCCGTTGTTCACGCAGATGACCGGCGTTCTCGGCCAGCTCGGTGCCATCATTGCGGCCGTGCCGATGACGTTGGCGCTGCGCGAGCTCGGCTGGACCAAGGCGTACCTCCTCGCCGCGGCGATCGGCCTCTTCCTGCTGGTTGCACTCCTGGTGTTCATCCGCGACTCACCGGCGGAGCGATCCGCGAGCGGTCCGGCGATGTCGCTCACCACGATCAGACGCAGCCTGGGTGAGTCGTGGGAGCACCCCGGCACTCGCCTCGGCCTGTGGACCCACTTCACGACGCAGTTCAGCGCCACAACACTCGGTCTGTTGTGGGGCTATCCGTTCTTCGTACGTGGCGAGAACCTGTCATCGGGTCAGGCCGGAGCTCTGCTTACGATCCTGGTGGTCGCCGTCATGGCGGCCGGTCCGGTGTTGGCATGGTTCATCACCCGGCACCCGTGGCATCGATCAACTCTCGTGATCGGGATCGTGTCTGCGATTGTCGTGATGTGGACGATCGTGCTGACCTGGCGGGGCGACGCTCCATTCTGGTTGCTCGTGCTCCTGATGGTCGCGGTGGGCGTCGGTGGTCCGGCCTCGATGATCGGCTTCGACTTCGGACGCTCGTTCAATCCCGAGCACCGCATGGGTGCTGCGATCGGCATCATCAACCAGGGTGGGTTCTTCGCCAGCCTCGTACTGGTCATCGCCATCGGAATCATCCTCGACTGGCGAACTCCCGGGAGCAGCACGGCGTACACACCCTCGGCATTCCGCTGGGCGATGTCGTTCCAGTACGTGCTCTGGGGGATCGGCTTGGTGCAGATCTGGCGCTACCGGGTGCAGGTACGCGCCACGATCATGCGCGACGAACCCGAGGCGTACGGCCGCACCCGCGAGCTCGGCTAACCCGACTTCCCGGGTCGGTACGTCAATAGGTCAGCGAGTTTAACGACCGCTGAGGTGCCGACGGATTGCGTCCAGGACGACGGCCTGCTGCTCGACGAACGGTAGGTGCCCGGCCCCCTCCACGACGAGCGGGGTTCCGTCGCCCAAGCCATCTGCCAGGCGGCGGGTGCCCTCGGGGGAGAATAGAAAGTCGTCGGCACCCGACAGAACCAGGGTCGGCGAAGTGATCTCGGCAAGGCGGTCGCTCACGTCCCAGTCGGCAAGGGCACGGCTGCCGCCCTCGCTCCCGGCGCTGCTGAAGATCAGATCAGCGAGCAGCGGCATCATTGCCTCGGGCGGGGAGTGAGGCAGGTACCAGGGGCCGGTCGCCTCGAAGAATCTCAACATGTCCTCGCGGGTCTGGGTCGGCAGAGCGAAAGCGGTCATCTGTTCGGCCGGAACACCGAGGCGTTGCAGGCCGCCGACCACCGACTCCTCAGTCGGGCCGGTGCTACCGGTGTCGAGCAGGATCAACCCGTGCAATCGGTCGGCAAAACGCAATGCGTACTCGAGCGCCACGAACCCGCCGTAGGAATGTCCGAGGAGCCAGGTCCGCTCCGCGCCCAAATGTTCGCGCAGCGCGTCCACGTCTTCGGCCAGCCGCGGCAGTGTGATGTCGTCGCCCGAGCCGGTCGAGCGGCCGTTGGCGCGGAAGTCCAGGTAGGCCAGATGAACGTCGTGGGCAAGTGGGTCGAACCAGGGGCGCAGTGAGGTGTGATCCAGCCCCAGTCCGCCGTGCAGGGCGATCACCAGGTCTCCCGCTCCCATGGTGTCGAACCAGAGGACGGCGCCGTCCACGTCGAAGGTGGCCATGGATGAAGGCTAGTCCTCGGAAGAGACACGGCAACCGCGTTTCGGGGTTCGAATCCGTGTCCTGGGTGGACGACGACAGCCGCCCATCACAAAGAGCGTGATGAGCGGCTGTCGTCGTTGGCGGAGGATAGGGGATTCGAACCCCTGAGAGCTTTCACTCAACCCGCTTTCCAAGCGAGCGCACTAGGCCACTATGCGAATCCTCCGCGGACGAGGTTACCGGTCGGACTGCTCAGTCAACGAATCGGTACCACGAGAGCGGAGCACGACCGAGTTGGGTGCTGCCCCATCGGCTCCGTATGATGGAGTCAGCCCCTCGCGCGGCGACACATCACCCAACTCCCCCAGGGCCGGAAGGCAGCAAGGGTCAGTGAGCTCTGTCGGGTGCGCGAGGGGTCCTTCATGCCCGGACCCAGAGCTAGGCGGCGCTTCCCAGGAGCCGTTCGAGGAGCCGCGGGTCGCTCGGCCAGGCGTCGAGCAATACGTCGCGAGGCACACGTCGGGCTGCGAAGCGCAGCAGGAGCACCACGGCGACCACGTCGTCGAGTGGGCCGATGACCGGCAGGAACTCGGGCAAGAGGTCGATCGGCGAGATCACCCAGACGATCGCGACGAGCATGGCGATCTTGGCGCTGCGAGGCACGTCCGGATGCTTGCGCAGCTTTCGCGCGGTCGTGACACAGGACGGCAAGAACTCCGCGATTTGCCGCAACAGTCCAGCAGGAAGTCGATGGGCGAAGAGCGCCATCAACAGACAGCTGATGGCCCACAACGCCAGGACCACCCCTGCGATCACCAGGAGCTTGGTCACCGAGGAGTGCCCTAGGGAAGTGGCTCGATGACCGTGTGGTCGTCGAGTCTCGTGACCAGCTCTGCCAGGTGGTGGCGACCATCGCCGAGTGTGTGGTCGATCGCCGTGAGTCGGCTGGTGAAGTGACCGACGCTGTACTCCGCAGTCATGCCGATGCCACCGTGCAGCTGGATCGCTTCCTTGCCGATGTGTCGCCCGGCCTTGCTGACCTGCAGCTTGGCGCGAGACGCCGCTTCGAGGGCGTCTCCGCCGTCGAGCAGCACCAGCGTTGCCCAGGTGACGACACTGCGGGCGAGCTCGAGCTCGACGTACATGTCGGCCGCCCGGAACGTGAGCGCCTGGAACGTGCTCAGCGGTACGCCGAACTGCTTGCGCGTCTTGAGGTACTCAGTCGTCTGCTCCAGCGCGGTCTGCATCGCGCCCAGCGATTCGTGCCCGTACGCGACCTGCGCTTCGGCGATGACCTTCGCGATGACTGCCGACTGGTCTCCGGCTTCGCCCAGTGCGGTGGCTGGGGTGTCGCTGAGACCGATGCGCGCAGCGCGGCCGCCTTCGAACGTGGCGTAGCCGTCACGGGTCAGGCCGTCAGCGTCGGGCTTCACCAGGAACAGGCCGGTGCCACCGTCGACGGCTGCGCTCACGATCAGCAGGTCGGCGCGTCCGCCGCCGATGACGGGCTCCTTGACGCCGGTCAGGGTCCAGGCGTCGCCCTGCTTGGTCGCCGTGACCCCGATCGCTGTTTCGCTGTAGCGCTGGTTGGGCTCGTTGTGAGCGAACGCGGGCACGAGCGCACCTTCGGACAGTGCGCCAAGGATCTCGGCACGCTGCTCGTCAGTGCCTGCTGCCGCGACGAGTCCACCGGCGAGCACGACCGCTTCGACGTACGGTTCGGGGGCGATGACTCGTCCGATCTCCTCGGCGACGATCGAGACCTCGACCGGGCCTGCGCCCATGCCGCCATCGGCCTCGGCGAACGGCAGCCCGAGCGCACCCATCTCGGCGAGCTGCGCCCAGACCTTGTCATCCCAGCCGTGCTCGAGCTTGGTGGCCTCGCGACGGGTCTCCGACGATTCGTACGCCTTGCCCAGCAGTCCGCGTACGGCGTCGCGCAGCGCGACCTGCTCTGCATCGAGTGTGAAGTCCATGTCAGCCTCTCAGTCCCAGGATCGTGCCAGCGATGATCGTGCGCTGCACCTCGTTGGAGCCGCCATAGATGGAGGCCTTGCGGAAGTTGAGGTAGTACGGCGTCGACACCTTGTTCCAGTCGGCCAGGTCGGATTCAGGACCGGCGCCGGACGCCAGCGATGCCGGACCGCCCATGTCGACGTAGAGCTCGGTGACTGCCTGCTGCAGCTCACTGCCGCGCAGCTTGAGCACCGATGACGCCGGGTGCGGCTTGCCATCGGCGGAGTGGGCGACCACGCGTAGTGCTGTGAGCTCGAGTGCGAGCAGCTCGTTCTCCAGATCTGCGATCTGCGAGGCGTACAGCGGATCGTCGAGCAGCGAGGTGCCACCGGGGCCCGCCGTCTTGGCGTACTCCTTGGCAGCCGCGAGTGAACGCTTGGTAGCTCCGACCGGTGCGACGCCCACTCGCTCGTTGCCGAGGAGGAACTTGGCGTAGTCCCACCCCTTGTTCTCCTCGCCGACCAGGTTCTCGGCGGGTACGCGGACGTTGTCGAAGAACACCTCGTTGACCTCGAAGCCGCCGTCGATCAGCTCGATCGGGCGAACGGTGACGCCGGGGGTCGTCATATCGATCAGCAGGAACGAGATGCCGGCCTGCTTCTTGGCCTCGGGATCGGTGCGGACCAGGTTGAAGATCCAGTCGCCGTACTGGCCTAGCGTCGTCCACGTCTTCTGGCCATTGACGACGTACTCATCGCCTTCCTTGACCGCGGTAGTGCGCAGCGAGGCGAGGTCGGAGCCGGCATCCGGCTCGGAGAATCCCTGCGACCACCAGATGTCGAGGTTGGCCGTCTTGGGCAGGAAGCGTTCCTTGAGCTCCTGCGAGCCGAAGGCTGCGATGACCGGTCCGACCATTCCGGCGTTGAACGCCAGGGGGATCGGGACGTTGGCGAGCTGCATCTCCTCGTGCCAGATGTGTCGCTGCAGGGGAGTCCAGTCCTTGCCGCCCCACTCGACCGGCCAGTTGGGCACGGCGATGCCACCGGCGTTCAGCGTCTGCTGCGCCTCGACGATCTGCTCCTTGGTGAGCTCATGTCGAGCCGCGACAGTGTCGCGGATCTCCTTGGACACCTTGGTCGTGAAGAACTCGCGCATTTCCTCGCGGAACGCGACGTCCTCGTCAGACAGCTGAAGTCTCATGCTCGGCTCCTGTAACTTCCTGCACCGTGAGTGCAACTTCATCGTAGGCTCAGCATCGTACGCCTCGGCTTGGCCCCCAGCGTATGTTCAATTCGCGGCACTAGCAGGAGGAACGATTTCATGAGCGCGAGTACGTGGGTCGCTGACGACCTCGGCACGGGGTACGAGCAGCTGACGATCCCGTTGGGCACCGATCCCGACGGTGAGGGCACGATCGAAGCCACCCTCGTACGGCGAACGCCGCCGGCGCAGGTCGAAGGCGCCGTGATCTACGTGCACGGATTCAGCGACTACTTCTTCCAGACCGAGCTCGCCGACTTCTTCGCCGACCGAGGCTTCGCGTTCTACGCGCTAGACCTGCGCAAGTGCGGACGCTCGCGTCGCGAAGGGCAGACCGGCCATTTCGTCTCCGACCTGTCGCTGTACGACAAGGAGCTCGAGCGTGCGCTCGCGATCGTCCAGGAAGAGACCGGCGGCAAGCCGGTCGTCCTGTCGGGCCATTCGACGGGTGGCCTGGTCCTCTCGCTGTGGCTCGATCGACTCAACAAGATGGCGGGCGGATCGGCTGGCGCTGGCATCGTCGGGCTCATCCTCAACAGCCCGTGGTTCGACCTTCAGGGCAAGGCCTGGATGCGCTCAGTGGGCACCAAGGCGATCGCCGGCGTTGCGAAGGTCAAGCCAACGACTTCGATCAACCTTCCGGCAACCGATGCGTACGGCAGCAGCCTGCACGCAAGCGCCCACGGCGAGTGGGAGTTCAACACCGCGTTCAAGCCGCTCAACGGATTCCCGGTGACGTTCGGCTGGCTGACCGCGATTCGCCGTGGCCATGCCCAGCTGCACAAGGGGCTCGATGTCGGAGTGCCGTCGCTGGTGCTCCGATCGTCCAAGACCCGGTTCGCCCGTACGTGGACCGAGGCCGTCGATGAAGCCGATGCGGTGCTCGACGTGAAGCAGATCGCTCGATGGGCCGGTTGCCTCGGAAATGCGCTGACTTCACTGCCGATCGAGAACGCCAGACACGACGTTTTCATCTCCAAGGATGAGCCGCGCAAGGCGGCATACGCGGCTGTCGACACTTGGCTGCGCGCCACCTCGCTGATCCCTTCGTGATCGGGGTCGTCAGCGTCGTACGAGGTCTATAGAGTTCACGACGTGGATGCCCCCCTTGCTCTCTATCGCCGCTACCGGCCGGAGACGTTTGCCGAGGTGATCGGGCAGGACCACGTCACCGAGCCCTTGCGTCACGCGCTCGCCGCCAACAAGGTCAATCACGCTTACCTGTTCTCCGGGCCACGCGGCTGTGGCAAGACGACCAGTGCGCGCATCCTTGCCCGCGCCCTAAACTGCGAGAAGGCGCCCGTTGCCGAACCGTGTGGCGAGTGCCAGAGCTGTCGCGACCTGGCTCGCGGTGGGCCCGGAAGCATCGACGTCATCGAGATCGACGCGGCCAGCCACGGTGGTGTCGACGATGCCCGTGACCTGCGCGAACGCGCCTTCTTCGCCCCGGTCAGCAGCCGCTACAAGGTCTACATCATCGACGAGGCCCACATGGTCTCGCCGCAGGGCTTCAACGCGCTGCTCAAGCTGGTCGAAGAGCCGCCGCCGCACCTCAAGTTCATTTTCGCGACGACCGAACCCGACAAGGTGATCGGCACGATCAAGTCGCGTACGCACCACTACCCGTTCCGGCTGGTGCCGCCCAAGATCCTCGGTGACTACCTCCTCGAGCTCTGCAAGTCCGAGGACGTCAAGCTCGAGCCCAACGCCCTTCCGCTCGTCGTACGCGCTGGTCAGGGCTCGGTCCGAGACACACTCAGCGTGCTCGACCAGCTGCTCGGCGGTGCCGGCCCCCAGGGCGTCACCTACGACATCGCCGTCCAGCTGCTCGGCTACACGCCCGACTCGCTGCTCGACGAGGCGATTGATGCGTTCGCGGCCAGCGATGGCGCGACGGTGTTCGGCGTCGTCGACAAGATCATCGAGTCGGGTCAGGATCCGCGCCGATTCGCCGAGGACTTCCTGCAGCGGCTGCGCGATCTCGTCATCGTCGCGGCCGTGCCGGATGCGTTGTCCACCGGTCTGCTCGACGTACCGGGCGATCGCGCCGAGCGACTGTTGTCCCAGGCCAGCGGATTCGGCCCGTCCGAGCTCACGCGTGCGGCTGACATCGTCAATGCGGCGCTGATGGAGTTCCGCGGAGCCACGGCCCCGCGACTGCTGCTCGAGCTGATGTGCGCGCGCATCCTCGTACCCGGATCTGACAACTCGACCCAGGGATTCCAAGCCCGCCTCGACCGCCTGGAGCGCCGCCTCTCTATCGACGGCGGTGCTGCTCCCGCACCAGCAGCACCCGCTCAGGCTGCTCCGGTTGCTGCCAAGCCGGCACCTCCCGCAGAGCCTGCCCCGCCGGTTGAGCCCACGGAGACCCCGCAGCCTGAGGTCGCAGTCGAGGCAGCCCTTGCTGAACTCGAGCCCGAGCCTGCTCCCGCTGCTCCAGCTGGGTCAATGACGATCGCGGACGTACGCCGCCTGTGGCCAGACGTGCTCGACAAGATCCGCGAGCTGCGTCGCTTCGCCTGGGTGATGTTGAGCCAGAACGCCCAGGTCATGTCCTTGGACGGAACGACGTTGACCATCGCACTCGTCAACCCGGGTGCGCGAGACTCGTTCGTCAGCAGCCGCTCCGACGAATACGTCCAGCAGGCCCTGCATGCCGTGCTCGGCGTGACGTGGACGATCGACGCAATCGTCGATCCGAGCGCTCGTCCTGCCGCTTCCTCGCCCGCGACTCCGGGTCCTGCGCCTGAGCCAGTCGAGCCCGAAGCCCCGGCACCACCTCGTGCGTCATCGGCTGCCGCACGTGAAGCGATGAACGAGCAGCCGTCGGCCGAGGACAGCAACCCCGATGCATCCGCCGATCGCGATGATCCCGTCGTCGACCACGAGGACATCGACCCTGAGCTGTTGTTGAGTCGCGAGCTGGGGGCGGAAGTCATTGGCGAGACCACCGGGGACTGAGCCGATTCGTCGTCGGCTCGACATCACGCTCGAACCGCTCGACGTTCTCCGCCGGTTCCGCGATCGCGAACGCCTGGTCGCGCTGATCGGCGCCTGGCACCACGGCGAAGCGCTCATCGCGTTCGATCCGACGGACGTACTCGCTGGCGATCCGTTCACCGGCATCGACCTGCCGCCCAGCGGCCCCCTACGCGCGGATCAGGTAGTTGGATCTCCAGCGGGGCGCGTGGGGGGACCCCCAGGCGATGGCTTCTTCGGCGGCTGGATCGGCGCCTGGGGCTATCAGCTCGGCCGCCTGATCGAAGAGCTCCCCGGCATCCCGCCCCGCCGCATCCTGCAGCCCGATCACCGCATCGCGTTCTATGACCACGTGCTGCGACTCACCGACGGGGTCTGGTGGCACGAATCGCTCAACGCTGACGCGGATCGTGACGGCGAGATCGACGTGATCCTCGCTGGCGACCCGGGCGGCGCAGAGCCGTACGAGGTCGGCACCTTCGAGATGACGCCGACACCTTCGCTGCATCAGGACGCGCTGCGCACGGTGCTCGACCACATCGCGGCCGGCGACATCTTCCAGGCCAACCTCTGCACCAGGCTCGAGTCACCGTTCAGCGGCGACCCGCTCGATGTGTTCTGCGCGGGTGTTGATGCGCTGCAGCCGGCCTACGCGGCATACGTCTCCAGCCCCGAGGGCGCGCTCGCGAGCATGTCGCCCGAGCTGTTCCTGCGACGCACGGGCGACGAGGTCCTGACCTCGCCCATCAAGGGAACGGCATCGCTCGACACCGATCCGGCCGAGCTGGTCAGCTCCGCCAAGAACCGCGCAGAGAACATCATGATCGTCGACCTGATGCGCAACGACCTCGGACGTGTGAGCGTGCCGGGATCCGTACGCGTACCGGCGATCACCCGGGCCGAGCGTCACGCGGTCTGGCACCTGGTCTCCGACGTCGTCGGTCACGTCAGCCGAGGTGTTCTCGACTCAGACCTCTTGCGGGCGACGTTCCCGCCCGGCTCGGTGACAGGCGCCCCCAAGGTGCGGGCAATGGAGATCATCAATGAGCTCGAGGCGACCGGCCGCGAGGCCTACACCGGCTCGATTGGCCACGTCAGCGCTTCGGCCGGGCTCGAGATGAACGTCGCGATCCGTACGTTCGAGATCGCCGGCGGCAGCATCTGGCTCGGTGTGGGCGGTGGCATCGTCGCCGACTCGACACCCGAAGGCGAGTACGCGGAGTGCCTGGTCAAGGCCCGCCCGCTCATCGAGGCGATCGGCGGGCGACTCGAACTGACGGCCGAGATGCCCTCGGACGAAGGCTCAGCGGTCGACCTCGCCGAGCGGGTCGATCCGACCGTGGACATCTCGCAGGGCATCTACGACACGTTGCTCGTCTTGGACGGCGTCGTGATCGACGTCGATGCCCACCTCGCCCGGCTCGATGCCAGCGTCCGGTCGGTCTACGGCTCGACGATCCGAGCCGGTCTCGACGAAGCTGTGCTGCGCCGTTCCTCAGGGCTGACAGGTCGCCAGCGGCTGCGCATCGACGCCGTGCCATCTGACGGCGAAGTGCGCGTCACGATGAGCAGCCGCACCATCGACGATGACGCAGCGTCCTGGACGCTGGAGCCGCGGACGATCGCCGGTGGATTCGGCCAGCACAAATGGGCCGATCGTTCTCCACTCGAGCACGAGAGTGCACCGGACCGGGACCTGCTGCTCGTCTCCGAGGACGGTGCCGTCCTGGAGACGGCGCGAGCTAGTGTCTTCGTCGTGCACGACGACGGCGTCCACACTCCGCCAGTGGATGACCGCATCCTTCCCGGCACCGCTCGTGCACGCATCATCGAGATCTTGCGCGACGCCGGCGTCCCGGTCTTCCAGCGGCGCCTGACTCTCGACGAGCTCAGCCGCGCGACGGAGGTGTTCGTCGCCAACTCGCTGCGCGGAGTCGTACCCGTTCGATCGGTCGAAGGCATTGGCGAGTGGAATGTTGGCCGTACGACCGAATGGCTCCGCGACGAGCTCTGGTCCTTCTGGAGAGGTCCGGTCCCTAGGCGCGAAGCGCCGGGAGGGAGCTCTGCGACCGAAGGGGCCAAGGTCCTCTTCATCGACAACTACGACTCGTTCGTCTACAACCTCGTGCAGTACGTCGGCGAGCTGGGTGCCACTGCTGAGGTGGTCCGCAATGACGCGATCACCGTCGACGAGCTCGTCGCAGCCCGCCAACGCGGCGACTTCACCCACCTGATCGTCTCGCCAGGTCCCGGCACGCCCGCCGATGCGGGCATCAGCATCGAGGCAATTCGTCGTCTCGGCCCGACCACGCCGACCCTGGGCGTGTGCCTCGGTCACCAGGCTATCGGCGAGGTCTACGGCGCCACCGTCGTACGCGCTCCCGAGATCGTGCACGGCAAGCCGTCGCTGGTGCACCACGACGGTCTCGGCGTCTACGCCGGACTGCCCACGCCGCTGGTCTGCGCGCGTTATCACTCGCTTGTCATCGACCCGGCGACATTGCCCGACGAGCTCGAGGCGACAGCGCATACGGCTTCCGGCATCCTCATGGGCGTGCGGCACCGTACGCATCCGGTCGAAGGCGTTCAGATGCACCCCGAATCCATCCTGACGGCGCGCGGCCACGAGATGCTCCAGTCGTTCCTTGCGGGCTCTAGACATAGCGAGTAGTCACTCGCTATGTTGAACCGATGAGCGACTTTGATCTGGTCATCAATGGCGGCACTTACTACGACGGCACGGGTGCGCCGGGCGTCGTCACCAACGTTGGCATCAAGGACGGACGGGTCGCCGTCGTCAGTCCCGAGGGGCTGCCGACCGGTCCCAGCACACGGGTCGTCGACGCGGCAGGACAGTGGGTCATGCCTGGGTTCGTCGACGCGCACACCCACTACGACGCCGAGGTGCAGGTTGCGCCTGGACTCAACGAGTCGGTACGCCATGGTGTGACCACTGTCTTGGTCGGCAACTGCTCGCTCTCCACGATCTATTCGTCGCCGCTCGACATCGCCGATCTGTTCAGCCGGGTCGAGGCGCTGCCACGCACTCATGTGCTCGCCTCGCTGGAGGATGCCAAGACGTGGTCGACCCCCCAGGGCTGGGTCGATGCGTTGGAGCAGCTGCCACTCGGTCCGCACGTCGCCTCGTTCCTCGGGCACTCCGACGTACGTGCCAGTGTCATGGGTATGGGCCGGTCGACCGACCCGGATCACAAGGCAACCAAGGACGAGAAGGCGGAGATCGAGCGCCGCCTCGAGGACGCGCTCGACGCCGGCTTCCTCGGCATCTCGACGATGACGAACCCGTGGGACAAGCTCGACGGTGACCGCTACCGCTCCCGCTCGCTGCCGTCGACGTACTCGAGCTGGAAGGAGTTCCGCGGCCTGAGCCGGGTGCTTCGTCGTCGTGGCCGCGTCCTGCAGGGCGTGCCCAACCTCAACAAGAAGTACGACATCGCGTTCTACCTCACGACCGCGATGGGCCTGTTCCGCAAGCCGCTCAAGGTCTCGCTCCTAGCCGCCGCCGACACCAAGGCCGAGCCGTGGGTGCAGCGGATCTTTGCGCCGCTGGCGTTCATAGCGAACACGCTGGGCCGTGGCAAGTTCGTCTGGCAGCACCTGCCGACGACGTTCCGGGTCTGGGCCGACGGAATCGACCTCGTGGTCTTCGAGGAGTTCGGATCCGGTCGCGAGGCCCTGCACCTCCGCGAGGAGATGGGGCGCAACGACCTCCTCAACGACGAGGCCTACCGTCGCTGGTTCCGCCGCGACTTCGACAAGCGCTTCTCGCCGCGGGTCTGGCACCGCGACTTCGATGATGCCGAGATCACCGAGTGCCCCGAGGCCAATCTGGTCGGCATGATGATCGGTCAGGTTGCGCGTGACCGTGGGCTGCACCCCGTCGACTGCTACCTCGACCTGGTCGTCGAGCACGGCACCAAGCTGCGTTGGAAGACCAACATCGCGAACACCCGTCCCGAGGTCCAGGACTCGCTCATCAATCGCCGAGGGATCACGATCGGGTTCTCCGATGCCGGCGCTCACCTGCGCAACATGGCGTTCTACAACTTCGGTATCCGTCTGCTCAACCGCGTGAACAAGGCGCAGGGCGAAGCCAAGCCATTCATGTCGGTCGAGAAGGCCGTGTTCAAGCTGACCGCCGAGCTGGGTGACTTCTACGGCATCGACGCCGGCCGTATCGGAGTCGGCGATCGTGCCGACATCGTCGTCGTCGACCCGAAGGGGCTCAGCGACGAGGTCGACAGCTATCACGAGGCCCTGATGCCCGAGTTCGGCGACATGAGCCGCATGGTCAACCGCAACGACGCCGCAGTCAGCGCCACGATCGTGACCGGCGAGGTGGTGTACGAGCGCGGCGAGTTCGTTGAGGGCTACGGCCGCACGCTGGGAACCGGCCGGTTCCTGCGCGCAGGCGAGGCACGCGGCAGCGTCACTCCAGTCCGTCGCCTCGAACCGGTGGTGGCACAGTAGGCGCCGTGACCACGGCCCCGCGACGCACGCAGACCCAGCGTCGCGAGGCGACGATGGCGGCTGTCGTCGACGCTGCCGTCGCGGCACTCGGCGAGGTGGGATACGCGCGTACGACGACCAACGAGATCGCTCGCAGGGCGGGCGTCTCCCAGGGCGGCTTGTTCCGCCACTTCGAGTCGCGCCTCGACGTCATCCTCGCCGCTGCAGATGCCGTACGGGCCAGACAGTTCGTCGACTTCCGTACCGGGCTGGACTCCATGACCAGCTTCGACGTCGCCGAGGTTGTCCACCTCCTGCGCCGCGCGACTCGGGCGCCGATCAACGCGGCTTGGTACGAGCTCCTGGTCGCCGCGCGTACCGATGCCGAGCTTCGTCAGCGGCTCGAACCACTGGCGCAGCGTTATCACGAGGAGATCATCGAGCTGGGTCGCGCGCTCCCCATCGCCGCCTCGATCCAATCCGAGGAGCTCGACACGATCGTGCTGGGCATCGTCCACATGCTCGACGGCGAGGCACTGACTGCCACAGTGCATCCGCACCCCGAGCAGGAGGACATTCGAGTCGAACAGCTCGTGCGCATGCTGGCCGGAGAGCCCGTGTTCGGCAAGCGCGCCGACCACTCGTCATGAGGCTCCGCCGCCTAGACTGATCCCCTATGTATGACGGCGTGATTCAGGATCTGATCGATGAGCTCGGGCGACTTCCCGGCATCGGTCCCAAGAGTGCGCAACGCATCGCCTTCTTCCTGCTCGACTCCGATCCTGAAGACGTACGCCGCTTCGCCTCGACGCTGACCGAAGTCAAGGCCAAGGTCCACTTCTGCTCGATCTGCGGCAATGTCACGGTCGACACCGAGTGCCGCATCTGCGCCGACCCGCGCCGCGACCTCAGCGTGCTGTGCGTCGTCGAGGAGTCCAAGGACGTCGTCGCGATCGAACGCACGCGTGAGTTCCGCGGCCGCTACCACGTGCTCGGCGGTGCGATCTCGCCGATCGCGGGTATCGGTCCCGACCAGCTGCGCATCAAGGAGCTGCTCCAAAGCCTGCAGGACGGCGCGGTCACCGAGGTCATCATCGCCACCGATCCCAACCTCGAGGGCGAGGCGACCGCGACCTATTTGATCCGCATGCTGTCGCCGTACGGTCTGCGCGTCAGCAAGCTTGCCAGCGGACTGCCGGTCGGCGGCGACCTCGAGTACGCCGACGAGCTCACGCTGGGCCGCGCCTTCGAAGGCCGCACCACGATCGGCAACGCCGCCGCCAGCTGATTTCCGGTTGCCAGCCGGTCCGAGCGGGCTCACACTCGGCAGATGACCTCACCGCCCGACTTCAGCGGTCTTAGCGCCGTCTTCATCAATGCGACCCTCAAGAAGTCGCCCGAGCCCAGCAACACTGACGGACTCGTCACCAAGAGCGCAGACATCATGCGGAGCCACGGCGTGGACGTCACGGAGATCCGGGCCATCGACCGCCAGATCGCCACCGGTGTCTATCCGGACATGACCGAGCACGGCTGGGACATCGACGAATGGCCGGGGATCCTCGACCAGGTCATGGCGGCCGAGATCCTCGTGCTGGCTGGTCCGATCTGGCTTGGCGACAACAGCAGCATCATGAAGCAGGTCATCGAGCGGCTCTACTCGGCTTCCAGCATGCTCAACGCCGACGGCCAGTACGCGTTCTACGGCCGTGTCGGTGGCTGCATCATCACTGGCAACGAGGACGGTATCAAGCACTGCGCCATGAATGTGCTCTACAGCCTTCAGCACGTCGGTTTCACGATCCCGCCGCAGGCGGACGCTGGGTGGATCGGTGAGGCCGGGCCGGGAGCGTCCTACCTTGACCCGGGTTCCGGCGGACCAGAGAACGACTTCACCAACCGCAACACGACCTTCATGACGTACAACCTCATGCATCTCGCCAAGCAGTTCAAGGACGCAGGCGGCCTACCGGCGTATGGCAACCAGCGGACCGTGTGGGACGCCGGGGTGCACAGCTACGCCAAGGACTCGGGAGCAGCCAACCCCGAATACCGCTAGCCGTATGACCGTTATTCGCTGTCTCGCGGCAGGATCACCGCTCCTCTCGGTGCGGGCCTACGGGTAGACTGAGCGGGCGCAGCGTCGCGCATCCGTACATCACCACCCAGTCAGGACCACTCACCTCAAGGAACGTGCTCGTGGGCATTGTCGTCCAGAAGTACGGCGGCTCCTCGGTTGCCGACGCAACCAGCATCAAGAGAGTCGCCCAGCGCATCGTCGCGACCAAAAAGGCCGGTCACGACGTCGTTGTCGTGGTCTCAGCCATGGGCGACACCACGGATGACCTCATCGATCTCGCCAACCAGGTAGCCCCGCTGCCGCCGGGTCGCGAGCTCGACATGCTGCTCACCGCAGGCGAGCGCATCAGCATGGCGGTCCTCGCGATGGCGATCGGAACTCTCGGCCAGGAGGCCCGCTCGTTCACGGGCTCGCAAGCCGGCGTCATCACCGATGCCGAGCACGGCAGGGCCAAGATCATCGACGTCACTCCCGGACGCATCGAAGCGGCTCTCGCCGAAGGCGCGGTCGCGATCGTCGCTGGCTTCCAGGGCGTTTCGCAGACCACCAAGGACATCACCACACTCGGCCGTGGCGGTTCCGACACCACCGCCGTGGCGCTCGCCGCAGCGCTCAAGGCCGACGTGTGCGAGATCTACACCGACGTCGACGGCATCTTCACCGCCGATCCGCGCATCGTCCCCGACGCCTGCCAGATCCCGCGCATCTCCTACGAAGAGATGCTCGAGATGGCAGCCAGCGGAGCCAAGATCCTGCATCTCCGGTGCGTCGAGTACGCCCGCCGCAACGACATCCCGATCCACGTACGGTCGTCGTTCTCCGACAAGACCGGCACCTGGGTCGTCAAGACCGAGGACGTCATCCAAGAGGGGTCCACCATGGAACAAGCAATCATTTCTGGCGTTGCGCACGATCGCAGCGAATCCAAGATCACCGTGGTCGGTGTGCCCGACAAGGTCGGTGAGGCCGCCGCGATCCTTCGCGCGCTCGCGGACGCCCAGATCAACATCGACATGATCGTCCAGAACGTCTCGGCCGCGGCCACCGCGCTGACCGACATCTCGTTCACTTTGCCTCGCGCCGATGGCCAGACCGCGATGACGGCCCTCGCGCGTCTCAAGGATGATGTCGGCTTCGAACGCCTGCAGTACGACGACAGCGTCGGCAAGGTGTCGATCGTCGGTGCCGGTATGCGTTCGTCACCGGGCATCACCGCGACGTTCTTCCAGGCGCTCGCCGATGCCGGCGTCAACATCGAGATGATCTCAACCTCGGAGATCCGCATCTCGGTCGTCGTTTCCGACAACCAGGTCGATGCTGCAGTCAACGCCGCCCATGAGGCCTTCAACCTCGGCAACGACGAAGTTGAGGCCGTGGTCTACGGAGGCACCGGACGATGATCGACACCCCACGGAGTTCTTCGCTCCTCCGTTTCGCTCCCCCGCAAACAACTCCGCGGGGGCCCCGTCTCGGTGGGTGCGGCGCATGGTGAGCATTGGCATTGTTGGCGCCACCGGGCAGGTTGGCGTCGCCATGCGCAGCATCCTCGAGCAGCGCAACTTTCCCGCCGACGAGGTGCGTTTCTTCGCGTCCTCCCGCTCGGCCGGCAAGACGCTGCCTTGGAAGGGTGGCGAGATCGTCATCGAAGACGCCGAGCTCGCTGATCCGTCAGGCCTCGACATCGCGCTGTTCTCGGCTGGCGCAACGCTGTCGCGCGTACAGGCGCCTCGCTTCGCCGCTGCCGGCGTCACGGTGATCGACAACTCGTCTGCGTTCCGCAAGGACCCCGAGATCCCGCTGGTCGTCAGCGAGGTCAACCCGCAGGACATCGAGATCGCCACTCGTGAGGGTGGTCGCGGCATCATCGCCAACCCCAACTGCACGACCATGGCAGCGATGCCGGTCCTCAAGCCGTTGCACGACGAGGCCCAGCTCGTACGCCTCATCGTCAGCAGCTACCAGGCTGTCTCGGGCTCGGGTATTGCTGGCGTCCAGGAGCTGCACGGCCAGGCCCTCGCCGTGGTCGAAAAGGCCAACGAGCTCGCGTACGACGGATCAGCCGTCCAGTTCCCCGCGCCCACCAAGTACGTCGCGCCAATCGCGTTCAACGTGCTGCCGCTGGCCGGATCGATCGTGGACGACGGATCGTTCGAGACCGACGAGGAGCAGAAGCTCCGCAACGAGAGCCGCAAGATCCTCGGCATCCCGGACCTCCGGGTTGCCGGCACCTGCGTACGCGTGCCCGTTTTCACGGGTCACTCGCTGTCGATCAACGCCGAATTCGCCTCCGACCTGACGGTCGAGCGCGCCACCGAGCTTCTCGCTTCGGCTCCCGGCGTACAGCTCGTCGACGTGCCGACGCCGTTGCAGGCGGCTGGTGCCGATCCGAGCATGGTCGGACGTATCCGTCAGGACCAGAGCATCGACGGCAACCGCGGTCTCGTGCTGTTCGTCAGCGGCGACAACCTCCGCAAGGGCGCAGCGCTCAACACTGTGCAGATTGCCGAGCTGCTGGTCTAGAACCTGCTGTACGCGGTCAAGCCCTCGAGCCTCGAACCATCTCGTGCTGCCAGCACGCAGATGATCCTCACGCAGCGCTGGTGAGAGTCAGTTGGCTTCTTCGGCGGACGTCTCGGCTAGGTCGAGCAACCACTTGGCCAACACGTACGAGATGACGGCGATCAGCGGAACGATCAGGAGTCCCCACACCGTGTCGGCGAGGCCGAGGAAGAGCCCGAGCATCGCGACGATCGTGAGCACGACACCGAGGAAGCTCGTCAGTCGCGCCTGGGTGACTCCGAAGCCCGACAGGAGCAGCTCGCCGAAGACGAAGGCGATGAAGGCGACGACGACAAAGGTGAGCGAGCCCCAACGGCCACCGCCGGCGGACACGCCACGCAGCTCGTTGAACAGGCTCTTGGACGCCAAACCGAGGGCCACGGCGATCAATCCGACGACAGCCCCGGTAAAGACCGATGCAGGGATCGGGCTCCAGTGCGGCATACGCCAGGTCCGTACGCGGAAGAAGCTGTCATCGACGGCATCGCGTACGCGGCCGGCTCCAGACTTGATCGCCCCGGCGGCCCCGGATGCAGCGCTCGAGCTCTTCGAGGTCACGGCCTTCTGTGCGCCCTTGACCTTGGACGCGACTGCGATCTTGGGGCGCGGCGCCTTGGGCGCTGGCTTGCTGGGAGCTGTGCCGGCCTTGGCCTTCGGGCGGGGTGCAGTGGCCACCGCGCGGCCGTATCGCACCTGTGGCGCGGAGTCCCTGGGGGCAGGTTTGGCGACGCCCTTCTTGACTACCCGCTTGACCACCTTCTTTGCAGGTGTCTGTTCGTCGGCCATGTTCCGAGTCTTTCACAGGGGTGGGCGAAGTCATTCCGAGATGAGTTGCGATCCGATTGCAATCTTGTCGTCCTTCGGGGTGGCAGGGACTCCGCCGGCGCCGTTGCATTGATGAACTTGCGCTTCGAGTGCGCCTCCTCCTCAAATCCTGCGCGACATCGTGACGGACGAAAAGCGGGCGGCCACGAAAGCAGCAAGAGGGCGGCTCATCGAAATGAGCCGCCCTCTTGTCGTCCGTCGGGGTGACAGGATTTGAACCTGCGGCCTCGTCGTCCCGAACGACGCGCGCTACCAAGCTGCGCCACACCCCGGCCGTCCCGCCCGGTAGTGACTACTGGGAGGACCCGGGAGAGTCTATCTCAGTCAGAGTGAGCAGAGTTGCCTCGGGGCGACAGGCAAACCGTACGGGAGTGAACGGCGACGTGCCGAGGCCCGCAGACACGTGAAGCCAGGACGGATCGTGCCCGACGACCTGGTGCGTATGCAGTCCCTTGGCACGCTTGCGATCAAGATCGCAGTTGGTGACGAGTGCGCCGAAGAATGGCAGACACAGCTGTCCGCCATGGGTGTGGCCGGCCATGATCAGCGGGTAGCCGAGCGAGTTCCAGCGGTCGAGCACCCTCAGGTAGGGGGCATGTGTGACGCCGATTGCGAGGTCGACCGTGGTGTCGGCGGGTTCGTCATCGAGCACGTCGTAGCCGAGGTGAGGATCGTCGACCCCGACGAAAGCCAAGCTGTGTCCGGCGACCTCAAGCGCTGCATGGCGATTGGTGAGGTCGGTCCAGCCGCGCTGGGCAAATGCTGTGCGGAGCTCGTCGAAGGGAAGGTCGGGAGTGGTCCTGAGTCGTGCACCCTTCGTACCGGTGCCACCGCGTAGGTAGCGAACCGGGTTCTTCATGTGCGGCTCAAAGTAGTCATTCGAACCGAAGACGAAGGCACCGGGAACATCGAGCAGGTCGCCATACGCCTCGAGCACGGACGGCACGGCATCCATGTGAGCCAGGTTGTCGCCGGTGTTGATCACGAGATCGGGCTCGAGCCCGGCGAGACCGCGAAGCCACTTCTGCTTCTTGTGCTGACCCGGGGTCATGTGGGTGTCGGACAAGTGCAGGACCCGCAGCGGTGACGATCCCTGGGGCAGCACTGGGACGGTGACCTTCCGCAGCGTGAAGGCGCGAGCCTCGTACGCCGTGGCGTACGTCAGCCCGGCGGCTGCGGCAGCCAGCGGCACGACAACGGAGAGCATGACGCCCAGCCTCGCACAGCGTGGTGGGAGACTTGACTCATGTCAGCTCTCAAGGACCAGCTCCACACCGACCTCGTCACCGCGATGAAGGCTCGCGACACCTTGCGTACGTCGACGCTTCGCATGGCGCTCGCGGCGATCACCAATGCCGAAGTGGCTGGCAAGGAAGCCAAGGAGCTCACGGATGAGGACGTCATCACCGTGCTCGGGTCCGAGGCGAAGAAGCGCCGCGAGGCCGCCGAGGCATTTGCTGCCGGCGACCGTCAGGAACTCGCCGACAAGGAGAAGGCCGAGGCGGAGATCCTCGCGATCTACTTGCCCGAGCAGCTCGGTGCCGACGAGATCAAGGCGATTGTCACTGCAGCCGTTGAGTCCGCGGGTGCCGCCGGCGAGGGAATGAAGGCCATGGGCAAGGTCATGGGCATCGTGTCACCGCAGGTCAAGGGCAAAGCCGACGGCGGTGCAGTCGCGGCCGAGGTCAAGGCTCAGCTCGACGCTTGACTCAGAAGAAGTCCGGGCGCCGCTCGTCGTCACCGGTGTCCTCGTCCTCGGCGGGCGCGTCTTCGTCGGGTTCGCTCTTGGGCGTCCGCGTGGTCGGCTGACGCTCGGGCGGCGGGTCGAAGTTGGACGGCTCCAAGTAGTCCTGGACCACGCCCATCGCCTTCTTCCACATTGGGCCGGCCAATGAGCTGCCGCCGACGATGCTGAAGTTGAGCAATCGACCGTTGATCGTCACGCCCTCCAACGACTTCGGAATGCCCTTGTTGCTGACACCGGCGATCATGGCTGCCGTGGAGAGCTCGGGCGTGTAGCCGCTGTACCAGACGGCCTTGCTGTTCTGGGTCGTTCCGGTCTTTGCTGCAGAGGGAATTCGCAAGGCAGTTCCGAAGGCAAAGCCGAAGCCACCGGGCTGCTGGACGCCGCGGAGGATGTCGTTGATCTGTGCCGCTTCGTCCTTGGAGAGGACTCGCTCGCACTCGGGCTTGTACTTCTTGACGTCCCTGCCCTTGAGATCCACGATCGAGGCGACCGGCATGGGCTTGCAGTACAAGCCACCCGAAGCGGGAGTCGCGTACGCGGCCGCCATGTCGAGCGGGCTCACGTCGGTGACGCCGAGGGTGAAGGGGCCTACCTGGTTGGTGATCGGAGCAGGTCGCCCCTTCGAGTCCTTGTTGTCGGGGTCGAACGGGACGACGATGCCCATCGACTCGGCGGCCCTGACCGTGTTGCAGAGGCCGGCGTCGCGCTCGAGCTGTGCGAAATAGGTGTTCACCGAACGCCTGGTGCCGGTGTACATGTTCATGTTGCCGTTGCCGGTTGAGTTCTTGACATCCCACGCGGCGGTGCCGCCACCCTCGCAGTCGAAGTAGGTGCCCGCGGGCATCCGCAGCCGGGCCGGCGACCTGTAGGTCTTGCCGACATCGATGCCGCCCTTGAGGGCGGCCGCGACAGTGAACATCTTGAACGTCGAGCCTGCGGGGAATCCGCCGGAGTCGCCGTACTTGCGCGGGACCGTGAAGTTGATGAACGACTGCCCCTTCTTCTTGTCGCGACCCATTGGCCGTGACTGGGCAAGCGCTCGGACCTTGCCGGTGCCGGGCTCGACCATCGCCATACCGGCAATTGCCTTGTCCTTGGGGTCCACGGTCGACTTGACCGCGCTGTTGGCAGCCTTCTGCATGCGCAGATCGAAATTGGTCTTGATCGTCAGGCCTCCGCGTTCGAGCGTGACCTTGCGCGCCGCCACGGTCGCGCCGAGCGCAGGCTCTTGCAAGAGGTAGCGGCGTACGTAGTCGCAGGAGAAGGCCGCAACCGAGCTGACGCAGCCGTTGGGGAACTTGGTGATCTTGAGTCCGAGGGTCTTGGCTGACTCCTTCTCGGCCTCGCTGCTCGTGAGGGCCCCCAGTCGCTTCATCACGGCGAGCACCGTGTTTCGTCGCTGCAGGGCGCGTTCGGGATAGACGCGCGGGTCGAACTCGACCGGGTTCTTGACCAGGCCTGCGAGCGTCGCCGCCTGGGTGAGGGTCAGCTTGTCAGGACTCTTGGAGAAGTAGTGGAACGCGGCGGCCTGGACTCCGTAGGCGCCGTCACCGAAGTAGGCGATGTTGAGATAGCGCTCAAGGATTTCCTTCTTGGTGTGCTCGCGCTCGTACGAGATGGCCAGCTTGAGCTCGCGTGCCTTGCGCGCCAGGGAAGTCTCGGTTGCGGCGATGCGCTCTTCCTTGGTGGTGGCCTGCGACAGCAGGGTCAGCTTGACCAGCTGTTGGGTGATCGTCGAACCACCCTGGGTCTGTCCCTCGGAGGCGTTGTTGACGGCTGCGCGGATGGTGCCCTTGAGGTCGAGCGCGCCGTGCTCGAAGAACCGCGAGTCCTCAATCGCGAGTATTGCCTCCTGCATGACCGCAGCGATCTTCTTGAGAGGAACGTCCTGGCGGTTCTCCTTGTAGAAGTACGCCATCAGCTCACCGTTGGATGCGAGCAGCCGCGTGGTCTGCGAGTTGGGCCGATCCTCGAGCTCCAGCGGCAGGTTGACCAGGTCGTTCGTGACGTTGTTGCCGGTGACGACGACGAATGCGGTGGTCGGAATCAGGATCGCGGCGATGGCGGCACCGGCGAGCGCGGACAGCCGGGCCATCGACACCACGGCGCCCGCGGTGGTCCGGGGACGTTTGCCGGACTGTACGAGCCTGCGCAATGAATCGCCGAAGTCCTCCCGAGCCATGTCAGTCAGGGTACGTGATGTGTGTAAATCGGGCGTTTCAAGGGGAAAGGTCTAGCCAATTAGGACTACACAAGATGATCACGAACGGTCTGACATCTCTGATGGCACGTTCCTAGATTGAGTTCACGGACTCACTTCGGCCACCTGGGCCGGTCTCGGGGAGGTTCACATCATGCAGTGGAACGAAAACTGGGCGGCACAGGCCGCATGTCGTGGAAAGTCTGACGCGCTGTACGTCAAGGGTGCCGAGCAGAATCGCGCCAAGCAGCTGTGCTCAACGTGTCACGTACGCGCCGAGTGCCTTGCTGAGGCGCTGGACAACCGCATCGAGTGGGGTGTCTGGGGCGGAATGACCGAGCGCGAGCGTCGTGCGCTGCTGCGTCGCCGGCCCAACGTCACGGCCTGGCGCAACATCCTCCAGGTCGCTTCCTAGTCCTTCTTTGCGAGCAGCTCGCCGATCTCGCGCAGTCCGTCGAGGTCGTGGACGTCTCCGGCGAGCGCTGCGACTGACACAGTCGGCACGCCACCATGTGCAGCTGCGAACCTTGACTTCAGTCGCGACTCGCGAGCCGACACCTTGAGTCGTGCAGCATGGATCGCCAGAAGATCAGCTGTGACCTGATCCGTCATGCTCCCCGAAGCGAGGCGACGTCCGGCTGACTCCGCATCGGCGGCCGTGATCCCCTGGGCGCCCTTGTCGTGCACACGGTTGATGACCAGACCAGCGAGAGGCATGCTCTCCCCCGCGAGCCGCTCGACGAAGTACGACGCCTCGCGCATGGCGGCAGGCTCGGGTGAAGCAACGACCAGGAATGCCGTCTCCTCAGCCTGCAGGAGCGCGTACGTCCCCTCGGCTCGCTGTCTGAACCCGCCGAACAGCGTGTCGAACGCAGCGATGAACGTCTGCATGTCCGTGAGCACCTGGGCTCCGAGTACCTTGTTGAGCGCGCCGGTGACGATCCCGAACCCGGCCGTCAGCAGCTTGGCCGGACCCTTGGCCGGAGCGAGCAACAACTTGATGAACCGGCCGTCGAGCATCGACGAGAGCCGTTCGGGTGCATCGAGGAAGTCAAGGGCAGATCGCGACGGGGGAGTGTCGACGATGATCAGGTCCCAACGATGGTCGTCGCCGACCGCCTCGGCGTGCAGCTGGCCAAGCTTCTCCATCGCCATGTACTCCTGTGTGCCCGCGAACGAGCTCGACAGCGCCAGGTAGAACGGGTTGTTGAGGATCTGCGCGGCCTTCTCCGGCGATGCCTGCTGCTCGACGACTTCGTCGAACGTGCGCTTCATGTCGAGCATCATCGCGTCGAGCGTGCCGGGCCCGCCGCTGACGCCCTTGACGGGTCGCGGGGTGTTGTCGAGCTCCGTCAGTCCCATCGACTGGGCGAGGCGACGAGCTGGGTCAATCGTGAGAACGCACACCTTGCGACCCTGCTCAGCGGCCCGGAGTCCCAGCGCTGCAGCGGTCGTGGTCTTGCCGACACCACCGGAGCCGCAGCACACGATGATCTCGGTCTTACGGTCTGCGAGGAGAGCGTCGATGTCGAGGGTGCCCGTGGCCATCCCGGACATTCCACGTGGGGTGGCCTTCACCTTGCGAGGAGGTGGAGCCTTCTTGGGGCTCATGCCATCACGCCCCATAAGAAGCCACGGTAGGGGCGCAATGGCATGACTGCTCCTTGATGATGAGCTCGCTGGCGCTCGCTCATGCGACACCCTCGCTCTTGAGAGTCTCGGCGAGCTCGAAGAGCGCGCCGAGGTCGATGCCGTCCGGGAGCGACTGGAGCTCGATCAGCGGCTGGCCACAGTCGACCAGGAGCTCGCGCTGGCTCTCCTGAAGATCCTGACGCTTCAGGCTCGCGACTCCGCCGGCCATCAGGTCGAACGCGGCCTTGGGGTCGAGACCCACCGACTCCAGTGAGTCGCCGACGGCATCGACGGTCACGTTGCGGGTGAGGAGCGCGGCCTTCGTGCTTGCGCTGACCATCGGCGGTCGCACGAGGTTGAGGATCACGTGGCCGATCGGGAGCCGCACACTTCTCAGCTCGGCAATGCCGTCGATCGTCTCCTGGACCGGCATCTCCTCGAGAACTGACACGAGGTGCACGCGCGTGTCCTTCGACCGCATCATCTCCATGATCGAGTCAGCCTGGCGGCGGATCGGCCCGACCTTCGCGAGTCCGGCGACCTCCGAGTTGACGTTGAGGAACCGGGTGATGCGACCGGTGGGCGGTGCGTCCATGACGACGGCGTCGTACGTGAAGTCCCGACCCTCACGTCGGCGGGCGGCTTCGTAGACCTTGCCGGTGAGGAGCACATCGCGTACGCCGGGCGCGATCGTCGTCGCGAAGTCGATGATGCCGAAGCGGTCGAGCGCCTTGCCGGCGCGACCGAGGCGGTAGTACATCGCGAGGTACTCGAGCAGCGCTGACTCCGGGTCGATCGCCAGCGCATAGACAGAACCGCCGCCGAGGCCGACGGCGATCTTGCGCTCCTCGTACGGAAGCGGCGGAACGTCGAACAGCTGCGCAATGCCCTGGCGTCCTTCGACCTCGCAGAGCAGAACCTTCTTGCCTTCGCCGGCCAGTGCCATCGCCAGAGCCGCGGCCACCGTTGTCTTGCCGGTGCCGCCCTTGCCGGTGACGACATGGAGCTGGGTCGAGAGAGCCACAAGCCGAGCGTACCGATCATGTGTTCGTCAGGCGCGTTCAGTGTTTTCCCTACTACCTCGGGTGGTCTGCGTACGTCAGCGTTGAGACAACCCCGAGGAGTCATCATGCGCAAAACCCTGGCTGCCAGTGCCGTCCTGTTGATGTGTGTGCTGGGCGCCTGCTCGTCGGGGAGCGGTGGCTCAGATGAGGCGCCAGCCGGCGACAAGCCAGACACCAGCGGAGAGAGCGCCGCGGTGTTCGACTCGTGCAAGGCCATCACGACCGCCGAGGCTGAGGCTGTGCTCGGCTACCCGGTCGTGGCGAAAGAGACAGGGTACGGATGCTCCTGGGGCAACGAGGAGGACCCGCGACTCGCCTCGCTCTCGGTCACTGCGCAGGGTGGCGCTGACGTGAATGGTGGGCTCGAGGCTGCCAAGGCTGGTACGACGGCCGTGCTCGATGGTGAGCCGGAGGACATCTCAGGTCTCGGCGACGGTGCGTTCTTGGTCCTCGGCCCATTGAAGGGTGGCGGCGGCGAATCCATCCAGGCTCAGGGCTCGATTCTTTCTGGCACTCAGCTCATCACCGTCGGTATCACCCAGCTTGGCGGTGCAGCCGTCACTGAGGACGCGGTGAAGGCTCAGGCCGATGCGGCCATGAAGCTCGTAGGTTCCAAGCTCTGAACGAGCCTGTCTCGGGGCGGCTCGTCGGGCGCTAGAGTCGCGTCATGAGCAAATGGGAATACATGACCGCACCGGTGCTGGTGCACGCGACCAAGCAGATTCTCGACAACTTCGGGTCTGATGGTTGGGAGCTGGTCCAGATCGTGCCGGGTATGAACCCCGAGAACCTCGTCGCCTACTTCAAGCGTCCGGTCGAATGAGTGCTGTAGAAGATCGCCTGGCCGAGCTCGACCTTGTCGTGCCCACCGTGCCTGCGCCGGTCGCGGTCTACGTGCCCGCCGTGCGCTCGGGCTCGTACGTCTACACCTCGGGCCAGCTGCCGCTGCGTGACGGACAGCTGCTGCTGACCGGCAAGGTGGGTGGCGAAGTGTCTGCCGAAGAGGCCTATGACTGTGCCAAGCAGTGCGCCCTCAATGCGATCGCCGCCGTCAAGTCGCAGGTCGATGACCTCGACCAGGTCGTGCGCGTCGTCAAGGCCTCCGTCTTCGTCGCGAGCACTCCCGACTTCACCGGCCAGCCCGGAGTCGCGAACGGTGCGAGCGAGCTCTTCGGTGCGGCGTTCGGCGATGCCGGACTGCACGCGCGCAGCGCCGTCGGCGTACCGGTTCTCCCGCTCGACGCTCCGGTCGAGGTTGAGCTCATCGTCGAGATCGGCTGACGATGCGCATCCCCGTCCCGGAGATGCTCAAGGAACGGGCGGCGATCGCCGCCGACAACCCGGTCGCGCCGCGTGATGCGGCGACGGTTGTCGTCGTACGTGATGGGGCTGACGGCATCGAGGCGTACCTCCTGCGGCGTCAGCCGACCATGGCGTTCGCCCCCGGCATGTACGTGTTCCCCGGCGGTGGCGTCGATGACGCCGACCGCCACACCGACGTGCCGTGGGCCGGCCCACCTCCGTCGGTGTGGGCCGAGCGCTTCGGCTGCACTGAGGACATCGCTCGCGGACTCGTGTGCGCTGCGGTTCGTGAGACGTTCGAGGAGTCCGGCGTCCTGCTCGCGGGACCTGATGGCAACTCGGTGGTCGCCGACACCAGCAGCCCGGAGTTCCAGGCGGCACGGCTCGCCCTCGAGGCACGCGAGCTGACGTTCGGCGCCTACCTTGCTGACTCGGGACTAGTGCTGCGCGCCGACCTGCTCGGTGCGTGGTCGCACTGGATCACGCCGATCTTCGAGCCCCGCCGATTCGACACCCGGTTCTTCGTCGCCGTCCTGCCCGAGGGGCAGTCGGTCGGCGAGCTCGCCCGCGAGTCGGATCGTGCGCTGTGGGCGCCATTGAGCAAGGTCCTCGAGGCAGTCGAAAGTGGCGCCTCAGGCATGCTGCCGCCGACGTTCTTCACCTGCAAGGAGATCGCCGGGCTGGAGGCCTCTGAGGTGCTCACGGCAGCGGAGAAGCGAACCGTACGCGCCATTGAGCCGAAGCTGGTCGAGGTCGATGGAGAGCTGTTCCTCGAGAGTGACACGGAGGGTCTGTCATGACGGTGACAAAGGTGACGGAACGGGCGTCGGTCCTGCGCTGCGACAACCCCGGAATGATGACGCTCGAGGGCACCAACACGTGGATCCTTCGCGAAGGCTCCGGCCGGGCCGTGGTGATCGATCCGGGACCGGACGACGAGGCTCACATCTCCGCTGTCGTCGAGGCGGCGGGCGAGGTCGGTCTGGTGCTGTTCACGCACCGGCACTTCGACCACACCGATGCGCTCTCGCGCATGGTGGACCTGACGGGAGCGCCGACACGGGCGACCGATCCGGAGTTCTGCCGCAATGCCGGGCCTCTGGTCGATGGCGAAGTCATCGACGTCGACGGCCTGCAGATCGAGGTGCTCGCGACACCGGGACACACGAACGACTCGACCTGCTTCGTCATCGGCGCCGAGGCGTCGCTGTTCTCGGGCGACACGATCCTCGGACGCGGCACCACGATCGTGGCGCATCCTGACGGCGTCCTCGGCCCATACCTCGACTCCTTGGCGCACATCCGTGAGCTCATCGAGGAAGGGCTGGTCACCCGTATCCTCCCTGGTCACGGGCCGGTGATCGACGACCCTGCTGCAGTCGTGGACTTCTATCTCGAGCACCGGGCCGAACGACTCGATCAGGTACGCGCGGCCGTCGAGGCGGGCGCGGTCACACCGCGCGAGGTGGTCGAGCGGGTCTACTCAGATGTCGAAGAGATGCTGTGGCCGGCCGCTGACCTGTCGGTCGCGGCTCAGCTCACGTACCTCAAGGACAACAACTAGCGAGCCCTTCGCTGCAGACGTTCGAGGTCGAGGATCACGACACTGCGGGGCTCAAGGCGCAGCCAGCCGCGTGACGCGAAGTCCGCGAGGGCCTTGTTGACCGTCTCGCGCGATGCGCCGACGAGCTGAGCCAGCTCCTCCTGCGTGAGGTCGTGGTTGACGTGCACGCCGTCGTCGGCGCGACGGCCGAAGCGTGAGGCGAGATCGAGCAGCGCCTTTGCGACGCGACCGGGTACGTCGGAGAACACCAGGTCGCCGACGACCTCGTTGGTGCGGCGCAGGCGTCCCGCGAGCTGGTTGAGGAGTGCGTGGGCCACGTCAGGATGGGCGCTGAGCACGGGGCTGAGCGCTGCGTGACCGAGGCCCTTGAGCTCGACATCGGTGACGGCAGTGGCTGTGGCCGAGCGCGGTCCGGGATCGAAGAACGACAGCTCGCCGAACATCTGGCCGGGGCCGAGGATCGCCAACAGGTTCTCGCGACCGTCCGGAGAGGTGCGGCCGAGCTTGACCTTGCCGTCGGTGACGACGTACAGCTGGTCGCCGTCGTCGCCTTCGTTGAAGAGAATCTCGCCGCGGCGAAGGGTCGCCGGGGACATGGATGCCTCGAGCGCCCCAGCTGCCTCGTCGTCGAGACCTGAGAACAGCGGTGCCTGGCGGAGAACGTCGTCGGTCATGATTCCTTCTGTCCCTGTTGCATGGGTCACACTGTGTGCACCCGCACGAAGTTTCCCACATCAGGGCGGGTCATGCGGAGACACACGCTATCCACGTACGCTGGAGCGCGTGCCGACCGACCCGATCAGACCGGACACGGCACTCGTGCGCCGAGCCCGTCGGGTCAATCGAGTGCTTGCCGAGACCTACCCTGATGCGCGCTGCGAGCTCGATTTCGCCAACCCGTTCGAGCTGCTGATCGCGACTGTCCTGTCGGCGCAGACGACTGACCGCCGGGTCAACGCGATCACGCCGACCCTCTTCCGCGCCTATCCGGACGCGTTTGCGTTGGCGGCCGCCGATCCTGAGGCGGTCGAGGCGATCATCAAGCCCACGGGCTTCTTCCGCGCCAAGACCAAGAGCGTGCGCGGTCTGTCGGCTGCGCTCGTCGAGCACCATGAGGGTGTCGTGCCGGGGCGACTCGAAGATCTGGTGAAGCTGCCGGGTGTGGGTCGCAAGACTGCGTTCGTCGTGCTCGGCAATGCGTTCGACGTACCCGGGCTGACGGTGGACACCCACTTCGCCCGACTGATCCGCCGCCTCGCGTTCGTGCCGCCTGAGATTGCCGCCGATCCGGTCAAGGCCGAGCATGCAGTCGCTGCGATCTTCCCGCGCAAGGACTGGACGATGTTGAGCCACCATCTGATCTGGCACGGGCGCCGGTGCTGTCACGCCAAGAAGCCCGCCTGCGGGGCCTGCCCGGTGGCGAAGTGGTGCCCCGCCTTCGGGACCGGACCGACAGATCCCGTCGAGGCAGCCAAGCTCGTGACGACCCAGGGCCCTGCATGAGGCGTCTGGTCGCCGTGGCGCTGTTGGTGGCGCTGGCTGGATGTACGAGCGCGCCGCCCAGCGACAAGCCGACCTTTGGTGGATCGGCGCCGCCGGTCGACGAGTCCGCGCTCGCGGCTGCCAAGGTCGAGGCCGGGATCGAGGACTGTCCGGCGAGCGATGCGGCTCCCCCGGCCAAGGATGAGCTCCCTGACATCACACTCGACTGCCTCGGCGGTGGGAAGCGCGTCAACCTCTCCGGCCTCGCTGGAACGCCGACTGTCATCAACCTCTGGGCGTCGTGGTGCGAGCCATGCCGCAAGGAACTCCCACTGCTGGCAAAGGCCGACAAGGAGTACGGCTCATCTTTGAACATCCTCGGCGTCGACTTCGACGATCCTGCGCCCGACGATGCCATTGAGCTGCTCAAGGTTTCCGGCGTGACCTATCCACAGCTGGTGGATCGGGACTCGGCGATCAGGACATCGTTGGCCGTCGTCGGTCTGCCGCAGACGGTATTTGTGGACGCACAGGGGAGAATGGTCGCCACGGAGCGCATACCGTTCCGCTCGTACGCCGAACTCACTGCTGCGATCAGCCGACACCTCGGAGTGACTCCATGACGGGCGAGACTGTGCCTGGCGCGAACCTGCCGGAGTGGCTGCGCCCCCTGGCTGAGCTCGCCAGCTCGGTCGAGGCCGAGCAGCTGGCACCGACCTTCCCGCATCCGCCGGACAGCGCCCGTCCGGCGGCCGTTCTGATGCTGTTCGCCGATGGCGAGTACGGACCCGAGCTGTTGCTCACCGAACGGGCGAGCACCCTGCGCAACCACGCTGGTCAGATCTCCTTCCCCGGCGGGGCGTCAGACCCGGGCGACGCCGACGCGGCTGCCACCGCATTGCGCGAGGCACACGAAGAGGTCGGTCTCGACCCCACGACCGTCGAGGTGTTCGGGGAGCTTCCCCCGCTGTGGGTCCCGCCGAGCAACTACGCCGTCACGCCCGTGCTCGCCTACTGGCGCGAACCGCAGCAGCTGCACCCGGTCGACACCGCTGAGGTCGGCGCGATTATCCACCATCCGATCCGTCAGCTCATGGATCCGTCGAACCGATTCAGTGTCACCCATCCCTCGGGGTGGAAGGGCCCGGGATTCGATGTCGGCGGCGAGATGCCCCTGTGGGGATTCACCGGCGGAATCATCTCTCGTCTGTTCGAACGTCTCGGCTGGGAACAGCCCTGGGACGACACCGTCACCCGCCCACTCCCGGAGATCATGTGAACAGTCTCGACCTGCTGATAGTGCTGGTGCTGGTGGCATATGCGATTTCTGGCTACTTCCAGGGATTCGTGGTCAACCTCATCGCGACCGTTGGCCTGCTCTTGGGTGGCCTGCTCGCGATCGCGGTGGTCCCCAAGCTCATGTCGGGTCGTACGCCGACGCTGACGACCTCGCTGATCGCGCTCGGAGCTGTGATCGGCGCTGCTGCGATCGGCCAGGGCATCGGCACGTATGTCGGGAGCAATCTGCGCGACGGTATGAAGTGGCGACCGCTGCGATGGGTCGACGCTGTCGCGGGCAGTGTGCTCAGCATGGTGGCCGTCCTGTGCGCTGCATGGGCGCTCGGCTATTCGGTGAGTGGCGCATCGATCCCGTATCTCTCCACGGCCTCCCGCGACTCGACTCTCCTCGAGCGCGTCGATGGCGTCATGCCGACTCAGGCGAGCGATGTCCTTCGGGCGTTCAACGAGGTGCTCGACTCCAACCTCTTCCCGCGCTACATCGACCCGTTCGAGAACGAGGAGATCGAGGCGGTCGCGCCACCCGACACGGCCACCCTCTCCAGCGCTGGTGTTCGCGAGGCCGCAGGCAGCGTGGTCAAGGTCCTCGGCGAGGCGGAGTGCCGGCGCGGTATCGAAGGATCGGGCTTTGCGTACGCACCTGAGCGCATCATGACGAATGCCCACGTGGTCGCGGGTGTCAGCGACCCGGTCGTGGTCATCGGCAGTCGTCGCCTCCCGGCCAGCGTGGTCCTGTTCGATCGCAAGCTCGACGTCGCCGTGCTCCGGGTCGACGGGCTCAACCTCACCCCACTCGCGTTCGACTCGAGCGGGGATAAGGGTGACGCTGCGGCAATCCTTGGCTTCCCCGAGAACGGCCCCTTCGACGCTCGCGCAGCCCGCATTCGCGGCGTGATGGATCTGCGCAGTCCAGACATCTATGACCGAGGAGAGACAGTCCGCGAGACGTACTCGATCCGCGGGCTGGTGAGATCCGGCAACTCCGGCGGGCCACTCGTGTCGGAAGATGGTGACGTGTACGGCGTGATCTTCGCGGCGTCGGTGACCGACTCGTCGACGGGCTACGCCCTGACGGCTGACCAGGTCGCCGCGGACGCCAGCAAGGGACGCTCCTCCACCAGCGAGGTCTCGACCGGGAAGTGCGCATGAGAAGAGGGGGTTTCTGATGCGCCGACTACTGGCGACGGGCTGTGTCGTCATTGCGATGCTTGCTGCGATCGTGACTCTGCCTCTGGCCTGGGTCGCGTCGAACATTGCTGACGAGGATGGCTACGTCGCCTTCACGTCCCCGATGGGTTCAGACCCGGAGCTGCAGAAGGCGTTCGCGGAATACCTGACCGACTACTTCGTACGTGAGCAGGGACTTCCGAGCGCTGTGCAGGCGACGGCCGCAACAGTGCTCGCCGGAGCCGCGGCGAACACCGCAAACGCACCGGGATTCACGAAGGCGTGGGAGGAGTCACAGCGGAGCTCGCACCGTCTGATGTTCGGCCCGAAGGCCAACCAGGATCGGCTCGCCGTCGACCTCGGACCCCTGGCCGACTTCGTCGTCGATCGGGCGGCCACTGGACTGCCGGTCGCGTTGCCGAAGCCCGGCAAGATCGTGCTGCGGGTCAACACCGAGTCGCAGCGTGAGGCGATCGACCAGATCCAAGCCACCAAGGACCGGAGCCAGGTCGGGTGGATCGTCGTCGCGGTGGCCGCTGCGTTGTCGTTGGTATTCGCCAAGCGTCGGTCGACAGGTCTTGCGTGGCTCGGTGCCGGCGCGCTCGGTGTGGCCTTCGTTCTGAAGGCGGTCACGAGCTACGGCGTGCCCAACATCCTCGACAAGACGCCAGCGCCCTCAGGATTTGCCCGCACGCTGCAAAAGCTTCTGGCCGATCGGGCCGCCGACTCGTTGGGTCAGTGGTTGCTGTGGCTCTCGATCGCCGGAGTCGCGGCGATCGTGGCCGGCGTGCTCCTGCGGATGTCGTCCGGCAAGAGCTAGGCCAGACACGCCCTAGGAGCGTCGACCGCGGAGTGCTGCGGGGATCGCCTTCGCCGAGGCGATGGTCTTGGTCGGTGCCTTGATCCTCTTGATCGAGTAGATGCCGACGGCGACCAGCAGTATGGCCAGCAGGAAGTACGCGCCAGTGACGATCAGGAACGCCCAGGCAGCGTGCATCCCGGTCATCGTCAGGAAGTACGCGGCGGTGATCGACAGCAGGATGACCATCAGCAGGACGATGAATCCCGCAACGGCGAACAGCCCGGCAGCGAGTCCGCCCGAGATGGCGCTGCTCTTGAGCTCAGACTTTGCCAGCGCGATCTCGGACTGTACGAGCGCGGAGACATCGCGGCTCGCATCAGCAACCAGACGTCCGATCGTGGGGTCGTCCTGCGCAGAGCTCATACGCAGACCCTACAAGTGCCGCTCACCGCGTGCAGGTCAGTCCTCATCCTTGGCGGTCTTCATACCCGACGAGATGAGGTCCATGACGGAGGAGTCGGCCAGTGTCGTGGCGTCGCCGACCGTACGGTTCTCGGCGACGTCGCGCAGGAGACGACGCATGATCTTGCCCGAGCGTGTCTTGGGCAGCTCGGCGACAACCAGGATCCGCTTGGGCTTGGCGATCGCACCGATCTCCTTCGCGACGTGGTCGCGGAGCTCCTTGACGACATCCTCACCGCCGTCTCCGTGCCCCCCAGAAACAGCGCTGTCGCGCAGGATCACGAACGCGACAGGCGCCTGACCGGTCATGTCGTCGGTGGCGCCCACGACCGCCGCTTCAGCGACCTTGGGGTGCGACACCAGCGCCGACTCGATCTCGGTCGTCGACAGGCGGTGGCCCGAGACGTTCATGACGTCGTCGACGCGACCCATCAGCCAGATGTCGCCGTCTTCGTCCTTCTTGGCACCGTCGCCGGCGAAATACATGTTCTTGAAGCGCGACCAGTAGGTCTCCTTGAACCGCTCGTCATCGCCCCAGATCGTACGGAGCATCGACGGCCACGGCTCGGTGACGACGAGATAGCCCCCCTCGCCGTTTCCGACGGGCTTGCCAGCGTCGTCGACGACATCGGCGCTGATCCCGGGCAGGGCGGTCATGGCCGAGCCTGGCTTGCCGGACGTGACACCGGGCAGCGGGCTGATCATGATGGCGCCGGTCTCGGTCTGCCACCACGTGTCGACGATCGGCGCGTTGTCGCCGCCGATGTGCTCGCGGTACCACATGTAGGCCTCGGGGTTGATGGACTCACCCACCGAGCCGAGCAGCCGCAGCGAGCTGAGATCGAAGTCGGCAGGGATCTGCTCGCCCCACTTCATGAACGTACGGATCGCGGTCGGCGCGGTGTAGAACTGCGTCACCTTCAGGTCCTGGATGATCTCCCACCAGCGACCCTTGTGCGGGGTGTCGGGAGTGCCTTCGTACATGACTTGCGTGACGCCGTTCGCGAGCGGCCCGTAGACGATGTAGGAGTGGCCGGTGACCCAGCCAACGTCAGCGGTGCACCAGTAGATGTCGGTCTCGGGCTTGGTGTCGAACACGGCCCAGTACGTGTAGGTGCAGCCGACCATGTAGCCGCCGGTCGTGTGCAGGATGCCCTTGGGCTTCCCGGTCGTGCCGGACGTGTACATGACATAGAGCGGGTGCTCCGAATCGAACATCTCTGGCGTGTGGTCAGCTGAGGCGGAGTCGACGGCGTCGTGCCACCAGACGTCGCGACCCTCAGTCCACTCGACGTCCTGGTTGGTGCGCTTGACGACCAGCACGTGGCTGACATCGGGGCACTTCTCGAGCGCCTCGTCCACGGCCGGCTTGAGTGCGGCTGCCGCTCCGCGGCGGTAGCCGCCGTCGGACGTGATGACGATCTTGGCGTCGCAGTCGAGGATGCGCGACGAGAGGGCATCTGCGGAGAAGCCACCGAAGACGACAGTGTGGGGAGCGCCGAGGCGGGCGCAGGCGAGCATCGCGACCACGGCCTCGGGGATCATCGGCAGGTAGATCGCGACCCGGTCACCCTTCTCCAGACCCAGGTCGGTCAGCGCGTTGGCAGCGCGTGAGACCTCGTCCTTGAGCTCGGCGTACGTGATGTCACGGGTGTCGTCCGCTGGCTCACCGACCCAGTGCAGCGCGACCTTGTCGCCCTTGCCGGCTTCGACGTGGCGGTCGACGCAGTTGTAGGACGCGTTGAGCGTGCCGCCCACGAACCACTTGGCGAAAGGGGGATTGGACCAGTCGAGCACCTCGTCGAACGGGGTGCCCCAGCTGATGCGCTCAGCCTGCTCAGCCCAGAAGCCGAGGCGGTCCGATGTGGCACGTTCGTATGCCTCTGCCTTGAGGTTGGCGTTGGCCGCCAGATCCGCGGGGGGATCGAAGTGGCGGTCTTCGTGGGACAGGTTGCTAAGGCCTTGCTCGCTCACCGCAGTGCTCCTCTATCGACTACTTGCATTGTGTCGCAACCACAACGTGGCTGCGACGGGGTTGCGCCGAGGTTGCAGCCCGGAGACATGACGTCCCCGGGCCGCATCCCCCGACTTACTTCTCGGCGCCTGCGCCGGTCATGGCGCGTACGTCGAGCTCGATGTATCGCTCCTCTGCCTCAGGCTCCCTGGACGTCACGGTGCCCAGCCAGCCGAAGAAGAAGCCGAGCGGGATCGAGATGATGCCCGGGTTGGCCAGCGGGAACCAGCTGAAGTCAGATCCCGTGATCATGGCCGTCTCGGAGCCCGACACGACTGGCGAGAAGATCACCAGGCCGACACACGAGACCAGTCCGCCGTAGATGCTCCACACTGCTCCGCGGGTGTTGAATCGCTTCCAGAACAGGTTGTAGAGCAGCGCCGGCAGGTTGGCCGAGGCCGCGACTGCGAAGGCCAACGCCACCAGGAAGGCGATGTTGAGCTTCTGCGCGGGGATGGAGAGCGCGATCGCAACACCACCGATGACGAACGCAGCGACGCGAGCGACCTTGACCTCTTGCTTCTCGGTGACCTTGCCACGCTTCCACACGTTGGCGTACAGGTCGTGCGCGACCGACGACGCCGAGGTCAGCGTGAGACCCGCCACGACCGCGAGGATCGTTGCGAAGGCCACGGCCGAGATCAGGGCCAGCAGCACTGCGCCACCAGTTGATCCGGAACCGCCACCCACGGCTTCTGCCAGCAAGGGCGAAGCCAGGTTGCCGCCGGAATCCACGATGTCCTGCTTCGCATCACCCTTGACCAGTGCAGCAGCACCGAAGCCCAGGACGAGCGTCATCAGGTAGAACGAACCGATGAGGCCGATGGCCCAGAGGACCGACTTGCGAGCCTGACGAGCCGTTGGAACCGTGTAGAAACGGATCAGGATGTGCGGCAGACCAGCCGTACCCAGCACGAGTGCGAGACCGAGCGAGATGAAGTCGATCTTGCTCTCGGTCGAGACGCCGTACTTCAGACCGGGTTCGAGGAACGCCTTGCCGACGCCACTCTGGTCGGCAGCCGTGCCGAGCATGTCCGAGATGTTGAAGTTGAACTTCGCCAGTACGAGAACCGTGATCAGGATCGTGCCGCCCATGAGCAGCACCGCCTTGACGATCTGGACCCATGTGGTGCCACGCATGCCGCCGACAACCACGTAGAAGATCATCAGCACGCCGACTCCGGCGATGGTGAGGTTCTTCGCGGTGTCACTGCTGACTCCGAGGAGCAGCGCGACGAGAGCACCTGCACCGACCATCTGTGCGAGCAGATAGAAGATTGACACGACGACGGTTGAGGTCGCCGCGGCGGTACGTACGGGGCGTTGCCGCATACGGAACGCGAGCTGGTCGGCCATCGTGAAGCGGCCCGAGTTTCGCAGCAGTTCCGCAACCAGCAGCAGGGCGACGAGCCAGGCGACCAGGAAGCCGATCGAGTAGAGGAAGCCGTCATAGCCCGAGAGCGCAATGGCTCCCGAGATGCCGAGGAACGACGCAGCCGACATGTAGTCACCTGCGACGGCGAAGCCGTTCTGGGCGCCGGTGAAGCTGCGTCCGCCTGCGTAGTAGTCAGCGGCAGTCTTGTTGTTGCGGCTGGCCCAGAACGTGATGCCAACCGTGATCAGGACGATCACGACGAACAGAGATCCGGTCAGCGCCTGGTTGTCGCCCTCGTCCGCTGCGACCAGCGCTGTGTGCAATGTGCTCATCGCTCGATCTCCTCTTCATACTCGTCGCGAAGCTTGTCGGCGATGGGGTCCATGCGGCGCGCGGCGAATCGGGCGTACCAGATGGCGATGCCGAAGGTCGTCACGAACTGCAGCAGACCGAACACCAGCGCGACGTTGATGTTGCCGAACAGCACGTGCGCCATGAAGTCGTGCGCGTAGTTCGACATCAGGACGTAGAGCAGGTACCAAGCCATGAACGCGACGGTCAGGGGTACGACGAAGCCGAGATAGACACGCTTCAGCTCGGCAAACTCGTCTGTGGCGTGTATCCGTTGATAGGCCGCGTGGGCCTCGGCTGACACTTTTTCGGCCACCGTGGGTCACCTCTTTCGTGAAGGCTCAGTGGCACGGAGCGTGCCACCACCCCTGAACGTAGGGAGCCCAGGAGGTGTGAGCCAGATCACGAGTACCCCCGTGCGTTCGGGCTAGTCGGACCTGCGGCATACGGTCGCCGTCCTGCGCCGAACGGTAGGGATCGCGCGTCGAACGGCAGCGGTAGTTGAGGGAAGCGCGGTCAGAATCGCAGCTTCGCATGGAGACGCCTTCGGCGTGGAACGCTCCCGCAACGCACAGTTTGACGCCTTCGGCGTGAAGGGTGAACGTATCGCTAGCTCACCTCGACGTTCGGCCGCGGGCGGCCTCAGTCTCGGCGCACGTCGAGTCGCTCTGGCGTGTGGAGACGCACCATCGTCCGCGCCACGTTCGTCGGTACGTCCGCGCGGGTCAGCAGCGAGACGCCGACCATCAGGGCGAAGCCAACAGGTACGGACCACGCGGCAGGTTGGCTCATCAGCAGCCCGAACCAGCCCTCGGGCTGGCGCGCAATCGTGAGGACGGGAGCGACGCCGGCACAGAGTCCTCCGCCGATCAGCCCTGCAATCGCACCCTTCGCGGTCAGCCCACGCCACCAGATGCCGAGCACCAGGAGCGGGCAGAACGTCGAGGCCGCGAGGGCGAACGCGAAGGTCACGGAGTTGGCGACCGGGAGCCGGTCCGCTGTCAGTGCCAGAACGAGCGGCACCATGACGCAGCCGACCGCGGCCAGCCGGAGGCCGGTGATCGTGGAGATCGCGCCGGTACGCGCGAGTCCCTGGCCGACGACACCGGCAATCGACATGGTGAGACCCGACGACGTGGACAGAAACGCACCGAACGCACCAGCGGTGAGGAGTGCACCGAGCAGCTCGCCGGTCGTGCCGCCGACCATGCGAGACGGCAGCTCGAGCACCACGGCATCCGCGCGACCGGCGCTGATCAGGTCGCTGGCGTAGATGCGGCCGAGCACGCCGTAGATGGTGGGCAGGAGGTAGAACCCGCCGAGGAGTGCGAGCACGATGAGCGTGGTTCGTCGAGCCGCGTGGCCGTCGGGGTTGGTGTAGAAGCGGACTACGACGTGCGGCAGGCCCATCGTGCCGAGGAACGTGGCGATCAGTACCGAGTATGTCGCGTACAGGCCCATCGCATCGGACTCGCCGAACGGTGCGAACCAGGCGTCCGGCGCCACAGGTGACGGCTGGCCGTCGGAGGTCCACGCGTGCAGGAGGAAGAACACCGGGACGAGCAGTGCGGTGAGCTTGAGCCAGTACTGGAATGCCTGGACGAACGTGATGCTGCGCATGCCGCCGGACACCACGTTGATGACGACGATGACCGCCACGAGCACGGTGCCGACCCAGCCGGGAGCGCCGGTGACCGTACGCATCGTGAGGCCGGCTCCCTGGAACTGCGGCATCAGGTAGAGCCAACCGACGCCGACCACGAGGAGTGTCGCGATACGGCGTACGCCGACGGACTGCAGGCGGACCTGCGCGAAGTCGGGGATCGTGTAGGCGCCCGACCGTCGCAGCGGTGCGGCGACGAACACCAGCAGCAGCAAGTAGCCCGTGGTCCAACCGATCGGGTACCAGAGCATGTCGGCGCCGTGGGCCAGCACCAGTCCGGCCACGCCGAGGAACGATGCGGCTGACAGGTACTCGCCGCCGATGGCCGAGCTGTTGAGCACGGGACTCACCGAGCGGGATGCGACGTAGAAGTCGCTGGTCGTGCGGCTGACCCGCAGTCCGAACGCGCCGATGACCAGGGTCGCGAGCGCGACCAGGGTGATCGCGACGATCCCGTACGTGGCGTTCATGACGAGTTGACCTGGCGTTGTGGCTCGACGAGCTCGGTGAAGTCCTGCTCCGCGCGTTCGACCTGTCGCAGATAGAGCCAGCCGAGGATCAGCAACGCGGGATAGACGAGGACGCCGAGGATGATCCACGGAAGAGGCACGCCGCTGATGGTGAATTCGGTGACCGAGTCGAAGGCGAGGAACACAAGAGGGAGCGCGCCGATCGACAGCACCAACGTCGTGGTGACGGTCAGGGCGGCCCGCAGCTGCGATCGGATCAGCGATCGCATGTAGACCTCGCCGACGCCGGTCGACTCGTCGATCTCCTGCTGGACGCTTCGCCGGATGTGGGAGGGCGCCGAAGTCAGCGGGTTGGTGACTCGTACGCGTCCGGTGTAGACGCGTGGTTCGTCGGTCACCGGGCGTGCTCCTGGATGCGTTCGCGTGCAGCTCGTACGTGCCGTCGAGCAACCTGCAGCTCGACAAGCTCGGCTCCGTAGGGAACCACGATGCTGCAGCGCCCCGACACCATCCGCACCTCGCGCACGTGAGAAAGGTTGATCATGGTGCTGCGGTGGATGCGGACGAATCCGGCCTCGTCCCAGTCCTCGGCGAGCGCGCCCAAGGGCGTGCGGATCAGGTGGCTCGCGCCGTCGAGCAGGTGCAACCGGACGTAGTCGCCCTGCGCCTCGGCGTACGTCACCGAGCTGCGCGACACGAAGCGAGTGACGCCACCCAGCTCGACGGCGATGGTGTCATCGGGCTTGGCCTGGCTCGTCGTGCCGTCGTCGCACGCGCGCCGCACGCTCTCGCGCAGTCGCTCCTCGCGGATGGGCTTGAGCAGGTAGTCGACGGCGTTCAGTTCGAACGCATCGACAGCATGCGCTTCGTGAGCAGTGACGAACACGATGCGCGGCGGATGCTTGAAGCGGGTGAGCACCTTGGCGATCTCCAGGCCGGTGAGCCCAGGCATCACGACGTCGAGGAAGACGAGGTCGACATCGCCGACTTCAAGGAGCCGGAGCGCGTCGGTGGCTGATTGTGCGGCGCGTACGGACGCAATGCGCTCGTCGCGCCCGAGGAGCCACACCAGCTCGTCCAGCACAGGCTGCTCGTCGTCGACGACGAGTGTGTGCAGTCCCATGCGCTGATCTTGACTCATGAAGCGCTCACCTCCGCTCCGGGCGCGAACTTGGGTATGCGCAAGATGACCTTCGTGCCGTGACCAGGCGCAGTCTCGACGACGATGCCGTAGTCATTGCCGTAGACGGTACGTAGCCGCTCGTCGACGTTGGCCAGTCCGACTGACGCGCTCGTGATCCGGCCGACCAAAGCGTCGCGGACGATGTCCGGATCCACGCCGACGCCGTCGTCCTCGATCGTGATCAGACACTCGGTGCCGGAGTCGAGCGCAACCACGGTGATCGTGCCGTCGCCTGCCTTGCCCTCGAGTCCATGCCGGATCGCGTTCTCGACGAGTGGCTGCACCGACAGGAACGGCAGCGTCACGCTGAGCACCTCAGGAGCCACCCGGGTGACCACCCGCAGGCGATCGCCGAAGCGGGCCTTCTCGAGCACGAGGTAGCGCTCGATCGAGCGCAGCTCCTCGGCGAGCGTGGTGAACTCGCCGTGCTCGCGGAACGAGTAGCGGGTGAAGTCGGCGAACTCGAGCAGCAGCTCACGGGCCCGCTCGGGGTCGGTGCGGACGAACGATGCGATCGCGCCCAGTGAGTTGTAGATGAAGTGCGGAGAGATCTGGGCACGGAGAGCACGCAGCTCGGCCTCCATCAGCGCGGTGCGGGACTCCGACAGCTCGGCCAGCTCCAGTTGGCTCGACATCCAGCGGGCAACCTCGGTCGTGGCACGGGCGAGACCGGCCGAGGCTTCATCGCTCATCACCACGATGCTTCCGACGACACGGTTCTCGACCGACAATGGAGCGACGATCGCGCGATCAGAGGCCTGAGTCGTCCCGCTCTTGAGCGCCTGGGTCATCAGCTCGGCCACGTCGACGGCATCGCCGGGACCGTCCCAGGCGAGGGGCCCATGGATGTCGGTGATCGCCGCCGTGGGGCTGCCCAGCAGAGCCCGCAGGTGCGGGAGTGCCTGGGCCGCGCTCTCGGCATTCAGTCCACGTCGCAGTGACGGAGCCGCGAGAGATGCGGTGTGCAGAGTCGCGTACGTGGCACGGTCGGCGGCCGTTCCGAGGCTGCGTCGGCGGGTCAGAAGTCGCCACCGTACGAACGCTGCGACGGCGATGAGCGCGACCGTCGCAGCAGCCGCCGTAGCGAAGTTGTCCATCCGTGGACGCTACTGCCTATCAGCCGTACCGACACCTGCGGATCAGCAAGTCGCGAGGTGACTACCGACCAGTCCGTGGACTGGATGACCCGAACGGGATTCGTCGGGACCACCCGCTTGCGACATGCTGAGGGACCAACCGAAGTGTCCTTCCTACTTGGACATGCGCCCGTCTGAGCTCGCTGCGGATCAAGGCGTGAGACTCGAACTCAGGTGACCACGACAATGACAGGATCGACAAGATGACCGATCCGACGAGTGCTCACTGGAATGGTGTCTACAGCTCCAAGGCGGACGATGACACGAGTTGGTACGAACCGGTGCCGACCGACTCACTGGCCATGCTCGAGCGGCTGGACGTTGACATCAGCCAGTCTGTGATCGATGTCGGCGGCGGAACTTCGACACTTGTCGACAGCCTGCGGGGACGAGGCCACCGGGACCTGGCTGTTCTCGACGTGTCTGCCAAAGCGCTGAGTCGTAGCCGTGAGCGACTCGGCCGCGACGCCGATACCATCGGATGGATCGTTGCCGACCTCGTGGACTGGACCCCAACGAGGCAGTACGACGTCTGGCACGACCGCGCGGTCTTCCACTTCCTCACCACGCCTGACGCTCAAGCTGCCTACGTCGCCAACTTGCGCACGACCCTTCGCCCAGGTGGCGCGTTTGTGGTCGCCACGTTCGCGCCCGGCGGGCCTGAGCAATGCTCGGATCTCCCGGTTTCCCGGTACAGCGTGGAAGGTCTGATCGAGGCGCTTGGCCCGAGAGTCGAGGTCATCGACCAGCGCGAGATCGTACACGTCACTCCTTGGGGCAGCGAGCAGCCTTTCACCTGGCTCGGCGGTCGACTGACCGGAAACTGAACCACGAGGGTGCCTGCGCGCGGAAGTCCGCGCGGGACAGGGCGCCCGCACCGGCGGGGATGCGCCCTGACGTCGGCAAGCCGGTGACCTGGGGCAGATCGATGCGGTTGGAGATGGAGGCCAGGTCGGGTTTGGCCGCGCACGAACCGATCACCAGCATCGGTTGGATGCCTGCGATGCTCAGTCTTTCGACGGTCAGCGCGAAGTGATTGAGCGAGCCGAGGCCTTCGCTGCCGACCACGACGACGTCGGCCTCCAGCTCGGTGGCGAGGTCGAGGATGGTCCGGCCGTTCCCGTCGAGATGGACCAGCAGCCCGCCAGCCCCCTCGACCAGCACCACCTCCGCGTCGATCGCGCGAATCGCGTTCACGTACGAGTCGAGCGACGGCAGATCGGCATCGTCGAGCCGTGCCGCAGCGACCGGGGCGAGCGGCGGCGTCAGGCGAGTGAACTCGTGGGTCGCAGTCACGCCCGTGAGCCTGGTGACCTCCTCGAGATCGGTGGGCTCGCCGGTCGCGATGCCGGTCTGTACAGGCTTCACCACGGCAACGGACAGGCCGCGCTCCTCGAGGGCCACGGCCAGAGCCGCGGTGGTGACGGTCTTGCCGACTCCCGTATCGGTGCCGGTGACGACCACAAACTTCGAGCTCGGAAAGGTCATTGAGTCACCGACTGGATGACCTTGCAGGCTGTTGCCAGCTGCTCGTCGTCGAGGCCAGCTGTCGCGGTGATGCGCAGTCGGCTGATGCCATCGGGCACCGACGGGGGCCGGAAGCAGCCAACACGTAC